>CP034537.1:6728987-7050475 GCA_004000515.1 Pseudomonas poae
AGGAGTTCTTCCAGGTGCACCAGGCCGAGGGCAGCTACGCTGGCGGGATTCATATCGAGATGACCGGGCAGAATGTCACCGAATGCATCGGTGGCGCGCGACCGATCACTGAAGATGGCTTGTCGGACCGGTATCACACGCACTGTGACCCGCGGATGAATGCTGACCAATCGCTGGAATTGGCGTTTTTGATTGCCGAGACGTTGAAGCAGGTTAAACGCTGACATTTGAGTTGCCTGTACTGACGCCTTCGCGAGCAAGTCGAATCGTCGCACCGCCGCTCCCACATTTTGATTTGTGAATACGTTCAAAGGTGGGAGCGGCGGTACGAATAGAGATCAACATCCAAATTAAGCATTGCCCCTCTCAACCGATCGGCACTCACCCTCTGGCAATTAAGCTGCACCCGCTCCAACCCCAGCCAAGCCGCCATCTGCCGCAAATTCAACGCCAACGCCACCATCCCCTCCTCATCCAGCCCCGGCTCTTCTTCATGCACCGCATGCACCGCCAAACATCCATTGGCACGTTCGGCGCGCAAGTCAACGCGGGCGGCGATTCGTTCGTTGTGCAAAAACGGCAGCACGTAGTAGCCATAGACCCGCTTGTCTTGCGGGGTGTAGATCTCCAACCGGTAACGAAAATCAAACAGACGCTCGGTGCGGCTGCGCTCCCAGACCAGCGAATCGAACGGCGACAGCAACGCGCTGGCCGGCACCTTGCGCGGCACTTTCGGCTCGGGCAGGCAATACGCCAGTTGCTTCCAACCCTGGACCTGACAGGTCAGCAACTGCCCGTCTTCTACCAGCTCAGCCAAGCGATTGCGGCTGTCGGCGGGGTCCAGGCGGAAGTAATCACGCAAGTCTTTTTCAACGGCCACACCCAATGCAGTGGCACTGTGCAGCAGTAAACCGCGCTGTGCCTGCGCCTCATCTAGAGAGGCGTGCAGAAACTCGCCGGGGATTACTCGCTCCGGCAAATCATATAGGCGCTCAAACCCACGCCGACCGGCCACGGTCACCAAACCTGCGGCGAACAGCCATTCCAACGCGTGCTTTTCATCGCTCCAGTCCCACCACGGACCGGCGCGTTCTTCGCGGGTGGACAAGCTTCCCGCCCCGAAGCGCCTTGCTGCTCGACAGTCTTCAATACGCGCCCAATCACGGCCTGCTGCTCACGCCCAAAGCGCGCCATCTGCGAATAAATCCCCAGCCCTTGCTTGGCTCGCTCCATGCGCCAGCGCATCAGCGGGTACAGCGCCATCGGCAACAGCGAGGCCTCATGCCCCCAGTATTCGAACAACGAACGCCGTCGGCCCTGGCTCCAGGCGGCCTGTTCAAGCATCAAGGGAGAGTAATTGCCCAAGCGGGAAAACAGTGGCAAATAGTGGGAGCGCACCACCGCATTGACTGAGTCGATCTGCAACACACCGAGGCGTTCGATCAAGCGGTTAAGGTGCGCGGCTTTTATCTGTGCCGGCGCCTGGCGCCCGGAAAATCCCTGGGCCGCCAGCGCCATGCGTCGAGCTTGCTTGAGTGAGAAAGACAGATCGGCGGGCATGGAATTCTCCGGGTGGGCTCGCCGTCTACCCTACTGCATCCGAGTCACTTTCGCAGGGGGTCTTGCCACACGGGCAGGCGACGCTCGTGCTCCACATCGACCCGATTGAGCCCAATATCCTTGAGTGCATCGTCGCTCAAATTCACCAGCAATTGGCGCTCATGCCAGCGGCACAGTGCATTGAGCACCCTGGAAAACGGCCGCTTGGCCACTAATACAAAACCACGTTGACCTTTCATCTTCTCGCCCTCCCGTGGGGATGGCACAAGTGTGTGCCGGCGCTTAAGATCAATCCAACGAATGTTTCTTATGCAATACATCTCAGAGATTGATCAATTGACCAGCTTCCCGAGCATCGACACTGAAGTGCTGCGTACCTTCGTCGCCATCGCCGATCAGGGCGGTTTCACCCGCGCTGGCGAACTGGTGAACCGCACCCAATCGGCGGTGAGCATGCAGATGAAGCGCCTGGAGGAGGACGTACTGCAGCGCAAACTGTTCGAACGTGATGGCCGCCAGGTGCGGCTGACACCCGAAGGCCAGGTGTTGTTGGGCTATGCGCGACGCATCCTGAAATTGCACAGCGAGGTGTTTAACACCCTGCGCGAGCCGCATATGGTGGGCCTGGTGCGCATCGGCACGCCGGACGACTACGTGATGCGTTTCCTGCCGGGGATTCTCAAGCAGTTTTCCAAGGCGTATCCGCTGATCCAGATCGAAATGCACTGCGAGGCCTCCACCGTGCTGATGCAGCGACGCGACCTGGCGCTGACCGTAATCAGCCGCGAGCCCGGCAATGATATCGGCGAACTATTGCGCACCGAGCGCATGGTGTGGGCCGCCGCGCCGAGCTTCTGCGTGGACGAGCACGATGCACTGCCCCTGGCGATTTCCGGCGCCGACTGCCTCTACACCCAGTGGGCACGTACCGCACTGGAGATGGCTGGGCGCGATTATCGCCTGGCCTATCACAGCTCCAACGGAGCGGCGATCCAGGCGGTAGTGAGCGCGGGCCTGGCAGTGATGGTCAGCATGGAAAGCCTGGTGACTCCAGACCTGCGGGTACTCGGTCGCGATGAGGGCTTCCCGCCACTGCCGTCGATGAATCTGCGCTTGCTGCGCAACCTTGGGATTGCTTCGCCAATCACCGATTGCCTGGCGGAGTACATCGTCGAAGGCTTCAAACTTTAAACGTCAGCATCACCGCACACACCATCAGGAACGCGCAGAACAGGCCGCGCAAGGTCCGCTCCGGCAAAGCGTGGGCGACTTTCACACCCCAACTGATACTGAGCAGGCCGCCCACCGCCAGGGGCGCGCCGATCAACCAGTCCACCTCGTGGTGCCAGGCATAGGTCACGAGCGTCACGCCAGTGCTCGGCAGTGCCAGCGCCAAGGACAAACCTTGGGCAACCACTTGTGTGGTACCGAACAGACTGGTCAGCACCGGCGTGGCGATCACCGCGCCGCCCACGCCAAACAAACCGCCCATGGACCCGGACGCCGCACCGAGCACACCGAGCCATGGCCAGGAGTAGCGCATTTCGGCGGTGGGCGGCGCGTTACGGGTGAACATGCGCAACAGGTTGTAAGCCGACAGCGCCATGAGGAAGGCGATAAAACCGATGCGCATCAAGCCCGCATCCAGGCCCACCGCCCAGATCGAGCCCAACCACGCGAAGCTGAAACCCATGACGCCCAGCGGCAGTGCGTGGCGCAGGTAAATGTGATTACGCTGATGATAACGCCACAGCGCCAACATCACGTTAGGCACCACCATGACCAACGCGGTGCCCTGGGCGATCTGCTGGTCCAGGCCGAAAAATACCCCCAGCACTGGGATCGCGATCAGCCCGCCGCCAATCCCGAACAGGCCACCCACGGTGCCCAAAGCCACACCCAATACCAGGTACAACGCTAAATCCAACACTTTTCACTGCTCCACTCACCCAAGACCTGCATGCTACGCAGTCGGCTATAGCGTGGAAACGCACAGCAACGCACAATGGCTGTGCCAATCCCGCATAAGCGTGCGCCATGAACCCCAATACCCTGACCGATCAACTGAGCCTGTTTCTCGATGTACTTGAAACGGGCAGCTTTTCCGCCGCCGCGCGTCGCCATCCGTTGACCCCTTCGGCGGTAGCACGGCGGATCGACAGCCTGGAAGGTTCGGTGGGCAGCCGGCTGTTCCAGCGCAGTACCCACGCAGTAGTCCCGACCCCGGCCGGCCTGGCGTTTGCCGAACGCGCACGACGGATTGTCAGCGAGCTGCAACTGGCACGTGCCGAAGCCGTGTCCTTGAGCCATGCGCCGGAAGGCTTGATCCGGGTGGACGCACCAGCAGCATTTGGCCGGCGCCACCTGGCGCCGGTGATTGCGGACTTCCTCAACGTGTACCCGGGCCTGGATGTGCACTTGCACTTGATCGACAGCTTTGTGGACATGCAGGGCGCGCATCTGGGTAAAGTCGACTTGGTACTGCGTGCCGGGCATATCGTCGACACTCGGCTGATCGCCACCCCTCTGGCCAGCATCGTACGCATCGCCTGTGCCAGCCCGGCCTACCTGAAAAGCCGGGGTACTCCGACTCACCCGCGCGAACTCAGTGAGCATGACGGCCTCGACTGGGACGGCCTGGCCCCGATGTTCGCCTGGCGCTTCGAGTTGGATGGGCGCCGCGCCACCTACCGTCCGCAACGCATCCGCATGAGCGCCAACAATGCCGAAGCCTTGCTGTCTGGAGCCCTCGCCGGGCTGGGCATCGCCCACCTCCCCACCTGGCTGGCCAGTGAATACCTGGTGCGCGGCGAACTGTTGCCACTGTTTTGCGAAGACGGGCTGCCAAGTCCGGAGACCACCGGCATCTATGCGCTGCGCCTCGAGCAACAGCCGAACGCCCGTAGTCGGTTGTTACTGGAGTACCTGAAATCCCGTTTCAGCCCAATACCGCCCTGGGATCTGGCACTGCAAAGCGGCCTGGCCTGACAGATCGGACAGAATTATCTGGCGCATTAAACATTTGCCCGCTAGATTCCAGCCCAGACACGCTTTCCCGAGGTACCGCCATGAGCAAGAATCCCGCCCCTGCGAATCCCTGATGCTGGACAACCAGTTGTGTTTCGCCCTGCACTCCACGTCGTTGTTGATGACCAAGGTCTACAAACCGCTGCTGCAGGCCCTTGGCCTGACCTATCCGCAGTACCTGGCCATGATGGTGCTGTGGGAAGAGGACGGGTTGACCGTCGGTGAAATCAGCAGCCGCCTACTGACGGATCCGGGCTCACTGACCCCGCTGCTCAAGCGTTTGGAGGCTGAAGGTCTGTTGAGCCGCACCCGCAGCCGTGAGGATGAGCGGGTGGTGGTGGTGGAATTGACGGATGCCGGGCGTGCTTTGCAGGATAAGGCCATGGGGATTCCGCAGTGCATTCTGGGGGCCAGCGGTTTGGAGCTGGAGCAACTGCGCAAGCTGCAGGCTGATTTGATTGCGTTGCGCAGTAACCTGCAAGCAAGCGTCTGACACAGTAGCGCGGCCAGCCACTATCTCAAATGTGGGAGCTGGCTTGCCTGCGATAGCGGTGTGACAGTCACCAAAGACTGTGACTGAGAAACCGCCATCGCAGGCAAGCCAGCTCCCACATTGTGTTTTGTGGCGTATTAGAAACCGCGCATCGCTAAATAATGTGTAAATTTATCTTGCGCACTAAACATTAGCGCTATACATTCATCTCACCAACTACTTAGCGCGCAAACATTTAGCACTACACACCCAAGAGGACCACACCATGCAAACTCTCTACACAGCAGTAGCTACCGCAACCGGCGGCCGTGATGGTCGCGCCGTTTCCAGCGACAACATCCTCGATGTCAAACTCTCTACCCCCAAGGAACTGGTGGCGCTGGTGGCCAAGCCACCAACCCGGAGCAACTGTTCGCCGCTGGTTACTCGGCCTGCTTTATCGGCGCGCTGAAATTCGTGGCCAGCCAGACCAAACGCAAGATCCCGGATGACGCTTCGATCACTGCCCACGTTGGCATCGGTCAAATCCCCGGCGGTTTCGGCCTGGATATCGACTTGCACATCAGCCTGCCCGGCCTGGATCAGGACGACGCACAGAGCCTGGTCGACGCCGCTCACCAGGTGTGCCCGTACTCCAACGCCACCCGTGGCAACGTCGATGTACGCCTGCACGTAACCGTCTGATCAAACAGACGCGCATAAAAAACCCGACTCAGAGTCGGGTTTTTTCGTATCGGCGGGGCCAGAATTACTTCTTGGCGCGGCCTTTGTACGAACCACCTTCACGGGTGTCGATCTCGATCAGGTCGCCGATTTCGATGAAATCTGCAACGGCCAGTTCGGTACCGTTTTTCAGCTTGGCAGGCTTCATCACCTTGCCAGAAGTGTCGCCACGAGCCGAACCTTCGGTGTAGTCAACCTGACGCACGATAGTGGTCGGCAGCTCTACGGACACCAGGCGATCTTCAAAGAAGATAGCTTCGCAGACGTCTTCCATGCCTTCTTCAACGAACGGCAGAACGGCTTCGATATCTTCAGCGTTCAGCTCGTACATGGTGTAGTCGGTGGTGTCCATGAACGTGTAGGTGTCGCCGCTGATGAAGGACAGGGTCGCTTCTTTGCGGTCGAGGATCACGTCGTCCAGTTTGTCGTCGGCGCTGTAAACGATCTCGGTCTTGTAACCGGTCAGCAGGTTTTTCAGCTTGGTCTTCATGATTGCGCTGTTACGACCAGACTTGGTGAACTCAGCTTTCTGAACCAGCCAAGGGTCGTTTTCGAGACGGATCACTGTACCGGGTTTCAGTTCTTTACCAGTTTTCATTGCATATATCCGAAATTTGGATGGGATTTACAAAAATCAAGGTGGCGTATCATATCCAACTTTCATAAAACTGTACCAGCGCCGTCGCAAGATCGGCCTGCAAGGCCTGTTCCAGACACCAGTTTTCAGCGTGCTGGCTCACCTCTGGCCAGTGTTCCAGGAGCATTTTCCACCCTTGTGCCATATCGCCGTCCGTATTCCAGGCTTGCCAAAGCGCGACCAGCGCTGCTCTGGCGGCTGGCGACAAGGCCGCCGTATACAACTCAAGGAATGCATCGAGCTTGTCGAGGTGGATATCCTCGTCCTGGCGATAGATGTGCCACAACAGCGGCCGCCCGGCCCATTGGGCACGCACGAACGAGTCTTCGCCGCGCACCGCGTTGAAGTCGCAGCACCACAACACGCGGTCGTATTGTTCCTGGCGCACAAATGGCAGCACCTGCACAGTCAGGGCGTCGCGCTGATGGATATCCCCCGCCACCAAGCCCTCGAGCCCGAGCCAACGCGCTACATCACCGAGGACGCGCCCCTCCGGCACCAATAGATGAGTGGCACGCCCGTCCGTCGATAACACGTCCAACCAACCGGCGAGCCCGGCATTTTCGTAGGCAAACAGCGAGATCAAGCGCGCGCCGTCGTCAGGAAACACGCCCAGGGTTTGCAGGAACTGTCGCTGCGCAGCCCCATCCTGTTGAAACGCCCTGCGCTGTTCCAACAACCCCGCCTCCCGCAACAGGCCGCCCGTGCCGGGCCGGAAACCGGGAAAAAAGAAATACTTCTGTACGCCCTTGAACTTCACCGATGGCAGGCGGTGGCAGCCCACCACCCAGTCTTCGGCACTCAGGTAATCCAGGTTCATCCACAGCGGCACGCGTTCGCGCTCGGCCATGGCTTCCATATAATCGGGCGGCAACTGGCACGCGAAGGCGGCGATCACCACATCCGCCGCCGGCGCGCTCACCCAGTCGGCCGGCCAGTGCCGCACTTCGACACCTTCCTGCCATTGCAGATGCACCTGCACATCGATGTCGGGACACATCCGCTCGAAGGCGCGCAGGTCATCGACCCACAAGCGCACTTCACATCCATGCTCCGCCACCAATTGGCGAGCCAAACGCCAGGTCACGCCGATGTCGCCGTAATTGTCGACGACGCTGCAAAAAATATCCCAGCGGGCTTTCATTCCGGGCTCCATCACTCAAAGGCTCGATTGTCCGCATAAATGCGCCGATGCAGAAGGCTTGATCGCGATTATTCTGCACGGTGGCTGTGCGACAATCGCCGCCACGCCGCAAATGCCTGCCAGGAGGCCTTCATGTCTGATCGTCCGTTGTCGCTGCTCAAGCTCTGTATCGCCATCGCGCTGGGCGTGTGGCTGGGGTTTATCGCCATCGCGCTGACCACTTGGCTGGCGTCGCGCTATCTGTTCCCGCAAAGCCTGGCACCGGTGGCCCAAGCGGTTGAGCAACTGGGCACGCCTGCGGTGGTTGCGCCTGAACCACCCAACCGCTTGTTCGAGCAATACCAAGAGAACCTGCGTAAACAGGAACAGCAGCAAACCCTGGACCAGGCCCGCAGCAACGCGCGCAACCAGTCCAACCCAAAGTGCCAGTTCTGGCTGCAACAGGACCAGAACGCCCCCAACGAAAAGACCCGGGCCAATGTCCTGCAATTCTGCGATTGATGACCATGAATAAACACGCCGTCCACCAGTTGATTCTGGAAAAGCTCACCGTCGACCTCGACATCGCCCAACGCGCCGCGCAGACCGCCTACGAAACCGCGACCCACGAAGAAAACATCGCGGAAAACAAATACGACACCCTGGGGCTGGAGGCTTCGTACCTCGCCGCCGGCCAAGCCAAGCGCGTCGAGGAAATCAAGCAAGCGCTAGCGCTGTGCCAGAACCTGCAACTGCGTGCATACGATGATCAGCGAGGGATAGAGGTCGGCGCGCTACTGGGCCTGGAGGATGAAAACGGTCGCCAGCAGTGGCTGTTCCTGGCACCGGATGCGGCGGGTTTGAAAGTGGATGTGGTCGGGCAGCCGGTCACCGTCATCACCCCGCGCTCACCTTTGGGCAAAGGCTTGCTGGGCAAGTTCGAAGGGGATGAGGTCGAGATTCTGGTGGCAGGCGCTCGGCAACTATTTACGGTTACCGAGGCCAAGTAAGCCACTGCTGACGCACTTGTAGTGAGCGGGCTTGTCCCGCGCTGGGGGGCGAAGCCGCCCCGAGTCCAAATAACTTCGGTAATCCTAAAACACCGCGGTGCCTGGATTTAGGGCGGCTTCGCCCCCCAGCGCGGGGCAAGCCCGCTCACTACACGAGCCTTAGTGGACTGGCAATTCTACGCCGTCGAACAGTTCTTCCAGTTCCTGCTTGTTGTGGCACTGGATCGCTTTGGCCATGACTTCACGGGTCAGGTGCGGCGCGAACTTCTCGATGAAGTCGCACATGAAACCACGCAGGAACGTGCCGCGACGGAAACCGATCTTGGTCACGCTGGACTCGAACAACTCGCTGGCGTCGAGTACCACCAGGTCTTTATCGAGGTTGGTGTCCACCGCCATCTTGGCGACGATCCCCACGCCCAGGCCCAGGCGCACGTAAGTCTTGATCACATCGGCGTCGGCTGCGGTAAACACCACTTTCGGTGTAAGGCCGCGATGGCTGAACGCTTCGTCGAGCTTGGAACGGCCAGTAAAACCAAACACGTAAGTCACGATCGGGTATTCGGCCAGGGCTTCCAGGGTCAGCTTCGGCAGCTTGGCCAATGGGTGACCTTGCGGCACAACCACGCAGCGGTTCCAGCGGTAGCACGGCATCATCACCAGGTCACCGAACAGCTCCAGGGCCTCGGTGGCAATGGCGAAATCCACGGTGCCGTCTGCGGCCATCTCGGCGATCTGCATCGGAGAACCCTGGTGCATGTGCAGCGCCACGTCCGGGTATTGCTTGATGAAATCGCGGATCACCGGAGGCAATGCATAACGGGCCTGGGTGTGGGTCGTGGCGATCGACAGGGTGCCCTTCTTCTCGTTGGAGAATTCCTGGGCGATCTGCTTGATGCTTTCGACTTTGCGCAGGATCTCGCCAGCGGTGGTGATGATACGCTCACCAGCCGGGGTCACACGGGTCAGGTGCTTGCCGCTGCGCGCGAACACTTCAACACCCAGCTCGTCTTCGAGCAGGCGGATCTGCTTGCTGATACCGGGTTGCGAGGTGTAAAGGCTTTGAGCGGTAGCGGAAACGTTGAGGTCGTGGTGCGCCACTTCCCAGATGTAGCGCAGTTGTTGAAGCTTCATATGTGTCCCTCAAAGCAGATAGACGCCACGGGTATCAGCGACGGTATATAACTATATTAAAGGTTCGACGGATAAATCTAGAACTTTTTATCGTTTTTTATCCATCACACGTCATCACTGCGTCGGCGCTGTAGCGAGGGCACCAGGTAAACCGGCACCGTAGACAGCTGCAACACCCGCGCAGCGGTGCGACCCAGCGGTGTGGCCGCCGACGTTGCATGGCTATGACTGCCTACGATCAACAGGTCTACGGAAAGTTTGCGCAATTGGTCGAGTATCACCTCGCACGGGTCCCCCTGGATCACCCGTACCGAGCGAATCAATTTCAGGTCTTGCTCCCCGTCCTCCAATTCCTCACGAAAGCTGTCCAGCACCCGTTGCTCGATCGTCGCCATGACCGTAGTCAGGCCCTGGGTTTGCCATTCACTTAACGCCTTCTCATCAAGGTAGCTCTGTAACACCGATTCGGCGAACAGCCCGATGGGCTCGACCACGTGGATCACATACAAGTCCGCCTTGAACGTTCGCGCCAGCGCCAATGCGTGCTGCATCACATAAGGCGCATACAGACCGAGATCCGTGGCGTACAACATCGAACGAATCATAGAACCTCCTGGACTGCCAGGATGGCGGAGATGAAATGAGCTTAGCAGCGACTTAGCTCTCGGACTGAACCCTAACCTCATTACTGATGCCATGGGGCACATGCCCGGTGGCCACCACCTCCCTGGCTTTCTCACAATGACCGGCCTGGTCATCGAAAAACACATCGGCGGCGAAGGCTTCAAGGAACGCGGACTTCTCCAGGCCGCCGAGGAACAACGATTCATCCAGGCGAATATCCCATTCACGCAAGGTGCGAATCACCCGCTCGTGAGACGGCGCCGAACGGGCGGTGACCAGCGCGGTGCGGATCGGGCAGGCCTCGTCCGGAAACTCACGTTGCAACAGGTTGAGCGCCGCCAGGAACCCCTTGAAAGGACCGCCGTGCAAAGGTTGGCGTGCCGACTCGCGCTCGCTGGCCTGGAACGCTTCCAACCCGCCGGCCTGGCACACACGCTCCGATTCATCGGAGAACAGCACCGCATCACCATCAAAGGCAATTCGCAGTTCCTCACTGGAAGCCCGCCGTGCGCCGCCCGACAAAATCGTCGCAGCAGCAAAGCCGGCATCGAGGGCACTGCGTACATCCTCGGCATGGGTGGAAAGAAACAGATGACAACCAAAGGCCGCCAAATAAGGATAGGGACTACGCCCCCCAACAAAAGCGGCGCGGGAAATATCCAGGCCGTAATGCTGGATCGAATTGAACACCCTCAGGCCCGTGTCAGCGCTGTTGCGAGACACCAACACCACTTCGACCCGCGCCCGACCGAGGCTGGCGTTAAGGCTCAGCAGCTTCTTGACCAACGGAAAAGCATCGCCGGGCTCAAGGAATTCTTCCTCATGCTCGATCTGATATTTGCGATAGGCCTCGACGCCTTGAGCCAGATAAACCTTGTGGCTGTCGCTCAGGTCGAACAGCGCGCGCGAAGAAATCGCCAGCACCAGCTTGTCGCCCAATCCCTTTGCCATGGTGTACTCCCCCGACTCAGCGGTTATGCCGATCAATAAAACTCAAGGCCTGGTACAACGCCTGTATTCGCGGTAATTCACAACCGGCAGCTCTGGCGGCAGCTAAAGGCCGCGCGTAAATCGCCGCCAGTTCCAGCGGACGTTTGTGAATATGATCGTGGTACATGCTAGGCAGATAGTCGTCCATGGTTTCGGTCATGGCGAACATCTGTTCGGCGTAGCTGGCGGGAATTTCATGGCCACAGGCGTGAGCGCCCTGCACCACTTCGGCCATCAACGCCTGGATCAATTCACGGCTGGACTCATCCGCCATCATCGCCGTGGTGCCGGTGCCCAATAGCACGGAAAGGCCATTGTAGGGCACGTTCCACACCAGTTTGTGCCAGCGCGCCTGATGCACGTTGGCCATGGCCTGGGACTCGATACCGGCCTTATGAAACAGCGCCGCGCCCGCCTCTACAATCGCCCTCTGTCGGTCTTCATCATTGGCCGCCGTACCGCTGTGGTACCCCAGGTTGACCCGGCCCAGGGCCTGATGCTCAACCACTCCAGGCCCCGAGCGGTGCACGCCGATGTAGCACAGGCCGCCGAGCAGGTGCAGCGATGGCGGCAGGTGTTCACGCAGGCTGTCTTCCACATCCAGACCGTTTTGCAGCAACACCACTTTGGCGTCCGGCGCGGCGACTTGGGCAATGGTTGGGGCCAGCTCCAGGTTGCCCGTGGACTTGGTGCTCACCAGCAACCAATCGCACGGTGGCATATCGGCAGCGCGGGCATAGGCTTGCACCGGGTGCAGGTGCAGGGGCCCGAACACCGTGCTGTTTACCCGCAAGCCGTGCTCGCTGACCGCTGCGTACTCGCTGCGCAACAGGAAATGTACGTCGAAGCCGGCACGTGCCAGCATCAAGCCATAGAAACCACCGATGGCACCGGTGCCGATGATGCCAATGCGTGGCGACTGGGGTGCAACTGCGGTCATGGCAATTCCTCTGGTGTACGGGCGAGTGCGTGTTTCACGGCCTCGGCAAGGTCGGCAGGTGTAAGGCGCGTCTGTAATTGCCCAAGGAATTGACCCTCGCACACCACGAACAACGCCGGCAAATGAAAGATCTGGTAGCGTTCGACCGCGCCGCCATTGTGCCCGGCATCCACCCAGCACACTCGGTCCACCGGCAATGTCCAGCCGGGTACCTGTTGGCGTGCCCAGCGGCAACTGGAACAGCCGACACTGGTGAACACCACCAGCGAAATACCTGGCAATCCCAGCAATTGCTGGTCAATATCCAGGTCGGTCAATTCCAGTTCCTTCACTATACTGCTGCCACCGCCGTCAACAGGACGGTGCTCGGAGTCCGTGTACATGGGTCGTTTTTTACCTCACCCTGATGATGTCGCTGTCGAGTTAATCCAACGTCCCGCCCCTGCCATTCCCCGCCAACGCCTGCTCACTGTCGGCCTGGGCGGTATCGCCTGCCATTGGCCGCGCGCCTGGCGCCAGGGTACGGCGGTTGACCTGAACATTCCCTCGCTGGGTGCCAGCGCCCGTTATCCGGGTTATGTGGCCTGGTGCCGCAAGGTGGAACACGGCTACCGAATTGGCGTCTCGTTTACCGACGAACATGCACTGTTCGGCGCGCGAATGGGTGAGCAAGCATGCCGGATAGAGCGCTATTGCCGCCAGCACGAAGACGCTGAGCCGACACCCGAGCAATTCGAAGCCCTGGCCCGCGAGTGGGTGTCGCGCCATGCGGTCGAGTTCTCCCATGAGGCCTTTGTGGCGCCAGCACTGGATTAAAGCGGGCTTTGCCCATTGTCGCGGGCCCGTGTTACGCGCTAAGGTTCCTCCCCCCGGCATTCAAATCATGCTGTGCTCCGCCGCACGGGGATCGCTGGCGGCCGGCACCCGTGACCCTGACGAGTAACACGATGGCTGATTTACCGATCAATGACCTAAACGTCGAATCCAACGAGACCCTGATCACGCCCGATCAGCTCAAGCGCGAAATCCCTTTGAGCGACGCTGCCCTGCAGACCGTCACCAAAGGCCGCGAAGTCATCCGTGACATTCTCGACGGCACCGATCACCGCCTCTTCGTCGTTATCGGGCCTTGCTCGATCCACGACCTCAAGGCTGCCCACGAATATGCCGAGCGCCTCAAGGTGCTGGCAGCAGAAGTGTCGGACACCCTGTACCTGGTAATGCGCGTGTATTTCGAAAAACCGCGCACCACCGTCGGCTGGAAAGGCTTGATCAACGACCCGTACCTGGACGACTCGTTCAAGATCCAGGACGGCTTGCACATCGGTCGCCAACTGCTGCTGGACCTGGCTGAAATGGGCTTGCCCACCGCCACCGAAGCGCTGGACCCGATCTCCCCGCAGTACCTGCAGGACCTGATCAGCTGGTCGGCCATCGGCGCGCGTACCACCGAATCCCAGACTCACCGCGAAATGGCATCCGGCCTGTCGTCGGCCGTGGGCTTCAAGAACGGCACCGACGGCGGCCTGACCGTAGCGATCAATGCGCTGCAATCGGTCTCCAGCCCGCACCGCTTCCTGGGTATCAACCAGGAAGGTGGCGTCTCCATCGTCACCACCAAGGGCAATGCCTACGGCCATGTGGTGCTGCGTGGCGGCAACGGCAAGCCCAACTACGATTCGGTCAGCGTTGCGCTGTGCGAGCAGGCGCTGACCAAGGCCAAGATCAAGCCGAACATCATGGTTGACTGCAGCCACGCCAACTCCAACAAGGACCCGGCCCTGCAACCGCTGGTGATGGAAAACGTCGCCAACCAGATTCTGGAAGGCAACCAGTCGATCATCGGCTTGATGGTCGAGAGTCATTTGAACTGGGGTTGCCAGGCGATTCCTAAAGACTTGGCTGACTTGCAGTACGGCGTGTCGATCACCGATGCCTGCATCGATTGGTCTGCAACCGAAAATACGTTGCGCAGCATGCATGCCAAGCTCAAGGACGTGTTGCCCAAGCGCAAACGCAGCTGAGCCTGCCATATTGCGCACACAAAAACGCCGGGCTAAGCCCGGCGTTTTTCATGGTGCGGTTTGACGCGTTACAACTTCGCCGCATGGCGCTGATGGCGCTCCATGTAGCGTTCGACATAGGAGCAGGACGGAATCACCGTGTAGCCCGCCTCTTCGGCAAACTTCAAGGCTTCCTCGGTCAATGCCGCCGCAATACCACGACCCCGCAGTGCGTTTGGCACGAAAGTCCGATAGATATCCAGGGTCTGTTTACCGAGGTCCATATAGGTCAGATAGGCACGATGACCGTCCACATTGGTCTCGAACTGATGACCAGCCTGGTCATGGTGGATGGACAACGCCTCGCTCATCACTACTCCTCGCGGGTCTTGGTTTCTGACCCCTACCTTACCGATGTTTTTCCGGCGAAGGAACATCTACGCCACCCCGTGCCGGTTTCGACCACGAGAAAACCTTTAGCGCTCATACCTGCACGTACGGAATAGTAGGCACCAATCCTGCAATTGCTCAAGGCGCGCTCGTCATCCCCGCCGCAGGTAGATATAGAAAGGGCCTCGATCAACCGATGATCGAAAGCCTGAACATTGCCGGCAGTTGAAGCTTGAGACGAACAGGCGCTCTTAAAGTCACCTCTACATGCGCAAAAGATGCAGGATGTGGCAAACCCAAGCTGAGCATAAGTGTCAGCGTGGATATATAATTTTTCATCTACTTGCAGGGCTCGACACATGCAGGCTGGCCCTTTCAGCCTCTATCCATTTTTCGCCTGTTTGAAAAAAATTGGACAGTTTTTATACAAACCTTCAGAAGACTAGCCAAAATAGATACGGCACGAGAATTTTTTTGCTTCTTGCGCTACGTCAGTTTACTTACTACAAGTAATGAGTAGTATGTACGCCGGCTATCAGCTCACTCTGAGAAAGTAGCCATTTAATAGAAAGTCCTTGAAGGGGAACACGATGAACAACGTTCTGAAATTCTCTGCTCTGGCTCTGGCCGCAGTTCTGGCTACCGGTTGCAGCAGCGTCTCCAAAGAAACCGAAGCTCGTCTGACTGCAACTGAAGACGCAGCAGCTCGCTCCCAGGCTCGTGCAGACGAAGCCTACCGTAAAGCTGATGAAGCTCTGGCTGCTGCTCAAAAAGCACAACAGACTGCTGATGAAGCTAACGAACGCGCTCTGCGTATGCTTGAAAAAGCTAGCCGCAAGTAATAATCCCTCGGGATTGTTATCAAGCCGATCCATTTATGGGTCGGCTTTTTTTGCCCGCGATTCGCTGCCAACCCCAGGCAATAAAAAGCCCGCAGCAGCGCAGAGCTGAGACAGGCTATTGATCGAGGCAGGCTTACTGCTGCAGATCGATCGGCGTACTGCTGGCGACAGGAGCACCGCCGGGCACGCCAATTTCGGTCGGCAAGCCATCCTCCGCCGCCACTACATCACGCACCTGGTCCCAGTTCACTCGCAGGTTATTGGCCAGGTCTTCACGCTTGAGCAAAGCGTTGATCACCGCTGTGTGCTTGTCGACCACAGACGGCGTGCCATCGTCATTCAATGGCGTATGCGCTTCAAGGTAGACCTTGCCGCCACTGCTGCCGAACTTGTAGGCATCGTTGATGATGCGCACCGACGTACCCACCGGCACCATACTGGCCATTTCCAGCACGTTGTTGTTGAACATGCGGAAGCAACCGTGACTGGTGCGCGTACCGATGCCGAACTTCATGTTGGAGCCGTGGATCAAGTAACCCGGCGTGCCCAGGGTGAACTTGAACGGTCCCAAGGGGTTGTCCGGGCCTGCGGGCACCACGTTGGGCAGCGGATCGCCGTTGGCGGCGTGCTCGGCCTTGATCGAGGCGGGCGGAGTCCAGGTGGGGTTCGGCGTCTTCGCGATGATGCTGGTATGCGCGATGGGCGAACCCCAGCCTTCGCGACCAATCCCCAGCGGGAAGGTGTAAACCACATTCTGGCCCTTGGGGTAATAGTAGAGCCGGTATTCCGCAAGGTTGATCACAATGCCTTCCCGCGGGCCTGGCGGCAGGATAAACCGCGTCGGCAACACGATTTCAGTACCCGCCCCCGGCAACCAGGCATCGACGCCCGGGTTGGCCGCTACCATCTCGGAGTAACCCAGGTCATAGGTGGTTCCCAGGTCGGCAAAGGTATCTTCGTACTTGGCCTTGATCACCTGGACCTGACCGACGATGTCTTCACCTGGTGGTGGCAAGGGCAACTGCAAGGCTGATGCAGTACCGGCCGCACAGAGTGCAGCGAGAGACAGGCAGCAGGTGACGACGGAAAGGCGCGACAACATCCGGAAAATCCTTCGCAGAACGACGGGTAGGTAAAAAACGATTGTATACGTCAAGCAAGCTTCTAGCTGCAAGCTTGTAGCGGGCACTACAGCTCGAACCGCAGCTCCGGCCATATCGGCGGGGTGCCACGCTTCTGGGATTCGAGAATCGCCCGGCACAAGGGGCACAGACGTTGGTCCTGGAAAATCGAACGATCGACCCTCGACCACCGCGGTTGTGCAGGCAATAAGGTGCCGCACAACGTGCGATCGATGGAGCCGCCCAGTTCCAACTGACGCGCCACCAGATGCACCCGCACTTCCTGGCAGGCGAACAGATCCAGCTGCTCGTCCGGCTCGATCAGTTGGTAGTTAAACAGGGACCAGGCAGGACGCGACATCAGGGGCTCCAAATCGGGGGGCGCCACCTTAGCCGAAAGCCTGCCGGTAGAAAAGCGTCATAGCAGCGGTTTTAGCGTCGGCCAGACATTTTCCAGCAACTTGCCCTGGGCGCCGACCGCCGGGTGCAGCCCATCCGCTTGCATCAGTTCGGGATGACCGCCAATACCCTCGAGGAAAAACGGCACCAGCGGCACTTGTTTCTCCTCTGCCAGCGAGCCATAGACCGCGGCAAATGCGTTGGTATAGCGCGGACCGTAGTTGGGCGGCAATTGCATACCCAGCAACAGCACCTTGGCGCCAATCGCCTTGGAGCGATCAATCATCGAAGCAAGATTTTGTTGCAATTGCGCCGGCGGTTGTCCACGCAGGCCATCGTTGCCGCCCAGCTCGATGATCACCAACTGCGGCTTATGCTCTGCAAGCGCCGCAGGTAGCCGCGCCAGGCCTCCGGCACTGGTGTCGCCACTGATGGATGCATTGACCACTTTATCGTCGAAACCTTCGCTCTTGAGCCGTTGCTCCAGCAGCGCGACCCATCCTTTGCTGGTATCCAGGCCGAAACCGGCACTGATACTATCGCCAACGATCAGGACTGTACCCGCCGCTGCGTTCTGGGCCATGCACATCAAGGCCAGGCCAGCACTCAAAAACCACATTCGCATCGGATTCTCCATGGGCGCAGCATTCTCACCGCGCGGAACCTTAGCAAAGTGGTTCCCAGCGCGGAAGGTGAACTGACTATCCTGCACGAACTGAGCCTGGAACTGAACAAGGGCGATAGCCTGGCTATCGTCGGCAGCTCCGGTTCCGGCAAATCCACCCTCCTCGGCCTGCTGGCCGGCCTCGATCTGCCCAGCAGCGGCGAAGTCACCCTCGCCGGGCAAGCCTTGAGCAGCCTCGACGAAGACCAGCGCGCTCGCATCCGGGCCGAGCACGTAGGCTTCGTGTTCCAATCATTCCAACTGCTCGACAGCCTCAATGCATTGGAAAACGTCATGCTGCCCCTGGAACTGGACGGTCGCAAAGACGCCCGCGAACGCGCCCGGCACCTGCTGGAACGCGTGGGCCTGGGCAAACGCCTCACCCACTCACCACGCCAACTGTCGGGTGGCGAACAACAACGGGTGGCCATTGCCCGCGCCTTCGCTGCCGAGCCGGACGTGCTATTTGCCGATGAACCTACCGGCAACCTGGACAGCCACACCGGCGAGCGCATCAGCGATCTGCTGTTCGAACTCAATAAAGAGAGCGGCACGACCCTGGTACTGGTCACCCACGACGAGCGCCTGGCCCATCGTTGCCGACGCCTGATCCGCCTTGAAGCCGGCCTGATGGTCGCGCCCCTGGAGCCTTGATGGCACGTTTGCCGCTGTTGCGCCTGTTCAGTCTTGCCATGCGCCAATTGCTGCGCGATGCCCGCGCCGGTGAGTTGCGCGTGCTGTTCTTCGCCCTGCTGGTGGCGGTGGCCGCCAGCACCGCCATTGGTACTTCGGGGCACGCCTCAACGGTGCCATGTTGTTGCGCGCCACCGAGTTCCTGGGCGCCGACCTGGTGCTCGAAGGCAGCTCGCCTGCCCGGCCCGAGCAAATCAAATCCGGCACCGAACTGGGCCTGGATCACGCCCGCGTGGTGGAGTTCTCCAGCGTCATTGCCACCGATAACGGCATCCAGCTCTCCAGCATCAAGGCGGTCAACGAGCAGTACCCGCTGCGCGGCGAGCTGAAAAGCTCCGCCGCACCTTTTGGAGATGAAACGCCAGGGGGCGGGCCAAAACCCGGCGAAGCCTGGGTAGAGGCACGGCTGCTGACGGCACTGGATCTCAAGGTAGGCGACAGCATCGACGTGGGTATGAAAACCCTGCGCCTGGCCCGCATCCTCACTTATGAGCCGGACCGCGCGGGCAACTTTTACAGCCTTACGCCCCGGGTGATGATCAACCTGGCGGACCTGGACGCTACTGGCGTCGTCCAGCCCGGTAGCCGCGTCAGTTACCGCGAACTGTGGCGTGGCCCCCAAGGCAGTACGGTGCTGCAAACCTACCGAGACCTGGTCAAACCCGGGCTCGCCGCCAACCAGCGCCTGCAGGACTCCCGTGATGGCAACCAGCAGATCGGCGGCGCCCTGGGCAAGGCCGAGCGCTACCTGAACATGGCCAGTCTCGTTGCGGTGCTGCTGGCTGGCGTGGCCGTGGCATTGTCCGCCAACCGCTTCGCGACCCGCCGTTTCGATGCAAGTGCACTGCTGCGATGCCTGGGGCTGTCACGACGCGAAGCCATGTTGCTGTTTAGCCTGCAATTGAGCGTACTGGGCCTGTTGGCAAGCTTGGCCGGCGCCCTACTGGGATGGCTAGCGCAATTTGGCTTGTTCTACTTCCTGCACGACCTTTTACCGGCAGACGTACCACCCGGCGGTCTGCTGCCGGCGGTTGCAGGAATCGGCACTGGCCTGGTCGCCCTCGCCGGCTTCGCCTTGCCGCCATTGGCAGCCTTGGGCCGCGTACCGCCCCTGCGAGTACTGCGGCGCGACCTGCTGCCAATCCCTTCCAGCACCTGGATGGTCTATGGTGCGGCGCTGTTCGCCTTGGGCCTGATCATGTGGCGTCTGAGCCTCGACTTGCTGCTCACCTTCGCCCTACTCGGCGGTGGTGTTGTAGCGGCGCTGATCCTCGGTGGCTTGCTCCTGCTATTGCTGCAAAGCTTGCGACGCCTACTGGCCCGCGCATCCCTGCCTTGGCGACTGGGGCTGGGTCAATTGCTGCGCCATCCGTTGGCGGCCGCCGGGCAGTCACTGGCGTTTGGCTTGATTCTGCTGTCCATGGGCTTGATTGCACTGCTGCGTGGCGAACTGCTCGACACCTGGCAAAACCAGCTACCCAAGGATGCACCCAACTATTTCGCCCTGAACATCCTGCCAGCCGACAAGGAAGCCTTTGGCAGCCGACTGCTGGAACTGCAGGCACAGTCCGCGCCACTGTATCCGGTGGTGCCGGGCCGGTTGATCAGCATCAATGGCGAGCCGGTGCAGGAGATTGTCAGCAAGGACTCCAGCGGCGACCGCGCGGTACAGCGTGACCTGAGCCTGACCTGGGCCGCCGACCTGCCGCCAGGCAATGTCCTGACAGCGGGCTCGTGGTGGTCACAGCAACCGGCCGATGAGGTGCCTGGCGTTTCGGTAGAGGCCAAGGTCGCGGAAAGCCTCAAGCTCAAGCTCAACGACCACCTCGTGTTTACAGTGGGAGGGGAAAACCGTGAAGCGCGGGTCACCAGCCTGCGAACTATCAACTGGGATAACTTCCAACCCAACTTCTTCATGATCTTCCAACCGGGCACGTTGAAGGACCTGCCGGCGACCTACCTGACCAGCTTCTACCTGGCTCCTGGCCATGACCAGCAGATCGTCGACCTGTCGCGCGCGTTCCCGGCGGTGACCATCCTGCAGGTCGAGGCGCTGCTGGAGCAGTTGCGCAGCATCCTCGCCCAAGTGACGCTAGCGGTGGAGTACGTGCTGTTGTTCGTGCTGGCGGCAGGGATGGCGGTGCTGTTCTCCGGGCTGCAAGCCACCTTGGATGAACGCATACGCCAAGGCGCACTGCTGCGTGCACTGGGTGCCGAACGCAAGCTGCTGGTCAAGGCCAGGCGCATCGAGTTCGGTTTGCTGGGTGCCGTCAGTGGGTTACTCGCAGCACTTGGAACAGAGCTGGTGACCTTTGTGCTTTACCGTTATGCGTTTGACTTGGCCTGGCACCCTCACCCGTGGTTGCTACTGCTGCCGATCATCGGCGCGGTGCTGATCGGTGGAGCCGGGGTGTTCGGAACGCGCCGCGCACTCAATGCCAGCCCGCTCACCGTACTACGCGAAGGCTAAAACGACGCAGGCCCGCACTCTTCACTGGGTGCGGGCCCGCATTACTACTTCACGTACTCGATACCGGTGATCCACCAGCACACTTCGCCACCAGGGGTCTGAACGATGGCCTCATCGTCCACTTCCTTGCGCAACAGCGCACGGGCCATCGGTGAATCGATGGAGATGTAATCCATCCGATCATAGATCTCGTCATACCCTACGATTCGAAAACGCTTGGTCTCGCCCTGCTCGTTTTCTATGTCGACCCAGGCACCGAAAAAACTTTGCCTTCCTGCTCGGGCATGTACTCGACTACGCGCATGTCCTCTAGGCGCTTGCGCAGGTAACGCACGCGGCGGTCAATCTCACGCAACAGCTTCTTGTTGTACTGATAGTCTGCGTTTTCGCTCCGATCACCCAGGGAGGCTGCCCATGTCACCTTGCGCGTGGTGTCCGGGCGTTTCTCTCGCCACAAGTAATCCAACTCTTTCTTCAGCGCCTCATGACCCTCTTTAGTAATCAGCTTGGTACTCAAACGCGTGTATCCCCAGGAAATGCCCATTGGATCCAATACGCCAGGACCTCAAGGCCTGGCGCTGACGAACATAGAAGGATCATAAATGAACATGAGAAAGTAGCTAGGACAACGGACAGTTTGCTTCACATCAAGACCCCGGGATGACGTAATCATCACGCTTACCCAACCCCTCCAGCGCCTGGTCAAACTCAAGCAACATTGCTTGCAGGTTCTGCCGCCCCCCTGATAAAAGCGCCAACATGGCGGCCAACTTTTCGCTTCTCTGGCGCACCATCAACTCTTGGCTGTAGGCCTGCGCTACCCGCTTTTCAAGAGCCGAGGCAAGCTCGTTCATTCGCTCTTGCTCCTGTAGCTGAGTGGTGAAAGCACCTGCCAACTGCGCTTCACGACTCTCCAAGACTTGAGCCCGCAACTGCAGGGTTGCTTCCTTTCCAGGGTTCGATTGACCAGTTCCTGGCGCTCCTGATCAAGCTGAGCCTGGCCCCGTTGCAATTGGCTCTGCCATTTGTCGAGTGCTTCCTGCTGCTCGAGCACCGCTGTTTTCTGCGCGGTCAGTTCCTGGGCGACACGTGCAAGGCTGGTCAAGGTACTGTCGACCTCAAACAATGAAGTGTGTTCGGTTGGCGCGTCCAGAATTGGCGGCTCATTCAAAGGGAACGCGAAAGGTTCCGTCTCCTCCACCGCCGAGGCTACCGGGGACAGTTTCTGCGGCTCAGCCAATTGCTCCAGTAAGGGCAGTTGGGTTTCTGCCTGGGGCTTTACCACTTTGGGTGGCGAGACCATCTGGGAAGAAAACCGAATGGACGGGACGATCAACGTTGCGCTTTCAATAGCTGCGGACGCCGGTGCCGACGCTCCCAAGGTAATAACCTTCATCACCAAGGCTTTTTTGATGATTACCGAATGATGATCCTCGGGTCTGGCTGGCGGCAATTTACAGCCTTTCAAATCGACAAAATGGTAGGGGATCTGGGTATCAGCGGCGCTCACAGGTTTAGCGCCCGCAGCCGCCAGCATTAGTATCTGCTTGAATACCTGCATCGCTATTTGCAGTTCTTCCTGAGCCCCTACACCACTCAAAAAGTAACGTTCGAGTTTCTTACGTAACGCTGCAACATAGACTCTGGCATTTCCTGGCTCTGTCTCTTCATCGAGACTGTATACAAGAAAATTTGAGGTTATTTGAGGAACCGCAAAGCCACAGAGCAATGCCCCGTTAAGCGGAGCATCTTCACCGGCGCGTTCAAGGACAAGTGTACGTAACAGCATCATAGGAATCAGGCCTCGCGGCAATTAAACAACTATTAAACCAAGCTTAAACACACCCACAACCACACACACCAATCATATATCGATCATTTTCACGCGCTATAAACCCCTCCGTAGGACTTATCTTAATAAGCTAGCTCAGCATTTCCAAAAAACAACATTGCACGTACCATTTTTCATATCAAAATCCCAACACATCGCCACCTAGACACTTGTTTATCCGAACATACTGACAAACTAAACTAGAAGAACAGCACAATGATCGAGATAAGCAACATCACAAAAAAATATGGTAAAAACAACGTCATTCGTGATTTTTCTTTTTCTGCAAAACGCCAAGAATGCCTTGGATTGTTTGGCGCAGACGCAACAGCTAAAACCACGCTTTTCAAGATAATCGCTGGTTCAACAGATCCCTCTAGCGGGCATGTAAATATTTTCGGCTTCGACACTCAGAAACATGTTCGGCAAGCTTGCCAAATCGTCGGCTATCAACCCTCTACGTTCGGCCACCCCACGCTATCAGTTAGTAGCTTGTTAAGTTTTGTTGCTGCTCTTCGCGGATTTAGCGGCGCCGATAAACGCAAACGGTTAGATAAGGCTATCGTAAGGCTTGAACTTTCACCCTTGCTCAAATACCCGATAAGCGCACTTCCTTCTGGTTTGAAACGCAAAGTTGCAATCGCACAGGCCATCCTGCATGACCCTGCCGTACTGCTGCTGGACGAACCCTTTGAGGGCCTGGCTTCACACCAATACAACAAGATCAACGCGCTTATCCAATCATTGACCGAAGAGATGACGGTTATTATTGCCACGCGCGATTGCGAAGCGCTGGTGCACACCTGCACTCGCGGCCTTATCGTAGGAGGAGGCCGTCTGGTGGAAGATGCCTCGATAACCGATTTATTGCGCAGTTCCAGGCACTTCCAGGCCGTCACCCTGACGTCGCAATCCCCTCTGGATCTATTGGCCCTTGCCGTACTTCCTGGTGTTGCGGGTATCGAAGAGGACCATCACCACCCAGATACGGTGACGGTACTGGCTATGCCGGGCCACAGCATTTTCCCCTCTATCAGTGCACTGATTGCCAATCGGCATTGGCAGGTTAACTCATTGAAACTGGAACCTGGCCGCCTGAACGACGTCGTTCACCAACTCAGTCAAGAGGCGCCCCTTTGAACGCACTGCTAGTTGTATTCAGGCGCCAACTTTCCAGTTATTTATCTGCACCGGCCACCTACGTGAGCGTTGTCATATTTCTGGTGTTGTCCGCAGTACTCGGACTCCACGCCAGCCAGTTGTTGGAAAATAACAGTAGCGACCTGCACATTTTTTTCCAGTTACACCCATGGCTATATCTGTTATTAATCCCCACGCTTTCAACCCAGCTTTGGGCGACTGAGCACACTGATAGTTTCGTCGACTTTATGGCCACGCTACCGCTGACCCGTGGGGAACTCGTTATCGGTAAGTTCCTAGCTGCCTGGATCGTTTCTGGCGTGGCCTTATTACTGACACTCCCTCTTGTCGTTGTTATCAATGTACTCGGCACACCAGACAACATGATCATTGCCTCCCAGTTCATGGCCAGTTGGCTATTGGCCGGCAGTTATCTTTCTGTCGGATGCTTCATTTGCGCACTCGCGCACCAACGTTTAGTTGTTTTTCTATTGACGTTGAGCTTACTACTGGCAGCCAGCAGTTTAGCGACCCTTCTTGATGCCCTTGAACAACAAGCTCCGCTTTGGATCATCGACAGTTTAACGACCCTTAGCCCGTCTTTACGCTTTGCTATGATCAACCACGGCGCATTTATCCTCCACGACTGTTTGTTTTTCATCAGCATGATCATCGCTTTCCTTGCCGCGACGATCCTATTACTCAACTACAAGTACAGCTGATAAGGTCGTTCCCCGATGCAATCCGCTTTGCGTACAGGCATAACGTTCATCGTCATACTCTTGCTTTTCCTGGCATTTAATCTGGTTTGGGTATTCAAACTTCCCGATCTACGCTGGGATCTCTCACAGCAAAAAAACCACACGTTGTCGCCAGCCGTACTGCAGCTGCTTTCCTCGCTCGAGGCGCCACTGGACTTTTACTACTTCCACTCACGCACTCCCCCCAAGCAGAAGCACTACGGAAAGCGTGTTGAAGAAAAACTCAAGGCATTCGAAAAATCAGCGAACGGCATGATCAATCTGCGCATCATCAATCCCGCTCACTTTTCAGAAGATGCCTATAAAGCCGGCTTATATGGTCTGGACAATAAACATGGATTTCTGGGGCTTATAGGTACTCGCGATGGCCTGACTGCACAGCGTATAGAATCATTCAGTCCGGACAGAGAGCCCCTATTGGAATATGAAATCAGCCACCTGATCACCCAATTGCTCCGCCCCGGTCCACCCGTTGTCGGACTGCTCTCAGGGGGGCAAGCACAGGAAGCGATCGAGCCGTTGCGTCGGGAATTACACCGACATTTCGACCTGATGGAACTAGAGCCGAGTGCGGATCACGTGCCGTCACGAATCAAAACGCTGATGCTTGTGCATCCTCGCAGGCTGTCGGAACAAACCCTGTATGCAGTTGACCAATTCGTGCTTGGTGGAGGCAAGTTGTTGATGTTCATCGAACCGCTGAGCGAACAAACTTCAAAAAGACATCCTCCCCCTCTCCCCTGGATGGAATGCTCACTAGTTGGGGCGTCAATATGCAGAGTGACAAGGTACTCATCGACAGTACCTACGCCTTACCGGAACACCCTCTGACGACGTTAACGTTGCCACGCAGGGCAATGACCACGAACGATGTCAGCACTTGGAAACTCGATTCTGTGACGGTATCTAACAGTGGCGCCCTCACTCCCACGGTTAAGAGCCAGACTCGCTTCACCCCACTGCTGCAAAGCTCGGAGCAATCCGTACTTGTGGGAGCCGACGAACCGGACAGTGAAGTCCCCCTACGCGGCGAACGGCATGTCATCGCCGCCCGTATTGAGGGGCCCGCCTATTCGGCGTTTCCTGACGGTGTCGGTGAACAGTTGCCAGGGTTGCAACAAGCGATGCAGATTCATGTAGTGGTCGTGGCCGACACGGATTTGCTCAGCGAAGACCCAGACAGTTCGGCCAACAACAGTAACAACCTGTTCGTACTGAATACATTGGATAACCTGGCCGCCCCCGATGAACTATCAAGCATTCGCACACGCACGGACGCCAACAGCTCACTGCAAGTGCTGGAAGCAAGGCGCAAAGCTGCTGAAAACGCCTACCAAACCCAGGCCAATGAGCTGGTACGGCAACTGGCGCACACTGAAAAGGAATGGCAACGCTTGAACACATCAGCCACCGCTCTCGGTACTGAACCTGTCGACACCAATACCCAATTGCAAGCGCTAAACAAGGAGCGGTTGCGCCTACCAATGGAACTGCATGCACTGAAAACCCAAGCCTACGCCTCCGTGCATCGCCTGGAGCGAAACCTGAAATTGTTGATTATCGTGCCGGTTCCAGCCCTGTTGGGCCTGGTTGCCTGGGTTTTATACCTGTGGAACCGTCGTCGCCGCGAAATACCACACGCTGCGTTTTATTGAGGCATCAACGGCGCGCAATCAACCCTTGCCGGGCAATGCGCGTCAATTGGCAGATCACCTCATCAGCATTGCTTGCGCTGGGAGCCTGGATAACAGCGAGGTCGAAACTGTTGCTGGCAAATCGCGCAAGGGAGTCGCCGTCCTCAACAAACTGGATAAGGAACGCCGAAGGCCGCCCGGTACGTCGCGGCCAACCATCAAGATAACGCAACAGCGTAGGTTGGTGCTTGCCGCCGAGGAGGATTTTAGGATTGCGTTGAGTGAGGTCCGCAGTGATCGGAGCCAGGCGAATCAGGGGGCGTAGTGCATTCATCGTGTCGAGTCTCTGCCTCAAAAGTCTGCGGGCAGGTGAGAGGCAACACCGAACCAGCGCTTTAGCGGAATTTCGAAGCAAGGAGATCGCTTCTGTCGGGACCGGAAACGGTCACCCATGGCGCCCGCAATTAGCTGTTTAAATCGGCGCATGAGCGGCATCCTAGAGAAGCCCATAGTGCGGTGTCAAGAATCCCGAGCAGCAAAAAGCCCGCACATGGCGGGCCTCTTGAGGGTTTGCAGGCAGATCAGTTGGCGATGGCGCGGTCGGCAGAGAGTTTGCCTGCGCCTTCCAGCAGTACCGCCAGCGCGCCGCCCAACAACGCCAGTGCGAATTCATAACCGTTGTTGGCCATGAACAGCCCGTTATGGATATGCACCGAGAAAATCGCCACCAGCGACAGGATGGTCAAGCCCAATGCCGCAGGACGGGCCAGCAAACCGATGATCAGTGCCAGGCCGGCAAAAACTCGGTACCACCGGACAACAACGCCATCAAGGTACCCGGAGCCAAGCCAATGCTCTCCATCCACTGGGCAGTGCCCGCCAGGCCGTAGCCGCCAAACCAGCCAAACAGTTTTTGCGAACCGTGGGCAGCAAAGATGATGCCCACCACAATGCGCAGAATGGTCAGGCCGTAACCGGCGCGGGTAGACAGGATGCTTTTGATCAGTGGGCTCATGGTGATAATCCTTTTCAAAGTAGGGGTTGGTTGGCCGCTATATTAATCAGATTAAAGAATGATAAAAGCCGAAAAAATGCCTAATTAACATCGATAAAATCGATTATTTGCGTGAGGCAATTTTTGGCGCTGGCGGCTCCAGGGACTCCCGCTCCCGATCGAACGCCAAGTAATACTTGTTGACGCTATTAACATAGCTGACGCCGCCCATCCCCACCTGCTCCATGGCAATACGCTCAACCTGGAAGAACCACTGGTTGGGGTTCAGCCCCCGGCGCTTGGCCTCGGTGCGCATGCCCTGCACACGCTCCGGCCCCATGTTGTAAGCGGCCAGCACAAAGGCCATGCGCTCTCGTTCATTGAGTTTGGGACTGGCGAAGAACTTGCGGCGGATCATTGCCAAGTAACGCGCGCCGGCCTGCACGTTGCTGTCGAGCGTCTCGATGTTGTTGACGCCCACTCGCTGCGCCGCAGAGGGGGTGATCTGCATCAGGCCCGTAGGGCCACCGCTATTGCGCGCGCCAGGGTCAAGCGCCGACTCCTTGAAGGCCAGCGCGGCCAAGTTCAGCCAGTCCATGCCCTGATCGCGAGCGTGCTTCTGCAGGATCGGCCGCAGCTTTTCCAGGCGTTGGCGGTCGACGCGAGCCAGTGGGTTGCGCACTTGATAGAGACGTCGATAGATACGCTGGAACGCCACATCCTGGTCGGATGGCGTTCGGTAGGTCTTGAGAAATCGGTCAATGCTCGCCCGCAGCATCGACGCATCCTGGCGCACAAACCAATATTCATCACCGGGTTCGTTGATGGCCACTTGTTTGTCGAAACGCAATTTGGGCAGGATCTTCGCCCAGCGTTCGGCAATCGGCTTTTCGACAATGGTCAGGTGGAAAATGCCTGCCTGGACCATCTCCAGCACATCCTCCACCGCCAGGGTCGGGTCGACCCACTCAACCTTCACCGGCGGCTGCTTGTGCAGGGCCAGCTTTTGGTTGACTTGGCTGATGGCATCCGCTGCCGCACTGCCAGTGGTCAGCGCCAAAGTACGCCCGGAGAGTTGTTCCAGCTTGGTAAACCGCCGCTCGCCTTTTACGCCCACCAGCCACAACGGCACATCGCTGACAATCGGGTCGCTGGTGCTGATCTTGTGCGAGGCCTTCACATCCAGCAACTCACCCGGGGCCACCAAATCGCCTTCGCCACGCGCCAACGCGCCAAGCAGTTGATCCTTGGCCTTGGGAATGATCTTGAGGTTGATCTCCTGGCCATCCCGGGCATGGCCATTGAGGTATTGCTCGAAAGCGCGCAGGCGGTGGTATTCGACCCCGATGGCCTGGCCCTGCACTTCACCGGAACTGTTGCGGCTCTGGTTGACCAGCACACGCAGGGTGCGACTAGAGCGGATTTCCGCCAGGTCTCGGACCTTGCCGGGCTTGGTCACTTCCAGCGGCCCGTCCAGACGCGCAACCGCCGCCATGGGCAGCAGTAACGTCAGGCACAACATAAGCAACGCCGAGGGTCGGATCATCCGCTCTCCGGAAAGAATACTGGCCAACGCGCTCGCGAAAAACGAGGTGCTGGATGTCAGAAACAGAGCGCTTTATGCGCTGGCAAGGCGCGCAACGGTGGCACAGGGAAAGGGATTAGACCAACCACAATGTCACTTGCGACGTTCAAAGACAGCTATAACTCGTTGTAGTTCTTAGATTTTCTTATAAATCTACAGCTCTGATATGCTTTCCGACCGCAGGCGGAGGTAGCACCATGCAACTCATTGATATCGGCGTCAACCTGACCAACCCCAGTTTCGACGAGAGGCACCAAGCCGTTCTCGATCGTGCCTATGCCGCCGGCGTACAACAATTAGTGCTCACCGGCACCAGTGTCGAGGGCAGCGAACAGGCCCTGGAACTCTGCGTAACACTCGATGAAAGCGGCCAACGCCTGTTCAGCACCGCCGGTATCCACCCCCACTCTGCGAGTGACTGGAACGGTGAGAGCGCCCTACGCTTGCGTGGTTTGCTCAATGAACGCCGCGTGCGTGCGGTAGGTGAATGCGGGCTGGATTTCAATCGGGATTTCTCGCCACGCCCCCAGCAGGAAAAAAGTCCTCGAAGAACACCTGGCCTTGGCCGTCGAACTCAAACTCCCGGTATTTCTGCATGAGCGCGACGCCAACCAGCGCTTGGTGGAGATTCTCAAGGACTATCGAGACCACCTCACCGCCGCCGTCGTGCATTGCTTCACCGGCGAGCAGCAGGCGCTGTTCAGCTATCTCGACCTCGACTTGCACATTGGCATCACCGGTTGGATCTGCGACGAACGCCGTGGGACGCATCTGCACCCATTGGTCAGCGAAATCCCCCGAGGCCGTCTGATGCTGGAGAGCGATGCGCCCTACCTGCTGCCGCGCACCTTACGTCCCAAGCCGAAGAATGGCCGTAACGAACCGGCGTACTTGCCCGAGGTGCTGCGCGAAGTGGCCTTGCATCGTAACGAAAGCGTGGAAGACCTAGCCCAACACAGTACCGCCTGCGCACGCGCGTTTTTCGGGTTGCCTGCGGTGGATTAATGCGGCGCATTGACCCATGTCAAAATCGTTTTTCTGAGTAGCGGCACAATAATGGCACCTTGCCAATGCTGTTTCCGCTATCAGAGAAAACCTTCCATGGGTGCCTGGCTTAGCAATATCTCGCTGAAGTACAAATTCTGGGCCGTCAACGCGGTCGCTTTCATCACCACCCTGCTGCTGGTGCTGTACGCCGTGCAGCTTGAACAACAGGCGCGCAGCGATGCGTCACAAGCCTCGGCGCAGGCCCAAGCACGTTTGCTCAGTGCCTGGCCCGCCGACAAGGCATTGCCCAAAGGCGAGCACTGGCTGACGTTCCCGCGCGGTCAAGTCCCACAACTGGCCGACCAGGATCTATCGGCGCTTAATAGCGCCAATGGCTGGGTCGAACTTAATCGCATGCCGTTATTCGGCGAAAACCCACTGATGGGCGCCGACGTGATCGTCCGGAACGACGGCCAGCAGGTCGCCGTACTGGCCTACGCGCCCAGCCTGAGCCAGGTGTTCGGCGAGCGTTTTGCCAATTACGCGGTGGCTGTGGCGATTCTGATGCTGGCCATGCTTGGCGCCTCACAATTGCTGATTCGCTTTCTGCTCAGCCAACTCAACACCCTCAAGGACGTGATGCTGCACGTCGAGAAAACCGGCGACCTCTCAGCCCGCGTGCCGTTGGCGTGCAAGGATGAGGTCGGCCAGATGGCCAGCGCTTTCAACGCCATGCAGGCTGGCTACCAGCGCGTGGTCAACACCGTGGCGCGTACCGCCCAGCAACTGGACGACGGCGCCGCGCGGCTGGCCAGCAGCATGAACGAGGTGCAGCACGGCATGCTTGGCCAGCAGAGTGAAACCGACCAGGCCGCCACTGCCATCAACGAGATGACCGCCACCGTCTACCACATCGCCCAACATGCAGGTGCCACCCGTGACCTGTCCCAGACCGCCGACACTCTCGCCGGCAGCGGCCAGGAAGTGGTGACCCGCGTGCAGCGCTCAATCGCCGGCCTGTCCACCGGTGTGCAGCAGACCGCCGAGATGATCCAGAAACTCGCCGAGGACAGCCAGAAAATCAACGGCGTGGTCAGTGTGATCCACAGCATCGCCGAACAGACCAACCTGCTCGCCCTTAACGCTGCCATCGAAGCCGCCCGCGCCGGGGAAATGGGCCGTGGTTTCGCCGTGGTTGCCGACGAGGTGCGCAACCTTGCCAAGCGCGTGCAAAACTCCACCGACGAAATCACCCGCATGGTCTCGGCGCTGCAAGCCGGCACCCGCGACGCGGTGGACTTCATGCAGGAAAGCTCGTTCAAGGCTGACGACTGCGTACAACAAGCCCAAGAGGCCGGCATCGCACTGGCAGAAATTACCGGCGCTGTGGCCCAAATGCGCGAGAGCAACACCCAAATCGCCGTCGCCGCAGAACAACAAAGCCACGTCGCCGAAGAGATGAACCGCGCGGTAGTGAGCATTCGTGATGTGACCGAAAACACCGTGCAGCAAACGGTGGATTCGGCAACGACCAGCAACCAACTGGCCACCTTGGCTGGGGAGTTGAGCAAAGCGATTGGGCAGTTGAAGCTGTAGGACTGTTCCACATGTAATCCTGCGCCCACATCCAAACCTCGATTTACTCGAGGTTTTGGCGAAACTTCCTAGCGTTGCTGGCGAATAACGCCGACTTCTTTTCCTTACATACCTCTCCAAAGTCTCTCGCCTGACCAACCAGCGCGAGGGACCGCCGATGCACTTCTCTATCGATGCCCAGCACAACAGGGCAGCGCCTTGATCCCGGTGATTGCCAGGCTGGTCCTGGCCCCCATGGATGCCAGCAAGCCGGACGTTGAAACCGTCTTGCGCGATTTCCGCGCATGCCTGAATGACTTCGACGCGTGGGCCGAAAGTTTCTGGAGCCTTGGTGCGCTTGAAGTGGAGCAGGTATTCAAGGTCGGCGATGAAGTCTCGCTTGTAGCCCCAGCCTCCTCCCAAAGACCCAGTCGTACAGTCGCTGTTTGCAAGGCCCAGGGATCATTGACCCTGGTGCATATGTTCGAGAGCACGCGGTTCGTGCCCATCGGCAACACTCCCGTAATGCTCCAAGGTATTGCGCCCGACGGCCGCCCCATCGGAGAACCGATCCATCACGTCATTGGTCCCAGCGGCATCCTTGAAGTCAAGGACTGCACCCGCGACCAGCGTTACCAAATCACTTTCTATCCCAACGTTTCCAAAGATCACGTCAAGGCGCTGTATGCGTCTTATCAGTCGGTGATCAATGGCCTGAATGTTCATCTGCGCGATGAATGGAGCGAAACGTTCAAGCCGCTATGGAAGGACTTTGCCCGCGCCACGCCTTTGGCACGTAGCGCGATGCAGGGCGTCGCGTTTTCAAGCGGGATCGCCAAGGCGCTCTACAACCTCTGGGACAACGTCACGCAGCTGTATGACCTGTTGGCGGACCTCAAGGCCAACAGCGAGAAATTGCTGCAGTACATCTCCCAGGCCGAACTTGATGCGCTATTGAAACTGGGCAAAGACGCGATCGCCAATGGCCTGTTGGTGCTCAGTGATGAGCCGCTGATGTTTATCTACCTGTCCGCCATGGTCGCCTGGTTGCGCATGCTACCGCCGCCACAGATGTACGAAGTGGTTGGTGAAATCACCGGCGAAGTGTTGATCAACCTGCTTCTGATCTGGGCGACGCGGGGCATGGGCGTGCGAATTCGCCTGGGCACGCAAGTGCTGGGCCATATCAAATCCAGTCGAGCGCGGCAACTGTTGACGTTACTGTCCGAGCAACTGGTGTCGCCGCATTTGGCCTCGCATGCCGATGCGGTAAAGCCCCTGTTGTTGAGTGGTCCGGCGAGACCGATCAAAACGATTCCGGCGGTGCCATTGAAGGCGGGAGAGCAGCTGATTTCAAACCCGGTGGCGATGGCTCGGGACAAGGGCAAACCGAAGACGACGCTGGTTCCGCACGAGCCTATGGATGACGTGCCCGTTTCTGGAAAGAACCCGAACGGGGATGCCGCTTCGAGTGCGGATAAAACAGCCACTAATGGCTGTCCGGTGTCGATGGTGACCGGGGAGGAATTGCTCACCCTGACCGATGGTGCGCTGGACGGGATTTTGCCGTTTGAGTGGACTCGGTTGTATCGCACCAGTGCGGTGGAAGTGGATTGCGGGTTGGGGTTCGGCTGGAGTCATTCACTGGCGCATCGGTTGGAAGTTGCGGGCGATTCGGTGGTGTGGACGGATCATGAGAATCGCTCCACCACCCTGCCCTTGCCCTCTTCTGCTAGGCCTGCGATCACCAATAGCTTGGCAGAGGCGGCGATTTATCTGGGCGATTTGCCGGATGAGTTGGTGCTGGCTCAATCGTCGCGTTTCTACCACTTCGTCAAGGGTTCGCTGACGGCAATCAGCGATGCCTACGGCAATCGGCTGCGTATTTCCCGGGACTATTTGGGGCGTATCGAGCGGGTGTCTAACGGGGTCGGACGCTCGTTTTTTTGCGGTACTCGTCGGACCGCATCGTTTCGGTGGACTACCAAATTCAACGGGCAAAGGGTTATGAACCCTACGTCTGGGTTACCGAGCAAAGTGTTGTTTCCTACACCTATGACGAACTTGGACGATTGGTTTCGGCGACCAATGCCGTCGGCGAAAGTGAGAGTTACCGGTACGACGAGCAGCACGTCATTCTTGAACGTGGTCTGGCTGGTGGCGCGAGTTTCTTCTGGGAGTGGGAACGGTCCGGCAAGGCGGCGCGATGTGTCCGGCATTGGGCCAGTTTTTCGCAAATGGACACGCGGTATGCCTGGGATGACAACGGGCGCGTCACGGTGTTTAACGCCGATGGCAGCCAGGAAGTTTACGTGCATGACCAGCGGGCGCGGCTGGTGCAGCGGGTAGATCCGGATGGTGCTGAGCACTTTAAGTCCTACGACGAAAAAGGCCGGTTAACGGTTGAACAGAACCCGCTGGGAGCGGTGACGGCGTATCAGTACGACGAAGCTGGACGCTTGGTGGCGTTGTTTCCCGGGGACGATGAGCCAACGACCTACGAACATGACAACGGTTTCGTACGGGTTGTGCGGCGTGGCGAAGCCGTCTGGAAATACGAGCGTAATGACCAAGGCGATGTCACCCGCAAGATTGATCCTGATGGCCATATCACCGATTACACCTACAACAAGCACGGACAACTGATTGGGGTTTGGTATCCCGATCACAGTAGCCAACGGCTGGTGTGGAATGAGCGTGGGCAGTTGCTTGAGGAGCAATTGCCGAATGGTGGCATCAAGCGTTATCGCTATGACGACGTTGGGCGGCAGGTTGCTCGGGAGGATGAGCACGGCGCGCTGACCCAGTATCAGTGGGATGGCGTTGGGCGGTTGATGCGTGTGGTGCTGCCTGGTGGGGCCTGTAGGGAATACAGCTACAACCCTTACGGAAAGATCACGGCTGAGCGGGATGAACTCGGGCGCGTGACCAGCTACGAATATGCAGATGGTTTGCACCTGATCAGCCGTCGCATTAACGCTGACGGCACCCAGGTCAAATACCGCTACGACAACGTTCGGTTATTGCTGACCGAAATTGAAAACGAAGTCGGCGAAGTCTATGCACTGCAATATCACCCTAATGGCCTGATCCAGCAGGAAACCGGCTTCGACGGCCAACGCACCGCCTACGTTTACGACCTCAACGGCAACCTGCAAGAAAAGACTGAATACGGCGATGACGGCAGTCAGCTCGTCACCTGCTACGAGCGTGATCACGCCGGGCGACTCGTACGAAAGACCCTTCCCAACAGCAGCGTTGTTGACTATGCCTACGACCGCCAAGGCAACCTCCTAACCGTCGACGATAGCCACTGGTTTCTGGCCTACGAATACGACACCCAAAACCGGCTCACCGCTGAGCATCAAGGCTGGGGCACCCTGCGCTATGGATACGACGCCTGCGGCCAACTTCAAAAGCTGCGCCTACCGGACAACAACCGTCTTGTTTTTAATCATGCCAAAGGTGGTCACCTCGCTACGGTAGAACTGAACGGTGAAATCCTCACCTCTCACCTCTTCAAATCCGGCCAGGAACACCAACGCCAACAAGGCCAACTCCTTAGCCACTACCACTACGACGATCAACAGCGCCTGCACGCCCACGCCCTCACCCACCAGGACCGCTACCTCTACCAACGCCAATACGACTACGACAAATCCGGCAACCTCACCCGCCTGATCGACACCCGCAAAGGCGACCACCACTACCAGTACGATCCCCTAAACCGCCTGACTCGCGCCGACCACTCCCAGGATCTGCAAGAACGCTTCGCCCACGACCCAGCGGGCAACCTGCTGATGCAAGACCGACCGGGCCCGGATGTCGTCGCTGGCAATCGTTTGATTAGCCAAGGCGACAACCACTACGACTACGACGCCTTCGGCAATCTGATCCGCGAACGGTGTGGCAAAGGCCATCTACTCGTCACCGAATATCGCTACGACTGTCAGCACCGGTTAATCGGGATTACTCAACCGAACGGCCAGACCGCCAACTACCGCTATGACCCGTTTGGCCGTCGCATCAGCAAAACCGTCGACGACATCACCACGGAGTTCTTCTGGCAAGGCGACAAGCTCATCGCCGAACACCACAAAGATAAACACCGCAGCTATATCTACGAACCCGACAGCTTTCGCCCACTGGTAATGCTGGAAGGCTACGGCCCCAAAGAAACCAAGCCCTACCACTACCAACTCGACCACCTCGGTACCCCACAAGAACTCACCAACCCCGAAGGCGAAATCGTCTGGTCCGCCCATTACCGCACCTATGGCGAAATCTCCCGCCTCGACATCGGCAAAATCGACAACCCACTGCGTTTTCAAGGCCAGTACTTCGACCAAGAAAGCGGGCTGCACTACAACCGCCATCGCTACTACAATCCGGATATTGGTCGCTACCTCACCCCTGATCCGGTGAAGTTGGCGGGTGGGATCAACACGTACCAGTACGTGCCCAATCCTACGGGGTGGGTGGATCCACTAGGACTGACTGCTCATTGCACCGGCGCAGTAAAGAAAAATCCAACCTGCGCGATATCCGTTGACCCTGACGTACCTGATGTATCTCGAAAAGGAGCTTTCCGCGAAGCAAAAGAGACGCCAACATACCAATGTCTCAACAACCTGACGCAGCTAGCGAATCGAAATCTGGCGCAAAAAACAATACAGCAAGGTAAAAATGACGGATATAAATGGAAAAGCAGTTTTAGATAGCTCTGAAAAAACGGTTCAAACAAGGGTCTACCAATATACGAGAGCCGATGGGTCCCAGGTACTCATCCAAGACCACTCGGCCGGGCATAAATTCGGAGCTCAGAACGGAGTGGGCGATCAAGGTGCTCACTTCAATCTGCGGCCAATCGATACACCACGCACCGGCAAAGTCCCGGGCACAAAAGATCACTACCTGTTTAAGGATTGAAAATGAGACATTGGAACGATATTGAAGGAACAGTATTCTTCAACAAACTGTTCACCCACTACATTGAGATCGGGGAAATTTACATACACTCACTGACGGTAGAGTACGATCAACCCTCTATCAGCATTGGATTTGACATACCAGAATTTCCAGATCTTTTACCCCCTAAATGGGAGGGCAAGGGATATAACACATGTAGAATTGGGCTGACCTGCAATGAAATAAGTAACTTGCAAATAGCCAATCTTCCCCGCAGAGAAATTTTCATTGCAGAAATAAAGCATGAAGATGAACATTTTATCTTTAACGCAAAATCAAAAAACGCTTCTATTGAATTTAGAGCAAAATGGCTATCCATGGATGGCCCATCAGTTTATGTAAACTGCCCCGAACCTGGCGATCATACTTGGTCAAAACAAGGTCGATAGAGAGGGACTGAGGTATGCCTTAAATAGCAGAAACTATGGGATCTATAGCCAGCCCCAATTCGCCGTCCAGCCCACCCCCACCTAAACTCTATCCAAGTCATTTCAACGGACAGAGGATGCACCATCATGGGCAAACGTCACCCCAATCTCCCCGCCTGGCAATGGCGTAACTACCCACAAAACCACCAGCACCCGGCCAACCTGGCGTTGCACCTGATTGCCGTGCCGCTGTTCATTATCGGGTTTCTATTGATTGTGTCGGGCGTGTTCAGCCTGAGCCTGGCCAGTTTCGCCATAGGGGTCGTGGGTATCCTCGCAGGCCTGGCATTGCAGCGTCATGGTCACAGCCTGGAAGCCCAGGCCAGCGAGCCGTTCAGTGATCGCAAAGACGCAGTGCAGCGTCTGGTGGTCGAGCAATTTGTGACCTTTCCGCGGTTTGTATTGAGCGGTGGCTGGTGGCGTGCCTGGCGGCAACGCCATCGCCACTAAGGCTCAGCCGAACACCACCACGGTCTGGCGGCTGATGGCGATCAACTCGCCGGTCGAGCTCCACAGTGCGGCGGCGGCGTGACCGTAACCATCGCGAGCGTGTTCGATGCTCACTTGGTACTGGCACCAGTCGAGGGTGGTGAGGTCCGGCAACGGTTGGATAAACTCGATGGTCCAGGTCAGGGTGCTACCGGGAGCAGGCTTCTTCAGATGCGGTAGTACTGAAGGTGGCCAGGCATCGACCAGTGCGAGGATGTGCGCCTCGGTCAGCGGCTCCTCTTTCACGTCGCCGCGCAGGCGAACCCAGCCGCCCATGTCGCGGGATTTATTACCGGTGAACGGCAAGCCGCCGACGCTCCAGCGCATCGCCAGGTGCCGCATGAATTCAGGGGTGACACCCTTGATGTACGGTAGCTCCTGGCATTCATCCCAATGCTTGAACACGGGCGCAGGCTGCGCTGCGACGTCGATCTCGGACTCGCGGGATGCACCGAAGCTGGCTTGCACCAGGGTTGCCACTTCACCGTTCTGCACCACCCGACCGAGCAATTGGCTGACCGCCTTGCCTTCGCGCAGCACCTCGACTTGATAACTGGCAGGTACATCCGGCGCAACCGGGCCGACGAAGGTGATCGCCAGCGAACGCAACCCCCGATCCACCGGGACCTGGGCCCGCAGGGCTTCGTATTGCAACGCGGCCACCAGGCCACCAAAGGAGGCACGCCCCTGGGCCCATTCAGCAGGAATGGTGACATCCAGCGGGTTGCTACGGGCAGCGTCGAGCAAATCACTAAAGCGCATGGCGACCTCACATCAAACAAAACAGATGGAGGATCTTAACCATCGTAACCGTCAGGTGCAGCGCTTATTCCGGCCAAAAGCCGGACCGATCTAGAAACAATCGGCGCTGAGTTTATCCAGCACACGGTCCGCCTGCCCTTCGGCCTTGGCCATGGTGCGCCGCCATACCGCGACGCAGGGCTGCAGGTCCGGCTGTTGTTCGGCCTGGGCCAACCACTGCCAACAGTCATGCCAATCCCCCAAGGCGCCTTGGGCTTTCTTGAGGCGCGACATGGCGTTGGCGGGGAGTTTGTCCAGTTCGGGATAAGCTTCGGCGGCATACCGCACGCGCTTGATCAACAACCGTAGGCGGTGGCGATCGTGGCCGGGGTCCTTAAGCGCCTCATCAAGTGCCCGCCATTGTTTGGCCAGACGCTTCTCGATGCGTGGGCGCAGGCCCTTGAGCAATTTTTGATGTTCAGATGCGCGGATAAACCGTGGGAACGCATCGAGGATCAGCAGCAGATGCGCCAACTCCGGGCTTTGTGCCACTTGGCGATAGGCCTCGGGTTGCAGGCGCAGGCGTCGGTTCGCCGCGTCGTGATACCCGTGCTGGTGTAAATACGCCGCAAGGACCTCACGGTCACGCAGCGGCGTAGTCAATTGGCCGACCGCACTGGCGGCCAACTCAAGCTGTTCTACCCCCGGCAAGCCGCGCAAAGGGCGTAACAGACTGCGCAGACGCCGCACGGTAGTGCGCAGGTCGTGCAAGGCTTCATCGTCGGTGACGGCTGAGAGGCGAGCTTGGCAGCTCAGTAACCCTACTTCCAGGCCAATGACCTGAGCGACTAACTGATCGACCAAAGCTGACATCCTGCCCTCACCTTCTGATAAAAAATCCTACCCGCTGCTACAGGTCAACGCCCGGCGCGAGACTCACGAATGTAGAACCGCGCTTTCTCGGCCTTGTTGGAGCAGCCTTCAAACGCTTCGAATTGTTGCTGGGTCTTGGCACCGGTCAACAGAGACAAGGCCTTGGAGTAGCTCACTGTCCCGGCAAAACCTTCGGCCTTGGCCAGGTCCAACTCATGCCAGGCGGCATCCAGTTGCGTGCCGCAGCTGTCGCGGTATGCGGTCTTCCCGGCACAACCGGCCAGGGCCAATACGATCACAGGCACACACATCCAGGCTTTCATCGATGACACCTCAAATAAAGAAAAACAGTCGTACTCGTGTAGACGTTGCCTACAACGAAAAGTGCCTTGTCGTATCCTGAAATCGAAAGCGCCTATCGCCAGAGCATACCCGAGTAGCGTGGCTATTCTGGAAAAATAGTGTAGACGCCACCGGCGATTGAAGCCGCCCCTCAATGGGTGCATTGTGGGCGTCTGCCTTGGGGAGGACATGGACCATGAAAAAGCGTGTTGCCTTGGTGCTGGGCTCCGGCGGAGCCCGGGGCTACGCCCATATCGGGGTGATCGAAGAGATCGAACGACGCGGCTACGACATCGCCTGTGTCGCCGGTTGTTCCATGGGCGCCGTGGTGGGTGGGATCTATGCCGCGGGCAAACTGGAGGAGTATCGAAACTGGATCGAAAGCCTCGACTACCTCGACGTGCTCCGCCTGGTGGATGTGAGTTTTCGCCTGGGGGCGATTCGTGGCGAGAAGGTCTTCGGACAAATCCGCAAGATCGTCGGTGAACTCAACATCGAAGAGCTGCGCATTCCCTACACGGCGGTCGCCACCGACCTCACCAATCAGCAGGAGATCTGGTTTCAGGAAGGCTGCCTGCACCAGGCCATGCGCGCCTCGGCTGCCATCCCCAGCCTGTTCACGCCGGTGATGCAGGGCAACCGCATGCTGGTGGACGGCGGCTTACTGAACCCTTGCCCATCGTGCCTGTGGTGTCGAGCCACTGCGATTTGATCATCGCGGTCAACCTCAACGCCACCAACCAAAAGCACTATCACTTGCCGGTCATCCAGCGACCGCCGGCGTTCAAGAGCCGCTTCAACAGCCTGGCGAAGTCATTGGGCTCACACCTGCCGTTTCGCCGCAAACAGGCCGAGCAATTGATGAAGCTGGAGCAGGAGGCCTTGCAAGCTGAGGCGGCGGATATAAACCCCTGGCTGGAGTCGGCCGAGCCCGAATCCCAGCAACCTGCCGCCGCACCGGAAAAAGCAGGGGCGCCGAAGTCGGCGACCGGTTCATTCATCATTGATAACGTCGGGCCGGCGTCGCTGCTGGATTTGATCAACCAGAGTTTCGAGGTGATGCAGACGTCGTTGGCGCAGTACAAGATCGCCGGGTACCCGCCGGATGTGCTGATCAACGTGCCGAAGCGGGTGTGTCGGTTTTTCGAATTCTACAAGGCGCCGGAGTTGATCGCGTTGGGGCGGGAGATTGCCAGTGATACGTTGGATCGGTATGAGAGTGAGCAACGCTGAATGTTGTGGTGGTGCTGAAAGCCTGATCGCAGGCAAGCCAGCTCCCACATTCGACCGCGTTTATTCAGAGGGTACGCGGTCAAATGTGGGAGCTGGCTTGCCTGCGATAGCGCCGGGCCAGGCACCACACATCTAGGCACTCAACAACCGATACCCCACCCCCGCCTCCGTCACGATAAACCGTGGCTGCATCGGATCATCCGCCAACTTCTGACGCAAATGCCCCACCACAATCCGCAAGTAGTGGCTGTCTTCGGTATGAGTCGGCCCCCAGATATCCTTGAGCAATTGCTGCTGGGTGATCACCCGTCCTGGATGCCGCGCCAGTTGCGCCAGCACCGCGTATTCCTTGCGGGTGAGCGCCACTTCGACGCCGTCCAGCAGTACGCGGCGGTAGGCCAGGTCTACCGTCAGCGGGCCAAAACGCAAGGCCGCTTCCTGAGCCTCTCCCGCCGACGCCTGGCGCAGTAACGCACGCACGCGGGCGAGAAATTCCTGGATGCCAAACGGCTTGGTCACGTAGTCGTTGGCACCGCCGTCGAGGGCTTCGACTTTCTGCCCTTCGCTGGCCCGTACCGACAGCACCAGCACCGGCACCGTCGACCATTCGCGAAACTCGCGCAGCACTTGCTGGCCGTCCATGTCAGGGAGGCCGAGGTCGAGCACCAGCAGGTCCGGCTTGCTCAACGCCGCCTGCGCCAAGCCTTCATTGCCGGTGCCGGCCTCGATCACTTTATAGCCTTGGGAGGCCAGGCTGATGCGCAGGAATTTGCGGATCTGCGGTTCGTCATCAATGACCAAAATCGTCGAGGTCTGGCTCATGGTGTCCAATCATAATCCGTGAAGAAAACAGGGTAGCTCATGCCTCGCGCTCCAGGCCAGGCTGAGTCGGCAGTGGCAGGAACAAGGTGATACAGGTGCCGCGTCCGTCGATGCCATCGGCAACGCTGATATGCCCACCGTGGGCACCGACCATGCCTTGGCAGATCGCCAGGCCCAGGCCAGTGCCCTGCCCGCCTCGATCCCCACGCGCGGCGGTGTAGAACATATCGAAAATCTTCGCGCGTTCGTCTTCGGGAATGCCCGGCCCTTCGTCGGCCACTGCGAAAAACAGTTGGTTGTCGGACACGCCAGCGCTCACGTGCAAACGCCCGTGGGCCGGTGAGAACCGCGCAGCGTTTTCCAGCACGTTGACCAACGCTTGCTCGATCAACGCCGCGTGCACGTAAAGCAACGGCAACTCCGCCGGCACATCCGCACGCACCTGCAACGGTGCCAACACCGCACGCAATCGCCCAAGAGCACTGCCAACGATATCGCCGGGTGACACCCAATCCCGCGCCAGCTTCAAGGCGCCGTGACCCAGGCGCGTCATGTCCAGCAGGTTCTGGATATAACGATCGAGGCGTTCGGCTTCATCGCGGGTGCCTTCCAGCAACTCACGACGGTCTTCCAACGGGATGGCTTCACCCAAGGCCAGCAAGCTGTCGATGCTGCCGCGCATGGCAGTCAACGGCGTGCGCAGATCGTGGGACACCGAGGCCAGCAAGGCGCTGCGCAGTTGCTCAGTTTCGCCGTGCAACCGGGCGGACTCCAGCTCTTGCGCCAGTTGCGCCCGCGCCAGCGCCTGGGCCAACGGTTGACTCAACGCAGTGAGTAGACGTCGCCGCTGTCCGCTCAACTCCAGGCCCGGTTTGGGACTGACACCAAGCAAGCCCAACGGGCCCTCTTCACCCGACAGCGGCCACCACCACCAACGTCCAAACGGCAGCGTGCCGGTGCCCATGCCGGCTGGCTGGTCGTGTTGCCAGGCCCAGTCGGCGGCGGCGCGCTCGGCTTCGGTGAGGGTCAGTGGCGCGCCGGTTTCAACCTTCCAGCCACCTTGGCCATCGCGATTGACCAGGCACAAATCCAGGTCGCTCCAGCCTTCCAGATGATGGGCTGCCGCACTGATCACCGCCTGGCGGTCGGTGGCGGCAGTGAGTTTGCGCGACAGGTCGAGCAGCTCGCTGGTTTCTTCCTGCGTGTCACGCAATGCCTGCAACTGCCGGCGTTGCCGCGCGGCGAGGTTGCCGGTGAGCGCGGCCATCAGCAGGAAGAACAACAGCGTGAGCACGTCCTCTTCACGCTGGATGGCGAAGGAAAAGTTCGGCGGGATAAACAGGAAATCGTAAGTCAGGAATGACAGCGCAGCGCACACCAGGGACGGCCCGAGGCTGCTGCGCACGGCCACCAGCAATACAGCTGCGAGAAACACCAGAGAGATGTTCGGCAACGGCAACACACTGGCGACGGCCCAGGCCAACGCGGCAGCCACCACCGTCGCCACCACCGCCAGCCCGTAGTCGAACCACACCAAGCCGCGTACATCGGGCATACGCGGTGGTGCAGGAATATCGTCGCTGTCGAGGACGTTGATTTCCAAGCCACGAGCATTGCGCAACAGGCGCGCGGCAAGCCCACCCCGAACAAACGCCGACGCCAGCGCATCCGCGACTGCCCCACCAACAGCAGGCTGGCGCGACGCTCGGCGGCGTGCTGGATCAGGGTCTTGGCCACCTCTCCCGCCCGCAACAAAACAACCTCGCCACCCAAACGCTCAGCCAGTTGCTGGGCATTTTGCAGGCGCAGGCGCGATTGCTCATCCCGCGCGCGGCCGTTGTCGATATGCACCAGGCTCCACGGCAAATGCCGGCGCTGCGCGACGCGACTGGCATGCCGCACCAGGCGCTCGGCCTGCGCATCGCCATCCACGCCCACCAGCAGGCGACCGCGCACCGCCGGCGCTGCCTGGCCGAGTTGGCGATAGCCTTGGGCCAAATCGTCATCAACGTGGGCGGCGGCGGTTTGCATGGCCAGCTCGCGCAGGGCCATCAGGTTGGTCTGGGTGAAGAAGGCATCGATGGCCGCGCGGGCCTGCTCGGGCACGTAGACCTTGCCGTCGCGCAGGCGCTCCAATAACTCGCGAGACGGCAGGTCGATCAGCAGCAGTTCGTCGGCCTCTTGCAGCACCCAGTCCGGCAGGGTTTCGCGGACCAGCACACCGGTGATGCCGCGCACCTGGTCGTTGAGGCTTTCCAGGTGCTGGACGTTGACCGTGGTGAACACGTTGATACCGGCGGCGAGCAATTCCTGAATATCTTGCCAGCGCTTTTCATGACGACTGCCGGGGGCGTTGCTGTGGGCCAGTTCGTCCACCAGCACCAGCTTGGGCTTGGCGGCGAGCAGGCCGTCGAGGTCCATTTCTTCAAGCATGACGCCACGGTATTCACTGCGCAGCAATGGCTGTTGCGGCAGGCCACTGAGCAAGGCTTCGGTCTCGGCGCGGCCGTGGGTTTCGACCACACCGGCGATCAGGCGCACGCCCTGGCGTAACTGCGTGTGGGCGGCCTGCAGCATGGCGTAGGTCTTGCCCACGCCGGGTGCGGCGCCGAGGAAGACCTTGAGCCGGCCGCGGCCGTCCCGGGGCAGGTCGGCTAGGAGGGCGTCGGCGCGGCCGGAGTCGCTCATGCTGGGGAGTTCCTTCAGGTAGTAAAGTTCACTGAAGATCCAATGTGGGAGCGGGCTTGCTCGCGAAAGCGGTCTGCCAGTGACGGAAGTACTGGCAGATATGCCGTCTTCACGAGCAAGCCCGCTCCCACAGGGGTTCAGAGTTTTTCCAGGGCCATATTCAGCGCCAGCACGTTCACTACCGGCGGGCCCACCAACGGGCTTTCTATGTGCTCATCCAGCAACCGTTGCAAGGTCGACACCGGTACATTCCGCGCTGCTGCCACCCGCGCCAGTTGATAGGCAATCGCCTGCGGTGGCAAGTGTGGATCAAGACCGCTGCCAGAGGTAGTCAGCGACACCAAAGGCACTGGCCCCTGGCCAGGTACAAGTTGTTTGTTCGCGTCGTCGAAAATGCGCGTCGCCAGTGCCGGGTTGCTTGGGCCCAGGTTACTGGCGCTGCTGGAAACCGTAGCAAATGCGCCCGCCGAAGGACGCGGATGAAACCAGTTGTCACCGGTAAAATCCTGGGCGATCAGGCTGGAACCGCGCACCTTGCCGCTGTCATCGCGCACCAGGCTGCCATTGGCCTGGTCGGGAAAGGCGACTTGGGCGACGCCGGTCACCACCAAGGGGTAGGCGACGCCGGTGACCAGGGTCATGAGGACCAGCAGGCTCAGCGCTGGACGGATTATGTTGGACATTTCAAATTCCTCTATTGCGTGGAATACGTACTTGTAGTGAGCGGGCTTGTCCCGGTACAGACCGGGGACATCGTTTACATTTCTAACCGGGGACATGGTTTACAGGTTATTACGCATGATCAGGAGGTAACTGATCATGCCCTGGAACCAAGAGTCTCCCATGGATCAACGAATCAAACTGGTCATCGACTGGCTTTCTGGTGACTTCACCAAAAGCCAGTTAGCTCGGCGCTTCGGCGTCAGTCGACCGACTGTAGATAAATGGATCTCCCGTCACGTTGAAGGAGATTTAAAGTCGTTGGCAGAGCTATCTCGACGACCCCATAACAGCCCAAACAAGACTGACGATGAGATCTTGGCTCGCATAGTGGCGATGAAAGAAGCCCACTATGAATGGGGGCCGAAGAAGCTTGTCAGGCTATTAGGAATCGATGATTCGTCGGTCGCCTGGCCATCTCCAAGCACGGCAGGCCAATGGCTTGACCGTCTTGGGCTGGTCAAAAACGACGCTTCAAACGACGGCACAGTACCGGTCACAGGGAAATGCGCGAAGCCAACGAGCCCAACAATACGTGGTGCGCTGACTACAAAGGGCAGTTCAAGATGCTCAACGCCCATATGTGCTATCCCTTAACCGTTACAGACCATGCCTCTCGTATGATTTTTGGCGTGCAGAGCTCACTCCAGGATCATGACCAAGCCTGTAAAACAAGCATTTGAGAGGCTTTTCCATGAGTACGGAATGCCTGAAGTCATTCGGTCTGACAACGGCGTTCCTTTTGCGTCTCCAGGCCTGGCAAGAATGTCCACACTGGCCGTTTGGTGGATCCGTTTGGGTATATATCCGGAGCGAACCATGCCGGGAAGACCGGACCAAAATGGCCGGCATGAACGGATGCATCGCAGTATGAAGTTAGAGCTACCGATTGGGAAAAACCTGGTTGAGCAGCAGCTTTTTCTAGAGCACTTTCGACATGAATTCAATTACATACGCCCCCACGAGGCGCTCGGCATGAAGCGCCCAGGAGAGCTGTATGTGCCGTCTAATCGACCTTATCCAGGATGCTTGCCGGATGTGGAATATGCGGCGGAAATGAAAGTACGAAGCGTAAGGAAAAACGGCTCGATCATGTGGAAAGGAAAGTTGGTGTTTGTTAGCGAAGCACTATCAGGAGAACGGATTGCGCTCAAGGAAGTTGAAGAAGATGTTTGGGATCTTTACCTGTGTGATTATCCCTGGGGAGGCTTGGACGAGGAATGAGCCGCGTCCAAGCTTCAAATGTGTAAACGATGTCTCCGGTTTCAGATGTAAAGGATGTCTACGGTTCTACACCCGCGCTGGGGGCAAAGCCGCCCTAAAACCAGACACCTCGGTCTTCCTGAAACACCGCGGCGTCCTGATTAGGGCGGCTTCGCCACCAGCGCGGGCGGTGCGACGATTCGACGAGCCCGCTCACTACGGGTTACACCAGGTGGAGTGCGGTCAGCAGCATGTCGATGGCCTTGATGCCTACGAACGGCACCAGAATCCCACCCAGCCCGTAGATCAGCAGGTTGCGACGCAGCAACGCCGCCGCACTCGCCGCCTGCACCCGTACACCGCGCAGCGCCAGGGGAATCAGCACCACGATGATCAGGGCGTTGAACACGATGGCCGAGAGAATCGCGCTTTGCGGGCTCTGCAGGTGCATCACGTTGAGCACGCCCAGTTGCGGGTAGATCGAGGCGAACAGCGCCGGCAGGATCGCGAAGTACTTGGCCACGTCGTTGGCGATGGAGAAGGTGGTAAGTGCGCCACGGGTCACCAGCAATTCCTTGCCGATCTGCACCACGTCCAGCAGCTTGGTCGGGTCGCTGTCGAGGTCGACCATGTTGGCGGCTTCGCGAGCGGCTTGGGTGCCGTCGTTCATCGCCATGCCAACGTCAGCTTGGGCCAAGGCCGGGGCATCGTTGGCGCCGTCGCCACACATGGCAACCAGGCGACCGTCGTTCTGCTCGTGACGAATGCGCGCGAGTTTTTTCTCCGGCGTGGCTTCGGCCAATACGTCGTCCACGCCTGCTTCAGCAGCAATTGCGGCAGCGGTCAGAGGGTTGTCGCCGGTGACCATCACGGTACGAATGCCCAGCTTGCGCAGTTCGGCGAAACGTTCGCGGATACCGGGTTTGACCACGTCCTTGAGGTGGATTGCACCGAGCAACTTACCGTCGGCGCACACCAGCAACGGGGTGCCGCCGCTTTGGGCGATCTTGTCGATCTCCCGCGACAACGCAGGTTGCAAGTCACGACGTTGTTGGCCGATGAAAGCGAGCAGCGAGTCCACCGCGCCTTTACGGAATACACGGCCCTGGTAGTCGACACCGGACAAACGGGTTTCGGCACTAAAGGGCACCGAGGTCAGTTGGTCCAGCGACGGCTCGGCTTGCGGGTGCAAGGCACGCAGGTATTCGACGATGGATTTGCCTTCTGCAGTGTCGTCCGCCAGCGACGCCAACAGGGCGCCTTCGGCCAAGTCACGGCCACTGACGCCAGGCGCTGCGATGACTGCTGCACAGCGACGATTACCAAAGGTGATGGTGCCGGTTTTATCCAACAGCAACACATGTACGTCACCTGCTGCTTCCACGGCACGTCCGGATTTGGCGATCACGTTGAGACGCACCAGGCGGTCCATGCCAGCGATACCGATGGCCGACAACAAGCCGCCGATGGTGGTAGGAATCAGCGTCACCAACAGTGCGACCAAGAACACCAGAGGCAGGCTGCCATTGGCAAAGTGGGCGAACGGCTGCAGGGTCACCACCACCAGCAGGAAGATCAGCGTCAGGCCGATCAGCAGGATATCCAGCGCCACTTCGTTGGGGGTTTTCTGGCGTTTGGCGCCTTCCACCAGGGCGATCATGCGGTCGAGCGTGGACTCACCGGGGTTGACGGTAATACGCACCAACAACCAGTCCGACACCAGACGGGTGTTGCCGGTGACAGCCGAACGATCACCGCCAGATTCACGGATGACCGGCGCGGACTCACCGGTGATCGCCGCTTCGTTGACCGCCGCGATACCTTCGATGACCTCGCCGTCACCGGGGATCATTTCCCCGGCGGCGACGCGCACCACATCACCTTTGCGCAAGCTAGTAGCTGGCACGACCTTGAAGCTGCCATCCGCCTCTTTGCGCCGTGCACTCAGGCCTTCGCTGCCAGCCTTGAGGCTGTCGGCGCGAGCCTTGCCACGCCCTTCGGCCAAGGCTTCGGCGAAGTTGGCGAACAGCACGGTGAACCACAGCCACACGGCGATCTGCACGGCGACGTAGGTCGGTACAGTGGTTTCCGGCACAAAGCACAGCACGGTGGTGAGGATGGCGGTCAATTCGACCACCAGCATGACCGGCGAGCGTTGCAGTTGACGCGGATCCAGCTTGACGAACGCCTGGACCAGCGCAGGGCGCCACAGCGCAGAGATGGCGGTTTTGGCAGGCTCCTGGGTGTGTACGGGAGCTGCGTTTTTAGCAGGCATATTCATTTTCATATCCCTTCTTTTAGAAGCCCATGCTCAGGTGTTCAGCGATAGGGCCCAACGCCAGCGTTGGCAGGAAAGTCAGGCCGCCTACCAGCAGAATGGTCACGGTCAACAGGGTCACGAACAGTGGGCCATGGGTGGGGAAGCTGTTCTGGCCAATCGGCGCGGTCTTCTTCATTGCCAGGCTGCCGGCCAGGGCCAGTACCGGAAGGATGTAGCCGAAGCGGCCGATCAACATGCCCAGGCCCAACATCAGGTTGTGGAACGCGGTGTTGGCGCTGAAACCGCCAAACGCCGAGCCGTTGTTGGCACTGGCTGAGGTGTAGGCATAGAGCAACTGGCTGAAACCATGGGGGCCGGGGTTGCTGATAGCACCCGCCGGACCCGGCAAGCTGGCGGCGATGGCACCCAGAACCAAGGTGCCCACCGGCATTACCAGCAAGGTCACCACCAGTAATTGCACTTCTTTCGCCTGGAGTTTCTTGCCCAGGTATTCCGGCGTACGGCCAATCATCAACCCGGCGAGGAACACCGCGATCAACACGTTCAGCAGCATGCCGTACATGCCGGCGCCCACACCGCCGAAGATCACTTCGCCGACCATCATGTTGACCAGCGCCACCATGCCACTGAGGGGGTTGAGGCTGTCCTGCATGCCGTTGACCGAACCGTTGGACGCCGCCGTCGTGGTCACCGACCAGAGCACTGTGCCGGTGGTACCAAAGCGTGCCTCCTTACCTTCCAACGGTGCGGTTTGCTCGACGGCCGGGTTATTCAGCGTCGGGTTGGGCTGATACTCGGCCCACAGCGAGATCGCACCGCCGATCAGGAACAGCGCCAGCATGCAGCCGAGGATCGCGCGGCTCTGACGCAGGTCTTTAACGTAGTGGCCAAAGGTGAACACCAGTGCCACCGGGATCAGGATGATGGCCGCCAACTCAAACAGGTTGGCCCAGGCTGTCGGGTCTTCAAACGGGTGCGCCGAGTTGACGCCAAAGAAGCCGCCACCGTTGGTGCCCAATTGCTTGATCGCAATCTGGCTGGCTGCCGGGCCCAAGGGGATCACCTGATCCACACCTTGCATCGTCACGGCATCGACGTAATGCGCGAAGGTCTGTGGCACGCCCTGCCAGACCAGAAACAATGCCAGCACCAGGCACAACGGCAGCAAGCCATAGAGCGTGGCGCGGGTCATATCGACCAGAAGTTGCCCAAAGTCTTGGTGGATTTGCGACCAATCCCACGGCACAAAGCGACCAGGACCGCGAGGCCGGTGGCAGCACTGACAAAGTTCTGCACGGTCAGTCCCGCCATCTGGCTGAGGTAGCTGAGGGATGCCTCACCGCTGTAGGACTGCCAGTTGGTGTTGGTCATGAAACTGACTGCGGTGTTGAAGGCCAGTGTCCATTCCTGTCCCGGCAATTTCTGCGGGTTGAGTGGGAGATAGTCCTGGAACAGCAGTATCGCGAACAGCAGCACGAAACCGGCGAGGTTGAATGCCAGCAGCGCCAAGGTGTACTTCTGCCAGCTCTGCTCTTCATGCGCGTCAACACCGGACAGGCGATAACAGGCATTTTCGACAGGCCCCAGAACTGGACTCAGCCACGTGCGCTGGCCCTCCATCACCTTGTAGTAGAACCGCCCCAGGAACGGCGCGGGCACCAACACTAGGGCAAAGAAGGCAATGATCAGCCAATAGTCATAACTGTGCATGGCCCGCTCCTAGTTCTGATCCGCGCGTAACAGCGCAACCAGCAGATAAATGAACAGCGCCACGGCCAATAGCAGTGACACCCCGTCCAGAACGCTCATGGAAGTCTCTCCGTTTAGCGGCGTATTGCCGCGTGTGGGGCAATTGTCCGCAGGAGTGGCGTAAAGGAACGAGAGCGAGGGAATGGCTGGGGCGTAAAGACGGCGTAAAGAGTGGGGCTGTGTGGGGGTGGACAGAAAATGCTGGCTGTGGACTAGGTAATAGTGTCATGACGCTATACAATTTATATACACCTTCCGAATGCAGAGGGACGAGCTACTGATGGCTAGGACACATCCACGCATCAGACCTAGAAGCTTTCATATTCTGTAGTACGGTGAGGCACACCACTTTTCCTATTACGACCTACTTTAATAAATACTCGAAATAGCTTAAAAGACCAAACGCCCCACATAGCTTAAATTAGCAAACCGCGCCAGAATAGCAAATCAGGAAAGTAAAAGAAGATAACATGACAATACGAAACGACATTCAAGGTTTGCGCGCAATTGCCGTTCTTGCTGTAATAATATTTCACATTGACAAAAGCTGGCTCCCTGGAGGCTTTCTAGGCGTCGATGTGTTCTTTGTAATATCCGGCTTTATAATTTCAAACCTTATATTCATAAAACACGAAACTGAAAACTTTAGCCTCAAAGAATTCTACCTGTCGCGATTAAAAAGAATCCTCCCAGCTTATTTAGCACTACTGACTGTCGTTAGCATTCTGGCGGCAATCGTATATATACCTAGTGACTTCAGCAGCTACCTATCAAGCCTTCGGTCGGCATTAACCTTTACAAGCAACAATTATTTCTCGCACTACTACGACTACTTTGGACCCCAAGCCTACGAACTACCCTTATTACATACATGGTCTCTGGCCATAGAAATACAATATTACCTGCTAGCACCAATAATTTTAATTAGCATGCCTCGTTCATGGAGATTACCAGCAACCCTCACACTGGTAGTGATTTTCACAATCCATGCCAGCTACCAACTGCATTACAAATGCAAACCATACAACTTATTACTCATTACTAGCACGCATACCTGAATTTCTGATCGGCACAACCGCCGCACTACTACGTCCCCCGCTAAAAAAAACCTGGGAAAACTTTGCTTATTTATCTGGCTTACTATTAGTAATTTCCAGCTTTTTAATAATTAATGAGTCCCTACCTTTTCCTGGACTGTTTGCACTTCCTCCATGTATCGGCACTGCACTCATCATTTGGAGTAAAAAGACGATCTCAAAAAATTGGCTGAATAGCCCGCCACTCGTAAAAATTGGAAATCTCTCATACTCACTATATTTATGGCACTGGCCAATTCTCGCAGGCTTTAAGTACTATTACGGAAAATACACACTGCCTGCTGGTACAATCACTGTCGCCTTGGCACTGATATTCTCCGCATCTTACTTATCCTACAGATGGATAGAAATCCCAGTACGACAGGCCAAACTTAATCGAAGCCATATACTAAGAATCTTTACATTCACGATACTAATGCTCGGAACAATATTGTTAGCACACTTGATAAATCTGAATATCACAAAGCCAACCCCTATAGAACTGACGCGCTATGCGGATCCAAAAACAATATGCCATTCGAAAATAGTTGGCGATTGTGTCAGAGGAGACAGAGCGGGAAAGCGAGACATTCTGATGATAGGCGATAGCCATGCGGCACAACTAAACTTATTTGCCGACGTCATTGGAAATTTTATGCATGTTCGCATTCGAGTCATCACGGCAAGTAATTGTGTAACAATTAATGGCTTTGACTTTGATCGCATACCTGAAGACTCTCGCGCCCCTGTTTATCCCAAATAAAAGAGATCGATAAACTTTTGCCAACCACCCATGAAATAATTCTCGCAGGGAACTGGGATTATCAACTCAAAAGCCCAGCCTTCATCGCCGCCTTGCATAACTTTCTCAACGTTACGCACAAAAAAAATCAACGAGTGTACATCCTAACACAAGTCCCTAGCCTCACAAACAACTTACAGCGCGCCATAAAGTTCAAAAGCCTTGGCCTCAACCCCATCACTCAAAAAAAATCCAAACTGGGAAAAAGCTAATCTTGAGGTAGAACAAATTAGTAAAAAATACAGCAACGTTACCATTTTGGATTATAGCCACATCGACCTCTTTAAAAATGCACCTTTTTTTGAAGACGTACCGCTTTACTTAGACAGTGACCACATCAATGAAGTAGGCTCATTACTTTATGGGGAGGCTGTAAAGCAGAGCATATCGCAGGTACTTCTACAGCAAGAACCAACCGTCGACCGAGCACAATAAAATAGAGAAGCTAAATCTTTAGCGCGAATCAAATACCAATGTTTGCTAGCGTCGCTTATAGAAAACTAATTGGCGTGTCGGAAAAGGGCAAACGCGTCATTGAGACCTTCCGACGCACCGATTCAGGGCGCTAGATAAGGCAATTACTGCGTCAATTTATCTCATCGCGACGACTGATTGAGCTTTACGACATAAAACTTCATGTTGGCATGCCCAGTGCAGCACCTTGAATCATTCCAACCGGTTCAGGGAGAGCAACACATGAACACACAACTCAAACCCACCCTAGGCACCCTGCATCTATGGGGCATTGCCGTAGGCTTGGTGATCTCCGGGGAATACTTCGGCTGGAGCTACGGCTGGGGCGTCGCCGGGACCCTGGGCTTCCTGGTGACCTCGCTGATGGTCGCCGCGATGTACACCTGCTTTATCTTCAGTTTCACCGAGCTGACCACCGCCATTCCTCACGCAGGCGGGCCATTTGCCTACAGCCGTCGAGCGTTTGGTGAGAAAGGTGGCTTGATTGCCGGCCTTGCGACCCTGATCGAATTCGTCTTCGCACCGCCAGCCATTGCCTTGGCCATCGGCGCTTACCTGAATGTGCAATTCCCGGCTCTGGACCCGAAACACGCGGCAGTCGGCGCCTACATCGTGTTCATGGGCCTGAACATCCTCGGTGTAAAACTCGCCGCCACGTTTGAGCTGGTGGTGTGCGTACTGGCCGTCGCCGAACTGCTGGTATTCATGGGCGTGGTCGCACCGGCGTTCAGCTTCAGCAATTTCGCCCTCAATGGCTGGGCCGGCTCCGACACCTTCGGCGCCCCCGCGATTGCCGGCATGTTTGCCGCGATTCCCTTCGCCATCTGGTTCTTCCTCGCCATCGAAGGCGCAGCCATGGCCGCCGAAGAAGCGAAAGATCCCAAACGCACCATTCCAAAAGCCTACATCAGTGGCATCCTCACCCTGGTGGTCCTGGCAATGGGCGTAATGTTCTTCGCCGGCGGCGTGGGCGACTGGCGCACCCTGTCCAATATCAACGACCCACTGCCACAAGCCATGAAAACCGTCGTAGGCGACAGTTCCGGCTGGTTGCACATGCTGGTGTGGATCGGCCTGTTCGGCCTGGTAGCCAGCTTCCACGGCATCATCCTCGGCTACTCGCGCCAGTTCTTCGCCCTCGCCCGCGCCGGTTACCTGCCCTCCTTCCTCGCCAAACTGTCGCGTTTCCAGACACCCCATCGAGCAATCATTGCCGGCGGCGTGGTCGGCATCGCCGCCATCTACAGCGATGGCCTGATCAACCTGGGCGGCATGACACTGACCGCAGCGATGATCACCATGGCAGTGTTCGGCGCCATCGTGATGTACATCATGAGCATGCTCAGCCTGTTTAAACTGCGTAAGACCGAACCCCTGCTGGAGCGCACCTTTCGTGCACCGGGTTACCCGATCGTGCCGGGTATTGCGCTGGTACTGGCGGTGGTGTGCCTGGTGGCAATGGCATGGTTCAACGCGCTGATCGGGTTGATCTTCCTGGGCTTTATGGCGGTGGGGTTTGCGTACTTCCAGATGACTGCGCAAGACCGTGCGGATGCGCCGGCGGATGTGATGTTGACTGGGCTTTGACCTACTTGGGGCAGAACGGGCCTACACTGAACTAGTCAGAAAGTCCGTTACTCAAAGCAGTTATTACCGTGGGAAAACTCTCCCACGGCAATCTGCCTCAAGGAGAGCCTTATGCCGTGGTATGCGTGGTTGATTTTAGTGGTAGCGATCGGGTCGATCGTCGGTGGGCTGCTGATGCTGCGTGACAGCGCCAACAAGGTCGAACTCACCGACGAACAACGCAAACGCGTGGCCGAACGCAACGCCCAGGCGGACGCCAAGGACGCGCAGGATCGCTAATCCGCATTCGTGCTTATTGTAGTGAGCGGGCTTGCCCCGGTACAGACCGGGGACATCGTTTACATTTCTAACCGGGGACATGGTTTACAGGTTATTACACATGATCAGGAGGTAACTGATCATGCCCTGGAACCAAGAGTCTCCCATGGATCAACGAATCAAACTGGTCATCGACTGGCTTTCTGGTGACTTCACCAAAAGCCAGTTAGCTCGGCGCTTCGGCGTCAGTCGACCGACTGTAGATAAATGGATCTCCCGTCACGTTGAAGGAGATTTAAAGTCGTTGGCAGAGCTATCTCGACGACCCCATAACAGCCCAAACAAGACTGACGATGAGATCTTGGCTCGCATAGTGGCGATGAAAGAAGCCCACTATGAATGGGGGCCGAAGAAGCTTGTCAGGCTATTAGGAATCGATGATTCGTCGGTCGCCTGGCCATCTCCAAGCACGGCAGGCCAATGGCTTGACCGTCTTGGGCTGGTCAAAAACGACGCTTCAAACGACGGCACAGTACCGGTCACAGGGAAATGCGCGAAGCCAACGAGCCCAACAATACGTGGTGCGCTGACTACAAAGGGCAGTTCAAGATGCTCAACGCCCATATGTGCTATCCCTTAACTGTTACAGACCATGCCTCTCGTATGATTTTTGGCGTGCAGAGCTCACTCCAGGATCATGACCAAGCCTGTAAAACAAGCATTTGAGAGGCTTTTCCATGAGTACGGAATGCCTGAAGTCATTCGGTCTGACAACGGCGTTCCTTTTGCGTCTCCAGGCCTGGCAAGAATGTCCACACTGGCCGTTTGGTGGATCCGTTTGGGTATATATCCGGAGCGAACAATGCCGGGAAGACCGGACCAAAATGGCCGACATGAACGGATGCATCGCAGTATGAAGTTAGAGCTGCCGATCGGGAAAAACCTGGTTGAGCAGCAGCTTTTTCTAGAGCACTTTCGACATGAATTCAATTACATACGCCCCCACGAGGCGCTCGGCATGAAGCGCCCAGGAGAGCTGTATGTGCCGTCTAATCGACCTTATCCAGGATGCTTGCCGGATGTGGAATATGCGGCGGAAATGAAAGTACGAAGCGTAAGGAAGAACGGCTCGATCATGTGGAAAGGAAAGTTGGTGTTTGTTAGCGAAGCACTATCAGGAGAACGGATCGCGCTCAAGGAAGTTGAAGAAGATGTTTGGGATCTTTACCTGTGTGATTATCCCTGGGGAGGCTTGGACGAGGAATGAGCCGCGTCCAAGCTTCAAATGTGTAAACGATGTCTCCGGTTTCAGATGTAAAGGATGTCTACGGTTCTACACCCGCGCAGGGCGGCGAAGCAGCCCCTTATCCGCCCTACTCCCCATCCGCCTTGGCAATTTGCAATCCGTGCTGCCCCTTGTAGGCAGCACGTTCCGGTTGACTCCAGCCGCCCAGTAGCGCCTCCTCCAACCTATAAATCTCGACCCCCAACGGACGACACACCGTCAGCGGGTCCTGTGCATCCGGCCCCCACATCGGCAGCGACAAATCCCCACCTGGGCAGGTCGACAACGCACACAGCAAATCAATCTCGGCAAAAAACTCCAGGTAGTCGCCCTTCTGCGCCGGACAAGCCTTCATGAAGTACATGTCGTCATGATTGAGGCCCGTGCACTGGAAAATATTCAACACGTCATGCACGTCAAATTCTGTCAGCCCATGAGGTAATACCGCACGAGTCAGGTTCGAATGGCAATGATGATGGAAGTCCTCGCCCGTGAGCATGCGATTCACATACGGATCGCAGCGCGTGCCTAGCAAATCGTGCAGCCGCCCACCGTGCTCATCGATACCGTAGCCCGCCAGACTGTCATCGGTGATCGTCACCAAAGGCCGCAGGAACGGCAGGTTCGACCAAAGCCGATCATGGGTGCTGACATGAGCGCCCTGTAGCTGACGGGTACGCGCCGCCCAAAGCCGTTCGCGAGGGTCGTTGGCGTTCCACACATTGAAGTCGCCCACCTGCGGGCCCACTGGCGTAGTCACACGAAACACATGCCCCGCCGGCACCTTCCACGCCCTGCCCGTACGGATGGGTACCTCAAACTGCTCGATCAGCGTGCGCTGCTCCTTTCGATCACGGATACGCTCATAAAACGCCGTGTCTACCTGTAACGCTGAACCTTTACTGACCTGATAAGCGGCCGGATAGTCTTTGTACATGATGCGCATCCTCCATCAGGGGTTGGAAAACAGAGCCAACGACAGGCGTTCCGAATCATCCAGGTACAAGCTCATCGCCTCCCCTGCCGCCGGTTTGTCCTGCTGGACCAATAGTTGGTAAATCTCGCGGTCACGCTCCAGCCAAGGCGACTGGAAACGCTGCTCATCAGGCGCAGCGCAAAACACCAGGCGCAGCTGGGCGATGACCTGGGCAAAAAACCCGTCGAACAGTGGGCTACGCATCAAGCCCACAATCAGTTGGTGGAATACCAAACTGTGAGTAGCTACAGCACGCCAGTCTTCGCGCTCCCGCGCCAGGGTGGTGGCGTCAATGGCGTTTTGCATGCGTTCGGACTGGTCGTCTGTGAGCGGGCCGCTCTGGGCGATGGCCTGCAACTCCAACGTGCGACGGACTACAAATAGATCACGCACTTCTGATCGCTCAAGACGCCGAACCATAACGCCTTTGTTGCGCACGTAACGGGTCAGCCCCTCTTGCCCCAGACGATGCAGTGCCTCGCGAATCGTATTACGCGACGCGCTGTATGCTTTGACCAATTCCACTTCGACCAACGCCATCCCCGGCAGCAACCGCCCACCGATAATGTCGGCACGCAATTCCAGGGCAATCTGGTCGGCTAAGGACATGCTAAGCGTCATCACGGTCTCACGATTGTTGAACAATACGTAAAGCAAACGTAATCACTTTTCATGCCAATACAACGCGGTCTTGTCGTGATGTTTAAAAAGGTCCACCTTCGTTAGAATGCCGCTACGTCCCCGAGGCATCCCAATGCGTTATTCACAAGACCATAAAGCCCAGACCCACCAACGCATCATCAAGGAAGCTTCCGTTCGCTTCCGTCGCGATGGTATTGGTGCCACGGGGCTACAGCCATTGATGAAAGCACTGAACCTGACACACGGCGGGTTTTACGCGCATTTCGCCTCCAAGGACGAATTGGTGGAAAAAGCGCTGCAGGCTGCTGCTGCCGAGTTGGATGCCCATTGCGAGATGCTCTTCAGCCAAGAAAGGCCACTGGAAGCGTTTATCGACAGCTACCTGTCGGAATGGCACCACACGTCCCCAGGTGAAGGCTGCCCGCTGCCGACCATGTCATCTGAACTAGGGCTAAGAGGCCAGCAAAGCGCAACGACCGATGCGGTGCTTGGCGCAAGGCTCAAGCAAATAGAAGCAGCACTGGCGGATGGACGAGGCGATACCCAGGGATTGCTGTTGATGTCGACACTGGTTGGAGCGCTGGTGCTGGCCCGAAGTGTCGAAAATCCGGCCCTGGCGGCGCGAATCATGGATGTGGTCCGTGAAAGCTTGAAAGCGCAGATATGTGAGCCCGAGGATTAAAAAAGGCCGGTCAATGACCGGCCCTCCTGATATGTGTTAGTTGATTTCCAGCCTCTCGCGATTCTTCTCCAACAACGCCTTGCCGATCCCCTTCACCTCCAACAACTCATCCACCGCCGTAAACGGGCCATTGCTCTCACGGTAGGCGATGATCGCCTTGGCTTTCGCCGCGCCGATGCCAAAGAGGTCACGGCGTAAGGTTTCGGCGTCGGCGGCGTTGAGGCTGACCTTGCCGGGCTGCTCGGTTTTGGTGAGTTGGGCGGTGATGGGGGTTGGGGCTTCGGGCTTGAGGGAAGGGGCTGCGGTGGTGGTGAGGGAGAGAGTAGTGAGGAAGGCGAAGATTAGGGAGGTTAGGTAGGGGTTTGCATTTGACGCTCCTTGGGACCGATAGTGAAAAAGCAGCTTTTCCGAAGCTGCTTTTCAAACTTAGGCGATGCTGGGGATTCGTCAAAAGTGCTTGAGTAACAGGGTGTTAAATCAGGGGTCAAGGCGACGCTGTTGGTAGATCCAATCGACGATTTCGCCGTCAGGGGGAGTAGCCGCTGACGGTGTCGCGAAGGAGTTGGCGGACCCGGGTGTAGTCGTCTTGGTCCACGGCGGCTAGTAGCTCGGTTAGCTTGCTCTTAAGCACTTCCCACGAGAGATGGTCTTCGTTTGCACTCATGATCATTGGTGCTGGGTGGCGACGACGTTGTCGCCGATTAGCAACTCTTCGTAAAGCTTTTCGCCAGGGCGCAGGCCAGTGAATTCGATGGCGATGTCGCCATGAGGGTTTTTATCGGAGCGCACGCTCAGGCCGGAGAGGTGAATCATCTTTTCGGCGAGTTCGACAATTTTTACGGGCTCGCCCATGTCGAGTACGAATACATCACCGCCCTGCCCCATGGAACCGGCTTGGATAACTAACTGTGCCGCTTCGGGGATGGTCATGAAGTAGCGAGTGATTTTTGGATGAGTCACCGTAATGGGACCACCCGACTTGATTTGTTTGTGAAACAGTGGGATCACGGACCCGGACGAGCCCAGTACATTGCCGAAACGGACCATGGTGAACCGGGTTTTGTTGACGCAGGAGATGTTGAACTTATCGCCGAAAAGGACTGGCGCCAACTCGCGACTCAACGCCTGGAGAGTCAATTCCGCGAGACGCTTAGTACTTCCCATCACATTGGTCGGGCGTACAGCCTTGTCGGTAGAGATCAGGACGAAATTGGCGACCTCAGCCTGGAGCGCCGCTTGTGCCGTATTAAGCGTACCGATGACGTTATTTAGGATGCCCTCCGCAATATTGTGCTCAACCATCGGAACATGCTTATAAGCCGCAGCGTGATAAACCGTATCAACCCGCCAACTCTTCATGATGTCCAATAACTTAGGGGGATTGCGTACAGAGCCAAGGATCGGTAGTAACCTTACCGGCAGCGACTCTCGAATCACCCGCTGCTCTAGTTCCGAGAGAATACTGTAGAGATTGAACTCGCTGTGCTCGAAGAGCAGCAGCGTAGTAGGGCGTAGAGATATGATCTGGCGGCAGAGTTCAGCACCAATGGAACCACCGGCTCCAGTCACCATTACACATTGCCCCCTGATGCAACGTTCCAAAAGCTCGGCTTGAGCGGGAACAGCATCCCGACCCAAAAGGTCAGCAATGTCGACCTCTTGGATATCGTCGACTTTCACACGTCCACTGGCCAGGTCCATAAATCCAGGAACACTGCGTACATGTAGCGGGAAACCTTCAAGGAAGCTAAGAATTTCACGACGGCGACCTCGATTGGATGAGGGAATAGCCAGAAGGATCTCTTGCACACCGGTAGCGTCGATCATGCGCTGGATATGCTTGGGCTTATAAACCTGAAGACCGGAAATAACCCGATCGGCAATACTGCCGTCGTCATCGATAAAAGCAACCGGGCGCATCAAACGCCCCATCCGCAGCGCTGCAACCAGCTGATTGCCGGCTGCGCCCGCGCCATAGATAGCAACACGGGGAAGACCATCCTCACGACTGGCAAACGGCACGTGTTTGGATGCGGAGAACCAATCCCCCAGAAAGTACTGACGCATCGCCAAGCGCAGCCCGCCAACCAAGATCAGGCTGAGCCACCAATAAATGAAGACAATTGAGCGCGGGACAACGTGTGCCTGATTGCTGTTCCAATACACAACAAGCCCCAGTATCAAGGCTGATAAAGTGACCGCTTTAAAGATTGCGATGAGGGCATCGTTACCGAAATACCGCATGACTGCGCGGTACATCCCAAAACGAACGAACAACGGGATTGCAACCACTGGCGCTGCAACAAATAACCATAGATGGTCTCGAAAAGGAGTGATCATCTCATCAACCCCCAGCCGCACAATAAACGCCAACCAAAGAGCAGCCCAAACAACCAAAATGTCGGTAGTCACTTGAATTAGCCGTTTGTTGCGGCGCGGCAATCCCACAAGAATCGCCCGTAACCTTTCCATAATCCCTTCGTCCACCTGAAAACGTTTCTGTTTTTTATGAATGTGCAGCCAGATGCTGCCTCAGTTAGTGGCAACCTTTTCCAATTCGCCCGCATGAAACTTAAGCGCCAGCGCAATCAACGGCAAATAAGCCAACACAACACCTACAGCTCCGTCCAGCTCCAGCATGACCACGCACATCGCAACCGGTAATAGCCAGAGCAGATTCAGCCCTGCAACAGCGAGTGTTACTGATAAATGATTACCGTACCGCCGGGAGGCAAATTGATACGCGTGACTGCGATGGGCCTCGTATACCTTGTCACCACGTACGAGACGGCGGACCAATGTAAAGGTTGCATCTACGATGAATACGCCCAACAGAATTAGCCATGCCCATAGCAACTGAGAGGATGCCCAAGCAGCCTGGATTGAAAAAATACCCAGGATGATTCCAAGAAACCCACTGCCAGCGTCCCCCATAAATATACGGGCAGGTGGAAAGTTCCAACATAGAAAGCCCGCTACTGCCATTGCCAGAACGAGTGGTAGCAGAACAAGGCTTGTGTGACCGCTTAAAACATAAAGCAGACACATACCCAAGCACGCACAAATAGCTTCAATGCTGGCAATACCGTCGATTCCATCCATGAAATTGTACAAATTAAGCATCCAGACCAGATAGAAAGCTGCAAGAACGCCACCGGGCCAACCGGGGTTTACACTGGCACCGAAGAGCACTAGCACAGGCAAGCCACCTAACCAATATAGTGCCCATGCAGAGGCCGCAAAATGCCCTAATAACCGCCACCGAGCCGCTATGTGCCCGTGGTCGTCCATAAAGCCAATTATTGCGATCAATGCACCCGCTCCCCCAGCGCCCATCAAGGTCTGAAAAGGCACTTCCTGTGCCCACCCAAAGAGAGACAACGCTAAAAGGAAAGACACTACGATGGCTACTCCTCCTCCCCTCGGGGTTGGAACGGAGTGGGAGCTACGAGCAATAGGAATATCAATCATGCTATGAGCGAGAGCATATCGACGCAACAACGCAGTCAGCAGATACGACAAAAGAGCAACACCAAATATAAGCCACCAATAAGTCATTGCTTCTTATCACTCATGTACTGTACCGCGACTGCTTTGAGCGCGTCGTTCACTGACTCCGGGGGTGTCCATTGAAGTAAGGTTCGAGTCTTCTGTATATCAACCTGTAACGACCCGCAAAGTCTCTGGGATAGGGCGCCTTTACCTACAAGCTTGGCCGCGCCGCTTAGTATCCAAGATGGGACTGGTAACAAACGGGCGGATTTTCCAAGCGCGTCTGCCGTTCTACGCAGCAACTGCGTCGTGGATAAATCTTCCCCATCACTTATCAGAAATATCTGGTTTGCCGCTGCAGGATGACTGATAGTCGTGACTATGAGATCCACGAGATTATTCAACGCTACGAGACTACGCCGGTTGTCGATAGCACCAAAAGGCAGGGGGATGCCCTTATCCAACCATCGAATCATATTCAAAAAGTTAGCCTTGACTCCTGGTCCATATACCAAAACCGGGCGGATAATTACGATCTCCATGGCGGTGCGCTCTGCCAATGCCAGCAAACCCAGTTCAGCTTCTAGTTTCGAAACACCATATGGATCACTCGGCGCAGGGGTGTCATCAGCCGCGTAGGGCTTACCTAATCGAGTTCCTTCGCCGCTAACCTTGACTGAACTAATGAAGACAAAGCGCCGAACGCCAGCTTGGGCAGCCTGTTCTGCCAGATCTAAAGTGCCCTCTACGTTAACCTTACGAAAGGCCGCCAATGGATTAACTTCCGTATCACTCATGACATGGACACGTGCAGCACAATGAACAACAGCGTCGACGCCCATAAGGCTCTGGTACCAATTTGCACCATCAAAGGAGTCAAAGTGAACGACCTCAACATCCTCATCAAAATCGACGGCCCCATTGCGCACAGCAGCAGTGACGCGAGCGCCATCCGCAACCAAACGACGCATCACAGCCCCACCGACAAAACCGGTAGCTCCGGTCAAGAAAACAGATTGCGGCATCACAGACGTCCTGTACGCAAGGTTGCATCACGAAACAGTTGCTCCAGACGAGCCAAGAGCGAAGGCTTCGAATAGTTGGCCAGATAGTACTTACGACCAGCCCCCCCATGCGAATACGCTCACTCTCATCAGTGGTCGCCAATTCAAGCGTAATACGTGCAAGGGCGGCGGCGTCACCGGATGAGCATGCCAGCCCAGCGCCCGATGCCTTGATAACGTGTGCCGCCTCACCGTTAATCATCCCGAGGATAGGCTTGCCAGAGGCAAGATAAGCCTGAACCTTGCCCGGGATGGTTTTTTCGAAAACATCATTAGTCTTGAGCGAAACCAGCAAGGCATCTGCGCACGCGAATAAGCCAGGCATTTCCTCCAAGGGGTGACGGCCCAACAGCAAGACATTATCCAGACCACGTGTTTTAACCTGGTCGGCTAGCCAATCGCTCATACGGCCATCGCCCACGATGACCCAACGCACCGCTACACTCCCCACCAAGGTCTGTGCAGCCTCTATCACAGCAGGTAAATCCTGCGCCTCTCCCAGATTACCTGCAAACAAAACAGTAAAAACCGAAGGATCATGTATCAGCAATGCGGAGGGAGGCGGTGTAGTACTGGAAAAATCATCCTCTGCCCAACTCGGAAAGTAAACGATTCGCCGCTGCTCAATTTCGCGCGAGCAGTAACGTTGCACATTTTCAAAAAAACCGTGGGATTGGAGTAGCAGATAATCCGCTCGATTGTATATCCAGGAAACTACTTTTCCGACACATCTCAATAACTGGCGTTGCCGTATCACGCCGACCGCACGAAGCGTTTCTGGCCACAAATCCAGAACCCAAATAAACACCGGAGCTTTTTTCAAACGACCGATTATGAGCGCAGGGATAGCCGCCATGATGGGCGATACTGCGTATACGAAAACTGCATCAAACTTTTTACCACGTAGCTTCCAAGTACCCAGCGTGGAGGCCACAGTGAAAAAAGAGAGGTAGTTAAGAATTAGATTGATGCTTCGTTTGCCTCGCGGGATCAGTGGCACACGTACGACAGTTGCACCGGAATAGTTATTGAAGCTTTCAGGCTTAGTACGGTAACGTTCATACACCGTACCTTCCGGGTAGTTCGGCAACCCGGTCAATACTGTAACTATATGTCCTTTTTCCGAAAAGTCGCGAACAAGGTCGTTGATACGCATATTTTCGGGCCAAAAATATTGCGTCACCACTAAAATATTCAGCTTGTTATTATCAGGCATCAGCATAGCTCGATCAGTAACGCTTCCAGACAATGCGACTCACATAATCTGTATAACTATGAACAAGCCTGACAATTTTCTCTGAAACGTTAGGCATACTGTAATCATTTACCAGTCGCAAGGTCCGGCGCTCCCCCGTACCTTGACTTTCAAGAACGCTGAGCCCTTGTAGTACACGATCAACCTCAAGCCCGACCATCATGACAGCCGCTTCCTCCATACCCTCGGGTCGCTCGTGTGCTTCTCGAATGTTCAACGCGGGAAAGTTAAGAATGGACGATTCTTCATTGATCGTGCCGCTGTCCGACAATACGGCCTTTGAAGTGAGTTGCAATTTATTGTAGTCCCTGAAACCTAATGGCTTGAGCAGCTGCACATTCTTATGGAATTTGACACCCATCGCCTCTACGCGTTTTTTGCGTACGTGGGTGGGTCGATACAATGACCGGAAGATCATAGTACGCCCCGACGGTATTCAAAACTGCCACCAATTTTAGGAAATTTCTGTCCGAATCAATATTTTCTTCACGGTGAGCGCTACACACAAAAAATTTGCCAGGCTTCAAACCAAGACGTTCAAGCACGTCAGAACCTTCGATGCCAGACCTATAGTGGTTTAGCACCTCAAACATTGGACTGCCCGTCTTGACTATCATGTCTGGTGGCAAACCTTCACGTAGCAGGTAATCCCTAGCGATGGTGCTGTAGGTCATGTTGATATCGGCCGTATGATCAACAATCCGTCGGTTAACTTCTTCAGGGACGCGCATATCGAAACAACGATTGCCCGCCTCCATGTGGAATGTCGGAATTTTGCGGCGTTTGGCAGGAATAACCGCCATGCAGCTGTTGGTGTCTCCGAGAACCAATAGAGCTTCCGGCAAAACCTGAGCCAGTACACGATCAATGGAAATGATCACATTACCAATGGTTTCCGCACCATTTGCACCCGCAGCATTCAAGAAGTGGTCGGGCTTGCGGATATCCAAATCCTGAAAAAAAATCTCGTTGAGTTCGTAGTCGTAATTTTGCCCGGTATGAACCAAAATATGGTCACAGTGTTCGTCCAGAGCGGCGATGACCCTCGATAGACGAATAATTTCAGGACGTGTTCCAACGACCGTGACGATTTTCAATTTTTTCATGATTATATCTACTTGAGAATATATTTAGACTTCTGTACCCACCGGCAACACATAGGTATCCGGGAGATCGCGATTGAACACCTCGTTGGCCCAGAGCATTACAATCATCTCGTCATTACCCACGTTGGTAATATCATGGGTCCAACCAGGTACCGTCTCGACAATCTGCGGTTTTTCGCCGGTGGTACATAATTCGTAAAACTCTCCCGACACGATGTGACGGAAACGAAAACAAGCATGCCCCCTTATTACGAGAAATTTCTCGGTTTTGGAATGATGGTAGTGCCCGCCACGAGTGATGCCTGGATACGCAGTAAAATAAGAGAACTGGCCAGAATCCTGGGTCTTGAGCATCTCGACAAAGACGCCTCGCTGATCACCATACTTTGGAACGTCGTAGGTGAAGCGTTCTGGAGGGAAATAACTTAAGTACGTCGAATAAAGTGCCCTTGTCAGCCCTGCACCCACAGCTTCAGTGAGCAGCGTTTCACGACTGTCGCGGAAAGCCGTCAATTGGGCAGCTACCTCTCCGACAGTTGTTACATAGGTAGGTTGGGCTGAAACAAACGGATCACCAGTAAGCCGACCATCCATAACTTCCAGAAACTGAGCGATCACGTCATCAATGTAAACTAGAGTCAATGCCGCGTCAGCGTTATTGATTTTGATCGGCTTATTATGAGCGATGTTATTGCAAAAAGTTGCTACGGCTGAATTATAATCAGGGCGCGCCCACTTACCGAAGACATTAGGCAAGCGAAAAATATGGACGGGGACATCATGCGTCGCGGTCAAGTCAAACAGAATCCGCTCGGCGGCCAATTTGCTGGCGCCGTAGGCATTATTCAACTCCGCTTGGCTGGAAGATGTGTAGAGCACGGGAATTTTCTTGCCACTGGCGATAATCCCTTCGCAGACCAAACGAGTCAGATCTGTATTTCCAGACCGGAAGTCCTCAGGATCGATTGGTCGATTCACACCAGCCAAATGAAATATAAAATCTGCCCGCGAGACCAATTCGTTCAGACTAGAAATACTGTCCTCACGTGAAAACTGAGTTATTTCAACGTCTTCACGAACCTTCAGATGTGCAAGGAGGTTCTTTGCGACAAAGCCATGGCATCCCGTGATCAATACCTTCATCACTTATTCCTCCAGCGCGGCTTGTTCGCCACGCTGGATTGCGCGCATGAATTCTAGTTTCAGAAGTAAAGCCTGCATCCCCTGGATATCCAAACGCTCAGTATTGTGAGAGTTGTAATCCTCCATAGCGGAGATTTTTTCCTCTCCCTGTTCGACGTACTTGCTATAGTTCAGGTCACGCAGATCGGGCGGCACACGAAAGTACTGGCCACGGTCTTCAGCGGATGCCATTTCCTCACGACTCAGGAGTGCCTCGTACAGTTTTTTCGCCATGCCGAGTTCCGATGACATTTATGGGATGTTCCGGAACTCCAAGCATTGAAGTCAAAGCGCGAGCCAATGTTTCAACAGTCGCCGCAGGCGCCTTCTGAACGAAAAGGTCTCCATTATTCCCATGCTCAAATGCATACAGAACTAGGTCTACAGCATCCGCAAGAGTCATCATGAAACGAGTCATATTGGGGTCAGTAATTGAAAGTGCTTTTCCAGCTCGAATCTGCTCGATGAACAACGGAATCACCGACCCCCTGGATGCCATGACATTACCGTATCGTGTACCACATATGACGGTTTTGGAATCGTCGACGTTGCGAGATTTGGCGACCATGACCTTTTCCATCATCGCCTTGGAGATTCCCATAGCGTTGATTGGATAAACAGCCTTATCAGTGCTTAGACAAACGACGCGCTTGACTTCGTTTTGAATAGCCGCCTCCAGTAAGTTTTCAGTGCCAATGACATTGGTTTTCACTGCCTCCATCGGATGAAATTCGCAAGAAGGAACTTGTTTGAGGGCGGCCGCGTGAAAAATATAATCTACCCCCTAGTAGCATTTAGAATACTTTGGTAGTCACGCACATCACCGATATAAAACTTAAGCTTCCTATTATTGTAGTGCTTGCGCATATCGTCTTGCTTCTTTTCATCGCGACTAAATATACGAATCTCAGCAATATCAGTCTCTAGAAACCGTCTGAGTACTGCATTACCAAAAGAGCCTGTGCCGCCTGATATGAGAAGCTTTTTTCATCAAACATAACTAAATCAAACCTCAATATTGTAAACCCAAATCAGAGCGCAACCCGACACAGTAAAAAACCACATATATTCAGACCGCTCTCCTTGAGACCCTTGTCAGTACCCGATCTAGTGTTCAACCGCGTTAGAAGCAATCTTCCTATACGGTAAAGCATACCATTCCACGTGCGAGCGCCATAGCAAAATCACTTTAAGCGCCGCAAGGGATGACAAATCTTCCAAAATACAACAACATACCCAACTCAACGTCTCAAATAAGCCAAAATCAATTTACTGAATCAGGTTTCAAGGCTACAAAAACTAATGCATCTTTTTGCTCAGGGCTAGGGTAGTTGATTAGGACGGCTCGATAAGCCCCCTTAAAAACGAAAAGACTTCCCGCTGCCACACCTACAACACCACAGGCCAAAATTACGTCTTGAATATGCTGTAAAGAGCCGCCCCCGCCTAAAAAAAGTAACTGGTATGCTTACGGCTTTGCGCAGATCTACCGACAGATCAATATCATAACCCTTCATACGACCATCATTGTCGATAGAGTTAATAACAATCTCGCCTGCCCCTAGCTTTTCCATTTCAACGGCAACATCAAGTACGTCTCGCTTGGTGTTGCGTGTGCCATTATGAGTCCACACGTCATGACGCTTACTCAGCACACGCCTTTTGTGATCAAGCACGACCACAACACTCTGACGGCCGATTTCATCAGCTATTCTGGTTATTAACAAAGGGTCCGCTAAAGCAGCCGCGCTTATGGCAACTTTTTCGACGCCTAGCGCAATAATACGTTTAGCCTGCTCCGGCGTACGAATACCTCCGCCGTAGCACAACGGCATTCTACACTCCGCAGCCAGATGCGCGATTTGTTTATAATTCGGCTCACTGCCATTCACAGTGGCATCGATGTCCATAACAATCAGTTCATCGGCTTCCTTTTCGTTAAAAATTCGAACTGCATTGATAGGGTCTCCAACGTACTTGGAATCCTTAAAACGTACAGTTTTCACCAATCCGCCATCCTGAATCAGGAGGCACGGTATAATTCGAGGTCTCAACATTTTATAGTTCCGCGAAATTCTTTAATAGCCCCACGCCGAAGTGATGGCTCTTCTCCGGATGAAACTGAACACCATAGATGTTATCCACGGCAACTACGCAGCTGAAATCCAGACCGTACGATGCGTGCGCGATCGAATGGTCAACATTGTTACATTCAAAATAAAATGAGTGGAGAAAGTAGAAACGAGCGCCGCGATCCAACCCTTTAAACAGAGGCGAGCCGCATGCGGGGAGCACATCGTTCCAGCCCATGTGAGGGTAGAGCAAGTCGTTCAAGGCCCTCACAGTTTCGAAAATGACGGACCCGTCCCGGCACCCAGCCAAGCCCGGGCAAATCCCCCTCCTCACTTGAGTCCGCAAGAATTTGCATACCAACACAGACGCCAATAACCGGAACCTTTCTAACGAGCACCAGATCATCTAGTGCTGGGCGCATACCAGAATCGTCCAAAAGAGCCATGGCGTGATCAAATGCACCGACTCCCGGTAAGATAAGCTTGGTTGCCCCTTGCAACTCTTCGGCTGAACGGGCAACTGTAACTGGGATGTGCAGCCGCCTGTAAACATTGACAAATGCCTGAATATTACCCAATCCATAATCGATGATGGTTATCATCTAAAAAGCCTTCTCTCAAGTCCCAAGGCACTGATTAAACGCGAACCAACGCCAATTAGGAAACGCTTGTTACGATATTTACGATAAGTCGTATTTTCACCGTCAAAAATCTCCTGTAATTGGCTTACGGAGAGATCGAGCTTGCTAGCAACGTACTCAAATTCACTTTTAAGGAAATTTTCAGACAGCTCAGGTTCTGCAATCCTCTTGAGAGCCTCATCCCTATTCATCTGGCCTGTCATTATCAGACTAGAAAAATGCGCTCTACGCTTTTCATAACCAAATTTTTGGGGAAGCCAATAATCCTCGTAAAATCTTGTGAATCTAGATTCATGATGCTTGTGCTGAAATTTTTTCCATCCATATAGACGCTCTAGTGTTTCCTCGGCTTCCGATTTAATGTAAGGAACCAGATTAAGTGGTTTAACAACCTGCATTCCAAGAAAACGCTGATATAAGATTTTATATACAAGAATATCAGCAATCGGGAAGCTTTTAAGCTTCCGATTACCATAACGCCGATGTATATCCATAAACAAAGTCTTGTCAATTCCCGGATACCCTCCCCACTCTTCGGGTTCTCGACAGCATTCTGTTGAATAATTAGCACCTGTCAAAACAAATTTTATACGATGTTTCCTTGCAAACTTATACAGCGCAGAAAAAAAGCAGCATCTTGAGGCAAATCTTGATCAGGAATTTGAGACCGAAGGAAAGCAAGTTGCAAATCCTTCATTTCCTGCCAGTTAATAACTTCGGTGAATAGATCAAGGCCCAGCCCATCCACAAGCTTTTCGATGTTACTCACCGCCTGATCGGTATTCCAACCTGCATCAACATGAAATAGCAAAGGACGCAAACCCATTACTTCTTTAACAACATAAGCAGTATAAGAGCTATCCAGTCCGCCGCTTAAACCGATAATACAATCAAAATCCTTACCGCGGCCATTTGCCTTAATCTTGTCGGCAAGCCTCATGAGCTTCTCGTACCCAAGAGCACCTGTATTCCAACTCGGAAGAATATTTTTTTGATAATTACGGCAATAATCACACACACCGTCGTCATCGAAATTAATATTAGGATCAGAAGTATCCATAATACAGTTAGAACAAATTTTATACATAACATTTCTCACTAATTACACTCAATTAAACGTAAAGCCGAGCCGCCAAAATTTTGTAGTCTAATAAGGACTGCGCCAGGCGAAACGACTGCCTTCTCATCTCTTTTAGCGACTCGGGGCTTGCCGCTATGAATTTAAAAACGTCGATAAAATCACTATAGCTCTCGACCCAAAATCCGTTCTCCACAAGGTATGGCTTATGGCTAGCATAAGGATACAACGCGACTGGCGAACCAGCACAAATCGCATTTTGCATCGTCGCAGATTGAGTTCCAGGCTGAAAATAAAGATTGGCGGCAGCCAAGTATTTTATCAATTCAACCGCTGGTTGCCACCCTACAAAAATTATCCTCTGATCAGCATCGATTAACGGTTGCAAACGCGCAGACTGATCAGCCGGAATTGAACCGATAATCACTAACTTCAAATTTGGTGAGCACACCGCCGAAAAAAGCTCTGAGTGTTTCTTCCGTGCGCTTCCCCTGATCTAACTTTCCAGAGTGTACGATGATTACGTCATCAGCTGACAAACCATGCTTATCTCTAACTTCCATGGCGAAAGTACTACTTTGACTTTCACTTAGAACCTGCCCACCCAGCGGATAAAATTCTAGCTCAGCATCCACCAACCCATACATACGCACTAAAAAATCACGCGATTCGTAAGACAAATATAAAAACTTATCTACTTCCCTTTTTATAATTGCTACCAACAGTCGATTAAAAATTTTATATTGAAACAGTCTTGAAACCCAGTTCTTTCCAGAGTTATGAAAATCTTCATGACTATCGATATACAGCTTAACTTTAGGATAATGTTTTTGTATTCAAATACCGTCAACATCTCCCAACCGGCCACACCATGAAACAAAATAACGTCGGGGAGTAGCTTCGCACAACATCGTACAGCCCATTAACCTTACGTATCTTTGAGGATAAAAACTCGTTCAAAAAATTTGTGTATCTCATCCTCTTCAGTCTAATCCCACTGGAAAGAATTCTATCTTCTTCTAGAACTGAAACAAGTTGCCCATCAACATACTGATAGCAATCACTCACAACCATTACATCATGGCCGTCCAACGCGTTTTTGCAACGGGAGCAAATTATCCTGGTATGTCATTCCCTCTGTGTAGTGTGACGCCAAGCAAACATGTAAGATTTTCAAAAATCACCGCCCATTAACAGACTCTAAGTAAAGTGACGTATAGGAACTAAACATCTTACGCTTACTGTAATTGCTCGAAGAAAACTCGACACACGCATCTTCAGAAGAATATAAAGGCTTACCATTCACAAAATCCATCAACATAGAACCTAACGCATTTAAGTCGCCATACTCAACGAAATATCCATAACCGCTTGGTGCAACTTCCGGAGGTGCCCCGGAGTCGAAGCCTAAGATAGGAGTACCGCAGGCCAAACTCTCTGCAGTGACCATAGAAAAAGTTTCCTTCCGACTAGAAAGAATAGTTATATCGGCCATCGAATAATATGCCGCCAGCTCATACTGACTGGTCAATAAGGGAAGAGCTATAACGTTATCAGGCCAAACTGCTTCCAATACCGTAACACCAATTAGAATAAACTTAATATTTTCTCCTAGGTATCTTTCCGCTAGCTCTACAACCCACTTACCCCCCTTTCGATCGGACATCAGATCGGGAGCGACCGAGATCGCAACGAACTCGTCACTTAAGCTGTGGCGTATCTTTAAGAATTCAAATTCGGTGGGTTTGAAAACATCTGTGTCGATGCCATTATTAATGACCTGTATACGTTTATTCATCAGAAAAGACTCAGATATTCGTCGAGCCAACCAATTGGAAGGCGCAACAATCACAAGATTTTCAAAGCCCTCAAATAATTCTTTTTTCTCAAGATGCATTTTTTCTGAAAAATCAAACAGCAAACTCTTTGGGTATTCGGATAATTGAGGACAACTATGGCAAGTGTCTTTCCATTTTTCGCATTCATTCGCATACCCACATCTACCGGTATACATAAATTCGCAATGAAAGGTCCAAACGACTTTTATCCCCTTGTACTTTAGATAATTTATGAAATCGAAAATATTTACATAATATCCATGAAGCTCATGCAAATGTACAACATCGGGATTAAATCTCTCAACTTGAGCTATTAATCTTCGGGTCGCTAATGGAGAGAAGTAACCTACCATCCCACTTATACGAGACAGGGTAGCGTCCAAAACCACTTCTACGCCTGATGCGATTTTAAAAAGACCGGCTTCATTGGTTTCCTTGCCCCTGCCGTAACTAGCCTCTACAACGTGCCCCTCCATTCGCAGTTGAGCAGTCAAGTCGTGTACAATTTTCCCCGTGCTGGAAAAATTATAATTAACATCAACCATTAAAACTTTCATACTTTCTGCCTTTTTTCTGCCGAAAAAAATAGAAAAACAACAACAAAAATAATCCACCAAAAGATATCAGTGCTGTAAAAAAGTGTCCATTCGTTAAAATCACTGCTAAGGGTAATACTACCAACATAGAAAACCTGGTACTCCAACGCACTGAAAGTCTATTCAGTAAATATATCCAAACCGACAAGAAAACCCCAATAAAAAGAACCCCCAAGGCCCCAGCCGCTGCAACACCATCTCCCGAAAAAGGTTTGCATTATAATTATTTTATCTGTCCCATACATATACTTACCTACTAAGACCCCTAGCTGGGGCCAAGCCTCATCAGAAACAAAATAAGCCGGGGCGTCCACAAAAGCGCTTACTCCCTTTACATGAGCCCAATGGGTATATCCGTACTTATTAAATAGGTCCTCATATAAGCTAATCGACAATCCAGGAAGAGCTAAAGTACGAAACAAAAATATATACCCAATACATTAGCTAATGTATTCGTCGCGAAGAAAACAGAGGTAAAGGCGACTAGGAGACTTAACCCTAAATATATCAATGTAGCACTTCTTCCAATTCCATTCTCACCCTTCAACAACATATTGAAGGCCAAAGTCAAAAATGGCATAAGAAATATTGTACGCTCAGCCGAGATCATGTACATCAACACAAACCCCCGACTGCTAAAAGCATATACGCCCCCCTTTTCTCGGACAAACCCAACGAAAAGATAATAGGCGTTAAAACATAAGCAAAATAGGTTTTAAAGTAGGATATGTATCCGCCAACCGTACTTGTCTCAGCGCGCTGATCATAAACATTATCTAACCCAACAAAACTTAATGAAGAGTGATACTCAAATATCAAAACAACCCCTAAGAAAAACCATATTCCAAAAATCACTTTTCGGCCTAATGTAGAACATTCAAGCATATTAAAATCAAACCCAGAAACATTACCGTGCCTAGCAACGAGGGAAATTAAAATAAATACAACTGTCAACGAACACAAAATATACCCATACTTAAATGCTCCACTCTGTGCAACGCACATACAAACAATAACACCCGGTATATAAACCACGCTGTGCAAAAAAATTACGACCAACGCCCCAGGAGTACGCATTCTGAAGGGTAAAAATAATGACGTTAATAAAATCAACGACATCACCATAGCGACTTCCTCTAACTCTGGCTCAAAATAAGTAAACCCATAGTACCCCCACACTGGGTTCAAATAAGACACGTATGAAGAATACATTACTGCCACATATAAAAAAATCGAGACTACAAAAACAGCCGCTCAACTCGCATAATACCCCCGCCTACTGGAAAGAAACCATCTACCAAAACAGATATCTATTACATAGAGTGCAGCCATTTGTAATGAGAGAAAAATTAAATAATTTACAAAAGACAATTCAAAAAAATATGAGGCCGCAATAGCAACTAACGTTGCCACTACTCTGCAAAAGTGGAGAGTTGGTAAGTAGCTATTCACTCTCAAAACCAAGCTTAAACGATCTAATGGAGAACTGATAAACGAAAAAAATGCGGCGGCAGAAAGTATCTCTGCGTATTGACCAGCCTCTACCCACTGCCTCCCCTAATACGAATGGATATATATATTTTGGAAGAAAAGGCCACGAATATATAAATAGGCGCCCCACACACAATTAATCTAATTATGGTATCTCGCCATAGAGGCCGAATATCTCTAGAAGCTTGGTAAAACTGGGCCGCTCGCTGGTAAAAAACCTGCCCAATTGCCACTCCTATTAAACCAGATGGTAAGAATATAGTTGCCATCACCATAGTAAATTGACCTAACTTCTCTACTCCGTACTGATAAGATATGAAGAGAATTGGCAAGCTACCGCTCACCGTCAAAAATAAATGTGATACCACCATCGAATTTGCACTCTTAGCGAAACGAATTCTTGGAGAGTCCTCTTTAGAAATCAATGCAGCCTTCAAGCTCAATAATTTAATCAAGTAAGCCTTCAAAGCGAAGATTTTCCCGACAGCACTAGACAAACTGGTTAAAATCAACCCCAGAGTTCCAAACGAAGAAAAAACTATTCCTGAACCAACATAAAGGGCTTTACCCGTGACTTCAGACATAGCTGACTTCTTGAAATCCCCGTTTCTCTGCGTGCAATGCTGAAGTGCTAGAGCGAAAGATACAAAACATGCCGAAACAGGCGCAAATAATAAATAAAAACTCAGGTTCTCTACCCCCAACGCTCTCTCTATATATACCCCCCGAGATAGATAAGCGCGGTAAGAATGAGGCATGAAATCAACCCAATTTTAACGATCCAATTAAATAAGTATTTAACATGTGCATCTACGCCCAGCATTTGAAAAAAATATTCATAACGCCAAGTCATTATCCCAGCCAAGAACATCACGGCCTGCAAAAAATATTCTGCATAGCAAAAGCTTCAGGACTATAGACCCTGGCCAAAATAGGTATACCCAGCAGTCCTACTAGTTGAGCACCACTGTTGCCAAGAGCTTGAAGCGCTACATCTCTCCAGTACTTTACGAGCGCTGTATTAGGTTTCACTTAAAAGGCCCATATCAAGCAATATATACTGGCTTTTCGATAAACTCATTTGGTGGTACCTACTACCAACTCTAGGGCGTCAAATATCAGATTTTGATCAACCGTTTCTAGATACGGATGCATTGGAAGACTGAGCACTTCATTAGCAACTCTGTCTCCGATTGCTAGCAATACCGTATCGTTCTTAACTGCTGGTTGCTTATTCAAAGGCACCGGATAGTGCACAACCGTCGGAACACCTCGCTCTCTAAGTTTCGCTTGAACGGCATTTCTATCTTCCACCCGAATCGTATACTGGGCAAATACCGAACTGTTGTACTCCTCAATATAAGGAGTGGCCAGGATATTTAAAGCAGATAATTTTTGGTTATACGATGCGGCAACTTTCTCGCGCTGTAGTATCTCGCCTTCGAAGATATCCAACTTTGGCAAAAGTATCGCCGCCTGTAACGTATCAAGACGGCTATTGACACCTAATCGCACATGATGATACCTACGCTCTTGTCCATGTCTTGATATTTGCCTTATCAATAAGGCCAGATCATCGTCATTAGTAAATATGGCCCCTCCGTCACCGTAACATCCCAAAGGCTTGCTAGGAAAAAACTGGTGCAAGCGATTGTGGTCAAACCACAGGATTTTTTTCCTTTATAGGTAGCACCAAAGCTTTGAGCCGCATCCTCAATAACGGGAATGCCGTATTTTTTAGCGATGGAATTTATCTCATCATAATCAGCGCATTGACCGTATATTGAAACTGGAATAATCGCTTTTGTTGCAGGCGTGATTGCTGCCTCCAGTAAGGTATGATCCAAGTTAAACGTTAGAGGATTAACGTCTACATATACAGGCGTAGCTCCCAACAGTGCGGCGCTTTCTGCTGTAGCTATATAATTAAATCCAGGCGTAATAATCTCGTCACCGGGGCCCACTCCCAAAGCCATTTGAGCAATTTGCAGCGCGTCCGTGCCATTAGCAACTGTAATGCAGTGTTTTACACCAACGAAACATGCTAAACGCTCTTCAAGTAAATTCACCTCTGGTCCTAGTATATATTTACCGTGCGCGAGCACATTCTTTATCGCAAGGTCTATTTTCTCACGTAACAAAACTTGCTGTGCCCGCAGATCAATAAACTCCATTATTATTTCAAGCTCCGCATTAAGTTTTTGATAAATTTCAAATGGGGAATGGCAAAGTTACCCGTTACTTTCTCCCCGGCAGCAACATCTCTCACTACAACGGCTCCAATAGTGACGAATGCCTTGTCACCTAATGAAAGGCGGTTTGATATTGCGGAGCCCGGCCCTACCCAAACATCATGACCAAGAGTTACATTTCCCGCGAGCATTGCAGATGCTGCAATAAGACATCGTTCACCAGATTGCACGCCATGTGCGTAATGAACAAGACCATCTAGCTTTGTATCGCGCCCAATTATAGTATTGCGGTAACTGAAGCCTTTAACAACCGTACAGTTTGGTCCGACTTCTGCGTACTCTCCGATGACTACACCGCCATCATGCCCAACCGTAAGCATTCCACGGGATGTCCGCTTATGCTCAAAACCATTTACCCCAATTACCGCACCGGCTCTAATTACTGCGCCCCGCTTGATTAAGACATCATCAAGAACAACCACTCCCGCTTCAATAATCACGTCGTCTTCAATTATGACACCTTGGCTCGATATCACAGCCGAGCTATGTATCCTAGCAAGATCTGAAACGACGCTCGCAGATCTTTCCTTTATTAAGGAGAGATAATTAACTAACGTAAAAAAATACCACTTAGGATCATCAACGATTATTTTATCAATTCTATCATCCAGTACATGCTGGTCTTTCAACCGAACAAATACCGCCTTTATTTTTTCATTCTTGTTAATGATCGAAGCATATTTGTGATCCTCAATAAACGTAAGTATTGTATTAAAGAACTGAGAATCAGCGGTACCAGCGCCATCGACAGAAATTCCGTACGAATTCAAACCTGTTGCTAATTTTAGCAGATTAGAATCGATCATCAGCACCTCTCCTATCAATGCTTATTTTAATTTTAAAAAATACGGGTGAACTTCGGACGGATCCGGATCGATGGTTTTAGACTCGCGAATGTGCTCTACTGTTTCAATACAGTGCCGAGAATCTTCTAAGCCGTAACCTCGCCCGGATAGAATTTCCTGGTAGCTTATAGTGTGAAGATCGGTAAAACCTTCTGAGAATTCTATTTCTTCGCCATTAACTATCACTGAACGATAGGTCGGACTCTTTCCAATTACTGACGTAGGCAGATCCGCAGCATCGATGGAAAGAAACCAGCGAACTTTTGCTTTTTCGTACTCTAGATAACCAGAAGACTTATATTCATTCGAATAATGAACTACGTTGCGCTCTAAGTTACCAAAAACAAAGTGAAGCATGTCGTAAAAGTGAACACCAATATTTGTGGCGACACCAAAAGACTTGCGTGAATCCCCTTTCCAGCTTTCCATATACCACTTGCCACGCGAAGTAATATAAGTAAGGTCCACGTCATATTTTCCGTTTATATTTTCTTTGGCGACCTTGTCTTTTAAATCTAAAATAGCCTTATGATGACGTAACTGTAAAATATTGAAAACTCGACGCCCTGTTTCTCTCTCAACAACGGCGAGTTCATTCAAAATTTCACTAGTAGGAACCAAAGGTTTTTCACATATAACATCACACCCCATGCGCAGAGCGGCAACGATATGCGAATGGTGAAGGTAGTTTGGTGAGCAAATGGAAACAAAATTTAGAGCCTTTCGAGGATCACGATTTAGGCGGTATGCGTGTTCTTGAAAGCGCTCAAACTCAGTAAAAAAATCACTTTCGGGAAATAGACTGTCGATAATACCAACGGAATCGTTGATATCATACGCCGAAACCAACACATTTCCGGTTTCTTTGATGGCCCGCATATGTCGCGGCGCGATATAACCAGCAGCTCCTATAAGCGCAAAATTTTTCATACAATCTGATTCTTTATTGTTCAATTTTAGTGACTCTCATTTACTTATGAAAAATAGAAATAACTATCTATTGGAAATAGCCAATCATGCCTTAATAATGTGCGCCGCTGTAGTTCGGTACTTCCCACGACTATCAATAATTAGGTTAGAAGCAGACTTGATCAGATCATAGTCGAATTTTTCGTGATCTGTCGCAAGCACCACCGCATCAAAGCTTGATAAGTTTTCAAAGGTTAGCGACTCACTCACAAGATCAAAATTATGTTCGCGCATCTTTGGAAAAGCTGGCACATGCGGATCACTATAAGCAACGATGCATCCTTTCCGCTCAAGTAACTCCATGATTTCGACCGAAGGAGACTCTCGCATATCGTCAACATTTTTCTTATAAGCAATACCAAGCACTAGCACTTTGCTCCCCTTCAGGGATTTTCCTCGCTCATTTAAACCATCCACTAGCTTTCCAACGACATATTCTGGCATCGCTTTATTAACCTCACCAGAGAGCTCGATAAAACGAGTATGAAGACCGTATTCGCGTGCTTTCCAGGTTAGATAAAATGGATCAATTGGAATGCAGTGCCCCCCAAGCCCGGGCCTGGATAATAAGCAGTAAAACCGAATGGTTTGGTCGCAGCGGCATCTACAACCTCAAATATGTCGATGCCCATCCGATCTGCAACAACTTTCATTTCATTGACAAGCCCAATGTTCACAGCGCGATGAATATTCTCCAAAAGCTTGGTCATTTCCGCTGCTTTCGTCGAGCTTACGGATACCACCCGATCAATCGCTTGCTCGTAAAGTGCAATACCCACTTCTAGACAAGCGGCTGTATCGCCGCCGATAATTTTAGGAATTGTGCGGGTTTCAAAATCAGGGTTTCCTGGATCCTCACGCTCAGGCGAATAAACGAGAAAGATATCTTCTCCGACTATGAGCCCCCCTTCCTGTACTCGTGGCAGTAACTCTTCTTCGGTTGTTCCTGGATAAGTGGTGCTTTCAAGTGATATGACTTGTCCGGAACGCAGGAAAGGCTTGATTGCGTTCGTGGTATCGATAACGAATCGCATATCTGGCTCGCGATATTTATTCAGTGGCGTAGGCACGCACAAAATCAGCGCATCACACTCCAATACCCGCTTGAAGTCAGTGCTGGCCTCAAAGCCTGTGGTGCGCGCTGCAAAAATTTTCTCCGAGGGAATGTGCTCAATATAGCTCCTTCCAGCGTTCAGCTCATCAACCTTACGTTGGTCAATATCAATACCAATTACTCGAAAGCCTATGGAGTTGTATCGAAGCATCAAAGGCAATCCCACATAACCCAGCCCGACAATTCCGATTAATGCTTCCTTACTTTTGAATTTGGCGACAGCGGCCTGTTTCTGCAGGTGCATCAATAATACTCCAACCTAAAAATAGTAAATTAAAATGACTTATTATGAACGATTAGTGACCGACTCTCACCACACACAACGGCGATTGGCTCAAAAGTCTCTAAAATTCAAAGACGCCTGTCCACAGTCGAGCCTAGTCAAGCCATATTTTGCGTAAAATATGGAAAGGTGCCAAGGACCTCGACTCGCGAACGGCAATGCATCGCTCGACCATAGCTGAAATTAAATCATAGCTTTGCAGCTCAGACGTACAAAGATTCGGAAAAGATAGGCACCAAATAGACTCAGACAAACCGAAAGTCGTCGCGATATTTTACACTAAGGTGAGGGTTCTAGAGAGATGCCACCCCATTCCCCTCACACGACAGCAAATGGGGGTTACGAACACCAAAATGCTGGAAAAAAATCAGTCACTTCCAAGCGTTGCACCTGAAAAAGCGCTTAAGACCAACACAACTCAAACTGTTGCAAAGCCAAGCATTCGCCACAACTACTCGTGATACAGCACAGAATGCAACTAATTATTTAGTGAAGATCTCTTACGAGATGCAAGATGCCTGCCCATCACGCCCAGGAATGGACCGACAACCAATCCAGCAATCATGGCAATTACGATAAACAAGGAAACTGGCGCCTCGAGCAATGCCCGTCCAAAAATAGAGAGGGTGACCAGCTGTTGGTTCTCAAGGACAAATATTAGAACCATCAAAGCTAAAATCAAATACACCAACACGAGTAAAATTCGCTTGAGTTCGAACATCCCAACCTCCCTCCATGAAGCCACTAAATATCACACTCCTCATCCTCATTCACCCGATCCCGCAACTCCTTGCCCGGCTTGAAATGAGGCACAAACTTCCCATCCAGACTCACCGACTGCCCAGTCTTGGGATTCCGGCCAACCCTTGGCGCACGGTAGTGCAGCGAAAAACTGCCAAACCCACGGATCTCAATCCGGTCGCCAGTCGCCAGGCACTGGGACATTTGTTCAAGCATGGTCTTGATAGCCAGCTCCACATCCTTGGATGAGAGCAGCCCTTGATGGGTGACAATTCGTTCGATCAACTCCGACTTCGTCATATTTTTCCCTTCTTTTTCAAGCAGCTAGGAAAAGCGCTTCGAAGGTTTTAGCATGACTTGATGAATTTGAACAGCCCACGGCTCAACTTATCTACTGGTTAGATGCATACGCCTGACACGTGCCTCAAACCCTCAATTACACATGACAAGCATGGTGCGAGTTACAGCGCCGGCAGGGTTCCAGCCGAAGAGGTAGTCGCCCTCTTCGTCCTTGGCGTCGCTGGATCGGGTGATCACCTTGTAGCCTTGCATCTTGCATTCACGGGCGGCACGGCTTTCACACTTGTCCCAGTTATTGCCCAAGCCCGAGCAGTCGATCTCGATGCCGCTCACGCCGCGCTTGGCGTGGGTCTTGGCGCTGGTGGCGGCGCAGCCTGCAAGCATTACCACGGCGATTACTACGATAAGCCTGTTCATTCAGATCCTTATTGAAGCCATAACACGAGCGCTTGTTTTGTGAAGACTATAGTCAGTTCTGACACTGAGCTGCACGCCTTGGTTCTCGGTTGTTGATTCAAGGAATTGCGGGCACAAAAAGGGCGACCGAAGTCGCCCTTTTTCTATGGTCTGACAGAACTTAGTTCTGCTTTTCCATTTGTGCACGCAGCAGGTCGCCCAGAGTGGTAGGACCAGCAGCAATTTCAGAGGTAGCTGGCTTGTCGCGCAGGCTCTGGATTGCTTCTTTCTCTTCAGCATCGTCTTTCGACTTGATGGAGAGCTGGATTACGCGGCTCTTGCGGTCAACACTGATGATCTTGGCTTCTACTTCCTGGCCTTCTTTCAGAACGTTGCGCGCGTCTTCAACGCGGTCACGGCTGATTTCGGAGGCTTTCAGAGTCGCTTCGATATCGTCGGCCAGAGTGATGATGGCGCCTTTAGCGTCAACTTCTTTCACGATGCCCTTAACGATTGCGCCTTTGTCGTTGTCCTGAACGTATTCAGAGAACGGGTCGCTTTCCAGTTGCTTGATACCCAGGGAGATACGCTCGCGCTCTGGGTCAACCGACAGGATAACGGTGTCCAGCTCGTCGCCCTTCTTGAAACGACGAACAGCTTCTTCGCCAACTTCGTTCCAGGAGATGTCGGACAGGTGAACCAGGCCGTCGATGCCGCCGTCCAGACCAATGAAGATACCGAAATCGGTGATCGACTTGATGGTGCCGGAGATTTTATCGCCCTTGTTGAACTGGCCAGAGAAATCTTCCCATGGGTTAGATTTGCACTGCTTGATGCCCAGGGAGATACGACGACGCTCTTCGTCGATGTCCAGAACCATAACTTCCACTTCGTCGCCGACTTGTACGACTTTCGAAGGGTGGATGTTTTTGTTGGTCCAGTCCATTTCGGAAACGTGTACCAGGCCTTCCACGCCTTCTTCCAGCTCAGCGAAGCAGCCGTAGTCGGTCAGGTTGGTAACACGCGCGGTTACGCGAGTGCTTTCTGGGTAACGGGCTTTGATAGCAACCCATGGATCTTCACCCAGTTGCTTCAGGCCCAGGGAAACACGGTTGCGCTCGCGATCGTATTTCAGAACCTTGACATCGATCTCGTCGCCAACGTTGACGATTTCCGATGGATGCTTGATACGCTTCCAAGCCATGTCGGTAATGTGCAGCAGGCCATCCACGCCACCCAGGTCGACGAATGCGCCGTAGTCGGTGAGGTTTTTGACGATACCTTTGACTTGCTGGCCTTCCTGCAGGGATTCCAGCAGAGCTTCACGCTCGGCGGAGTTCTCTGCTTCCAGGACGCTGCGACGGGAAACGACAACGTTGTTGCGCTTCTGGTCGAGTTTGATGACCTTGAATTCGAGTTCTTTGCCTTCCAGGTGCGTGGTGTCGCGCACTGGACGAACGTCGACCAAAGAACCTGGCAGGAACGCACGGATGCCGTTAACGTCGACAGTGAAGCCGCCTTTAACCTTACCGTTGATAACGCCCTTGACCACTTCTTCAGCTGCGAAGGCTGCTTCGAGAACAATCCAGCATTCAGCGCGCTTGGCTTTTTCACGGGACAGCTTGGTTTCACCGAAACCGTCTTCAACCGAGTCCAGAGCAACGTGAACTTCGTCACCGACATTGATAGTCAGGTCACCAGCATCGTTGTAGAACTGTTCCAGCGGGATCAGAGCTTCAGACTTCAGACCAGCGTGAACGGTTACCCAGCGAGCTTGGTAATCGATATCAACGATAACACCGGTGATGATGGAGCCTGCCTGAAGGTTCAGGGTTTTTAGGCTTTCTTCAAAGAGTTCCGCAAAGCTTTCGCTCATTTTAATTCCTGTTGATAAGGGCGAAGAATACGCCCATCTCCACACCCCAGACGGTGTGGGTCAGTTTCAGTTAAAAGAAGCCACCGCAGGACTATGACTGGTCCCCTGCGGCCTTCTTGATCACCCGGCGATATCGCGAATGGCGATTTCACTCAAGATGCGTTCCAGCACCTGCTCGATGGACAACTCCGTGGAATCCAGCTGTATGGCGTCAGCCGCCGGCTTGAGCGGGGCTACCGCACGCTGGGTATCACGCTCATCACGTGCACGGATCTCATCTAGCAGACTCGACAGACTAACACCATCGACTTTGCCCTTCAACTGCAAGTAGCGGCGGCGAGCACGCTCCTCGGCGCTGGCAGTCAGGAAAATCTTCAATGGCGCCTCGGGAAACACCACGGTGCCCATGTCTCGACCGTCAGCAACCAGGCCCGGCGGCTCTTGAAACGCCCGCTGACGCTGCAGCAAGGCGTCACGTACCGCCGGCAACGCGGCTACCTGAGAGGCCCAGGAACCCACTTGTTCGTTGCGCAGGTCATCCGTCACATCGTCCCCTTCAAGGATGATGCGCTGGGGATGGCCTTCCGTCGCGCCGACGAACTGCACATCAAGATGCGCCGCCAGCAGCTTCAGGGATTCTTCATTGGTCAGGTCAACGCCATGATTGCGTGCAGCAAAAGCCAGCAAGCGGTACAGCGCGCCGGAGTCCAGCAGACACCAGCCCAGGCGCTTGGCCAGGATGCCGGCGATCGTGCCTTTGCCCGAGCCGCTTGGCCCGTCGATGGTAATCACCGGTGCTTTGATATTCACAATTGAGCCTCTTGGGCAACACGGATGCCGACTTGGGCACACAGTGTAAGAAAATTCGGAAAAGACGTAGCAACATTGGCGCAGTCACGGATACGAATCGGCGCCGCTGCCCGTAGGGAAGCCACACTGAACGCCATGGCAATCCGGTGATCGCCATTGGCATGGACTTCACCGCCACCCATCAGACCGCCATTAATGATAAGCCCATCGGCGGTTGCTTCACACTTGACTCCCAGCGCCAGCAGACCATCGGCCATGACCTGGATACGATCGGATTCCTTCACGCGCAGCTCTTCGGCACCCCGCAATACGGTTCGCCCTTCGGCACAGGCCGCCGCGACGAATAGCACCGGAAACTCATCAATCGCCAACGGGACCAGAGCCTCAGGAATCTCGATCCCGTTCAGTGCCGCCGCACGCACGCGCAGATCCGCCACCGGCTCACCGCCAACTTCGCGCAGGTTTTCCAGGGTGATATCCGCGCCCATCAGCCGCAGGATGTCGATAACGCCGGTGCGTGTCGGGTTGATACCGACATGCTCCAGCAGCAACTCTGAACCCTCGGCGATCGAGGCAGCCACCAGGAAAAACGCCGCGGAGGAAATATCCCCCGGCACTTCAATATGGGTCGCCGTCAACGCATGGCCAGATTCCACCGACGCCGTAGCACCCTCCACCACAACCGGATAACCAAACCCACGCAGCATGCGCTCAGTATGATCGCGGGTCGGTGCAGGCTCGGTCACCGCAGTCTCGCCCTCGGCATATAACCCGGCCAGCAACAGGGCAGATTTGACCTGGGCGCTGGCCATTGGCAACGCGTAGGTCAACCCCTTCAACGCCTGGCCACCACGAATGGTCAGCGGCGGACGCCCTTCCGGCCCCGTCTCGATCACCGCGCCCATTTCCCGCAGCGGCTTGGCCACGCGATTCATCGGGCGCTTGGACAGCGACGCATCGCCGGTCAACACGCTGTCAAAACTCTGCGCCGCCAGCAGCCCGGAAAGCAAACGCATGGATGTACCGGAATTACCGAGGTAAATCGGCCCCGGCGGCGCCTTCAAGCCATGCAAACCCACACCATGGATGGTCACGCGGCCGTGATGTGGCCCCTCGATCACCACTCCCATGTCGCGAAATGCCTGCAAGGTCGCCAGGGCATCCTCACCCTCAAGGAAACCTTCGACTTCGGTTACCCCGTCAGCCAATGAACCCAGCATGATCGAGCGATGAGAGATCGACTTATCACCCGGCACGCGGATACGCCCGCTCAAGCGGCCACCCGGATTGGCGAGGAAGGTCAGCTCATCAGCGTTCACTGCAGTTTCCATGTAGGCCCGGCGCGCCAGGATCTTGCTGAAATGCTCACGCGCGACCCGCGCACGGGTAAACACGCCCAATAATTGGTGGCCATCCCCGGCATCGACCGCGTCGCGCAAGGCGTCAAGGTCACTGCGGAAGGTGTCCAGGGTGCGCAACACTGCCTCACGATTGGCGAGGAAGATGTCGTGCCACATCACCGGGTCGCTACCGGCGATCCGCGTGAAATCACGGAAACCACCGGCGGCGTAACGGAATATCTCGAGGTTCTCGTTGCGCTTGGCCAAGGAGTCCACCAGGCCAAATGCCAGCAGGTGTGGCAAATGACTGGTCGCCGCCAACACTTCATCGTGGCGCTCAACCTGCATATGCTCGACATCCGCACCCAGCGCGCGCCAAAGGCGATCCACCACCGCCAGCGCAGCCGGATCGGTCTGTTCCAGAGGCGTGAGAATCACTTTATGACGACGGAACAGTTGCGCGTTGGAGGCTTCCACCCCGCTCTGCTCGGAACCGGCAATCGGATGACCCGGCACAAAACGCGCAGGCATGCCGCCAAAAGCCAGTTGCGCCGCGCGCACCACATTGCCCTTGGCACTGCCGACGTCCGTGAGGATCGCCTGCCCCAGATCCATACGGGCCAACAGCGCCAGCAATTTCTCCATCGCAAGAATCGGCACCGCGAGCTGGATCACATCAGCGCCCTGGCACGCGAGCGCCAGGTCGGCTTCACAGCGATCCACTACCCCCAATTCAACCGCCAATTTGCGCGATTGCGGGTCCAGATCCACACCGACCACCTCGCCGCACAACCCGCTTTCACGCAGGCCTCTGGCGAAGGAGCCGCCGATCAACCCCAGACCGACCACTACCAGGCGACCGATCATAGGCACAGCAGGTTGCAATGCAGTGACATCAACCACGAGCCAGAACCTTGGCCAGCGCCTCCAGGAAGCGCGCGTTCTCGGCCGGCAAGCCAATGGTGATACGCAGGTGGTTCGGCATGCCGTAGTTGGCTACCGGACGCACGATCACACCTTCGCGCAGCAGGCCCTGGAACACCGGGGCAGCCACTTGGCCAAGGTCGACACAGATGAAGTTGCCCTTGGACGGAATCCAGCCCAGGCCCAACTCACGGAAACCTTCCTGCAGTTGCAGCATGCCGCTTTCGTTGAGACGACGACCTTCTTCAAGGTATTCAGCATCTTTCACCGCTGCACAGGCCGCCGCCAAGGCGAGGCTGTTGACGTTGAAAGGTTGACGCACACGGTTCAGCACATCGGCGACGACGGCTGTGGACAGGCCGTAACCCACCCGCAGCGAAGCCAGGCCATAGGCCTTGGAGAACGTGCGCGATACCAGCAGGTTCGGGTAGGCCGCCAGGAAGTCCAGGCCATCTGGCAGGTCGCTGCCTTCGGCATACTCGATGTAGGCCTCGTCCAGCACCACCAGCACGTGCTCAGGCACGTCCTGCAGGAAATCGTCCAATGCTTGCGCATCGAACCAGGTACCGGTGGGGTTGTTCGGGTTGGCGACAAACACCACACGGGTCTGGGCATCGATCGCAGCCAGCATGGCCGGCAGGTCGTGCCCCATTCCTTGGCTGGAATGACGCGCGCATCGGCACCGACAGCCTGAGTGACAATCGGATACACCGCGAACGCGTGCTCGCTGAACACGGCGTTCAAGCCAGGCGCCAGGTAAGCGCGACCGACCAACTCAAGAATGTCGTTGGAGCCGTTACCCAGGGTGACCTGGTTCAGCTCGACCCGGCATTTCTCCGCCAGCAGCGACTTGAGGGCGAAGCCGTTGCCATCAGGATATCGGGTCAGCTCGGCCAACTCTTCACGAATCGCCGCCAGCACTTTAGGGCTCGGGCCCAGCGGATTCTCGTTGCTCGCCAATTTGACGATCTTCGAGGGATCCAGATTCAACTCACGCGCCAACTCGTCCACAGGCTTGCCCGGAACGTAAGGCGACAGTTGTTGCACGCCCGGCTGCGCCAGGGCGAGGAAGTTGCCACTCATGTTAAAGCCTCACAAAACCGCTTTCGGGTAAGAGCCCAGCACCTTGAGTGCCACGGCTTCCTGACTGATTTTCTCGAGCACACCCTTGACCAGCGGGTCGCGGTGATGGCCGACGAAGTCGATAAAGAACACGTAAGTCCATTTACCGCTGCGCGAAGGACGAGTCTCGATGCGCGTCAGGTCAATCCCGTTGTCATGGAACGGCACCAGCAGCTCATGCAGCGCACCGGGCTTGTTGCTCATGGAAACGATAATCGAGGTCTTGTCGTCGCCGGTCGGCGGCACTTCCTGGTTACCGATCATCAGGAAGCGCGTGGAGTTGTCCGGGCGGTCCTCGATTTTCTCGGCCAGGCGCGTCAGGCCATAAAGGCCTGCTGCCATATCACCGGCGATGGCCGCCGAGTTCCACTCACCCTTGACCCGCTTGGCCGCTTCGGCGTTGCTGGAAACCGCCACACGCTCGACGTTCGGGTAATGGGCGTCCAGCCACTTGCGGCACTGGGCCAGGGACTGGGCGTGGGAATAGATACGGCTGATGCTGTCGGTCTTGGTGTTCTCGCCCACTAGCAGGTGGTGGTGAATACGCAGTTCGACTTCGCCGCAGATCACCATGTCGTGCTCGAGGAAGCTGTCCAGCGTGTGGTTGACCGCACCTTCGGTGGAGTTTTCCACCGGCACCACGCCAAAGTTCACCGCACCGGCAGCCACTTCACGGAACACCTCATCAATGGCCGCCATCGGCTTGCTGATCACGGCGTGACCGAAGTGCTTCATGGCGGCCGCTTGGGTGAAGGTGCCTTCCGGGCCGAGGTACGCCACTTTCAGCGGCTGCTCCAGGGCCAGGCACGACGACATGATCTCGCGGAACAACCGCGCCATCTCTTCGTTGCCCAACGGGCCCTTGTTGCGCTCCATTACGCGCTTGAGCACCTGGGCCTCACGCTCAGGTCGGTAGAACACCGGCACTTCGCCTTCCGCCAAGGACGCCATCTTCACCCGCGCCACTTCCTGGGCACAGCGTGCGCGCTCGCTGATCAGCTCCAGGACTTTCTCGTCCAGGCTGTCAATGCGCACCCGCAGGGCCTTGAGTTCTTGCTCAGACATTAGCCCTGTTCCTTTTCGAACTCTGCCATGTAGGCAACCAACGCGTTGATGGCGTGGATGTCGACGGCGTTGTAGATGGAGGCGCGCATGCCACCGACCGAACGGTGACCCTTGAGGTTCAGCAGGCCGCGCGCGTCGGCACCGGCCAGGAATGGCTTGTCCAGGCGGTCATCAGCCAGACGGAATGGCACGTTCATCCACGAGCGGTCGGTCAGGTTGATCGGGTTGCTGTACAGGCCGCTGGCGTCAATGAAGTCGTACAGAGTGCGCTTCTTCTCTTCGTTCAGCTTGCCCATGGCGGCGACACCGCCCTGCTCTTTCAGCCACTCGAACACCAGGCCAGACAGGTACCAGGCGAAGGCCGGCGGAGTGTTGTACATCGAGCCGTTATCGGCCGCGACCTTGTAGTTGAGCATCGTCGGGCACAGCGAACGGGCGCGCCCCAGCAGGTCTTCGCGGATAATGTTGACCAGGATGCCGCTCGGGCCGATGTTCTTCTGGGCGCCGGCGTAGATCATGCCGTACTTGGACACATCGATCGGGCGCGAGAGGATGTCCGAAGACATGTCGCACACCAGCGGAACGTCGCCCACTTCTGGCACCCAGTCGAACTCCAGGCCGCCGATGGTCTCGTTCTGCACGTAGTGAACGTAGGCCGCGTCCTTCGAGAGTTTCCACTCGTTCTGACCGGGAATGGCGAAGTAGTCGTAAGGCTTGGCAGTGCCTGCCACGTTGACGTTGCCGTAACGAGAGGCTTCTTCAATGGCCTTCTGGCCCCAGATGCCGGTGTCGATGTAGTCGGCAGTGCCGTCTTCCGGCAGCAGGTTCAGCGGGATCTGGGCGAACTGCTGGCTGGCGCCGCCTTGCAGGAACAGCACTTTGTAGTGTGATGGGATGTCCAGCAAGTCGCGCAGATCCTGCTCCGCCTTGGTGGCAATGGACACGAACTCATCGCTGCGATGGCTCATTTCCATCACGGAGAGGCCTTTTCCATGCCAGTCGAGGAGTTCACCCTGCGCACGCTGCAGGACTGCTTCAGGAAGCGCCGCGGGACCGGCACAGAAGTTATAGGCTCTCTTGCTCACATCCAATCTCACTCTAGATCTGGTGGGGTGGTGCAATAAACAGGTATTTCAATACTTTCAGAAGGGACAAACAACAAGGGGGCGAATCTTCATCCGCCCCCTGTGTGTCCGCTTATTCCTGCGGTTCTTCTTCGTCTGCGGCAGCGTCGAGGGTTGGCTCGTCGACGTTGTCATCGCCTGCTGCGATCACCTCGCCTTCAAACGCTTCACCTTCCAGCTCCTCGCCTTCGACTTCCGATGGTTCCTGGACGCGCTCCAGGCCTACCAACGTCTCGTCGCTGGCCAGCTTGATCAAGGTCACGCCCTGGGTGTTACGACCCAGGCTCGACACTTCATCCACACGGGTACGTACCAGGGTGCCCTGGTCGGAGATCAGCATGATCTCCTCGCCATCGAGCACCTGGACCGCGCCGACCAGACGGCCGTTGCGGTCGTTGCTGACCATGGCAATAACGCCTTGGCCGCCACGCTTGTACTCCGGGAACTCGCTGATAGCGGTACGTTTGCCGTAACCACGCGCCGAAGCGGTGAGGATCTGGCTGCCTTCTTCCGGGATCAGCATCGAAATCAGCTTCTGCCCTTCTGGCAGACGCATGCCGCGCACACCGCGGGCGGTACGGCCCATGGCGCGAACGTCGGATTCCTTGAAGCGCGTTACCTTGCCGCCGTCGGAGAACAGCATGACTTCACGCTCGCCATCGGTAATGGCGGCCGAGATCAGCACGTCGCCTTCGTCCAGTTCCAGGGCGATCAGGCCCACGCTGCGCTGACGGCTGAAGGATTCCAGCGGGGTCTTCTTCACGGTGCCTTTGGCGGTGGCCATGAAGATGAAGTGACCTTCGGTGTATTCCTCGACCGGCAGCATGGTGGTGATGTATTCATCACTGTCCAGCGGCAGCAGGTTGACCAGCGGACGACCACGGGCAGCACGGGAGGCTTCCGGGATTTCGTAAGTCTTGAGCCAGTACACCTTGCCCTTGCTGGAGAACAACAGCAGCGTGGTGTGGCTGTTGGCGACCAGCAGGTGAGCGATGTAGTCCTCATCCTTCACGCCGGTAGCCGATTTACCTTTACCGCCACGACGCTGGGCCTGGTACGCAGCCAGCGGCTGGGTCTTGGCATAGCCACCGTGAGAGATGGTTACCACACGCTCTTCTTCCGGGATCATGTCACCCAGGGTCAGGTCGAGGCGTGCATCGAGGATCTCGGTGCGACGCACATCGCCGTATTCGGCGCGGATCACTTCCAGTTCTTCGCGGATCACTTCCATCAGGCGCACGGCGCTGCTGAGGATGCGGATCAACTCGCCGATCTGGTTGAGGATCTCCTGGTACTCGGCCAGCAGCTTCTCGTGCTCCAGGCCGGTCAGGCGGTGCAGGCGCAGCTCCAGGATGGCCTGGGCCTGTTCCGGCGACAGGAAATACTTGCCTTCACGCAGACCGTATTGCGGGTCCAGGGTCTCTGGACGGCACGAGTCGGCGCCGGCACGTTCAACCATGGCCACCACGGCGCTGGACTCCCAAGGCGTGCTGATCAGCGCTTCCTTGGCTTCCGACGGCGTTGGCGAGGCTTTGATCAGGGCGATGACCGGGTCGATGTTCGACAGCGCAACGGCCTGGCCTTCCAGAATGTGGCCGCGCTCGCGAGCTTTGCGCAGCTCGAACACAGTACGACGGGTCACTACTTCGCGGCGGTGACGCACGAAGGCTTCCAGCAGATCCTTGAGGTTCAGGATGCGCGGACGACCGTCGATCAGTGCAACCACGTTGATACCAAACACGCTTTGCAGCTGGGTCTGGGCATAGAGGTTGTTGAGGATCACCTCAGGCACTTCGCCACGACGCAACTCGATCACCACGCGCATACCGTCTTTGTCGGACTCGTCGCGCAGTTCGGTGATGCCTTCCAGCTTCTTCTCTTTAACCAGCTCGGCGATCTTCTCGATCAGACGCGCCTTGTTCAGCTGGTACGGGAGTTCGGTGATAACGATTTGCTGGCGACCACCGACCTTGTCGATGTCCTCGATCATCGAGCGGGCGCGCATGTAAATACGGCCGCGACCGGTGCGGTAGGCTTCGATGATGCCGGCACGGCCGTTGATGATTGCGGCGGTCGGGAAGTCCGGGCCGGGAATGTATTGCATCAGCTCATCGACGGTCAGCTCAGGGTTGTCGATGAGGGCCAGGCAACCGTCGATGACTTCACCGAGGTTGTGCGGCGGGATGTTGGTGGCCATGCCCACGGCGATACCGCTGGAGCCGTTGACCAGCAGGTTGGGAATCTTGGTGGGCATGACAGCCGGGATCATTTCGGTGCCGTCGTAGTTCGGCACCCAGTCCACGGTTTCTTTATGCAGGTCGGCCAGCAGCTCGTGCGCCAGCTTGGTCATGCGCACTTCGGTGTATCGCATGGCCGCGGCGTTGTCGCCGTCGACCGAACCGAAGTTGCCCTGGCCGTCTACCAGCAGGTAGCGCAGGGAAAACGGCTGAGCCATCCGAACGATGGTGTCGTACACCGCAGTGTCGCCGTGAGGGTGATACTTACCGATCACGTCACCGACAACACGGGCAGATTTCTTGTACGGCTTGTTCCAGTCGTTACCCAGCTCGCTCATCGCGAACAGCACACGCCGGTGCACGGGCTTCAAGCCATCGCGCGCATCAGGCAGTGCCCGACCGACAATTACGCTCATCGCGTAGTCGAGGTAGGACTGTTTCAGCTCGTCTTCGATATTGACCGGGAGGATTTCTTTGGCCAGTTCGCCCATGAGAAGCCTGATTCCTTTTTCGGGTGAAACCTCGTCACATCCATATGGGACGAACGAAGCTCGCCGCTGCCGGCACGGTGCCTGACAACGACTTACGACAAATCAACGAGTTATGACACGGATCTGCGCGTTTAAGGCCTCCCCTCGGGGCGGCCCTGGAAACCGCCGGATGTTATCACAATCGCCGCCACGCACCTATCCCCCTGATGCGCATGGAGCATAGTTAGTTGACGGGTGACAGGCTTGAGGGGGGACGAGAGGGGCTTAGAGCAGCACTGGTGCTATTTTTAAACAGTCGATCCGAGAGGTTTGTTGACTTTTATGGCCAATCGCGGGCAAGCCCGCTCCCACATTTTGAACGGTGAACATATTCAGTGTGGGAGCTGGCTTGCCTGCGATAGCAATTCCACAGCCGCCACCGCCCTCAATGCAACCGCTTACGGCACATCAACTTGGCCAATTTGGCCGTATCGGGCCGCTCGACAATGCCCTTCTCGGTCACTATCACGTCAATCAAGTCCGCCGGCGTGACGTCGAATACAGGGTTGAATGCCTCCACGCCCAACCGCTGCCCCACTATTTCCAGCAACTCACCCGACTCCCGCTCCTCCAGCGCAACGTCATCGCCGCTCGCCATCATCAAGTCGATGGTCGAACTCGGCGCCACCACCATGAAGCGCACGCCGTGGTGCATGGCGCACACGGCCAGTTGATAGGTGCCAATCTTGCTGATCACATCGCCATTGGCGGTAATGCAGTCGGCACCGACAATCACCCAGGTAACGCCCTTGGTCTTGAGGATATGCGCGCCGGCCGAGTCAGCATTCACCTTCACCGGGATCCCCTCGCCCGCCAGTTCCCAGGCAGTCAGCCGCGAACCTTGCAGCCAAGGGCGGGTTTCATTGGCGTAGACCTGCTCGACCATGCCCTCCAGGTAAGCAGCCCGGATCACTCCAAGGGCCGTGCCGACGCCGCCAGTGGCCAAAGCGCCAGCATTGCCATGGGTGAGGATCGCCTGGGCATTGCCCTGGTGCTTGCGGATCAACTCGACACCCAGCTGGGCCATGGTGATATTGGCCTCGCGATCACTTTCGTGGATCGCAATGGCCTCGGCTTCCAGCACCGCCAGCGGATCGGCGTGTTTCTTGACGCGGTCCAGGCGGTCGCGCATGCGCTTGAGTGCCCAGAACAGATTCGCTGCGGTAGGACGGGTATCCGCCAGGAGTGCGTAGTCTTCTTCCCACGACGCCTGCCAGTCACCCCCCTCGGCCATTCGCTGGCGAGCGGCGAGCACCAGGCCATAGGCGGCGCTGATCCCGATGGCCGGTGCGCCGCGCACTATCATCGAACGGATAGCCGCAGCCACCTCATCAACCGTAGAGCAGGCGATCCAGCTTTCCCGAGACGGTAAGGCACGTTGATCGAGCAAGTGCAGCGCGCCATCGCGCCAATCGATGGCCTTCACCTTCTCCGCAGCCAACAGTCGATCGCGCATTCGTTACTCCGCACTCAGAAACAAAGCCGCCGATTATAGCGATCCGCCAGCCAGGACGCTCGGGTATACTTCGCCCTTCTTTTATAGCTGCCTGGGAAGAAGCCTTCGATGACCGCCACTGCCGCCCCGCTCGACCTGTTGCTATTGCCGACCTGGCTGGTACCCGTCGAACCTGCTGGCGTGGTACTCAAGGAACACGGCCTGGGCATCCGCGACGGGCGCATTGCCTTTATCGGCCCGCGGGCCGCAGCGCTGAAGCTTTCAGCCACCGAAACACGCGAGTTGCCGGGCATGCTGCTCAGCCCTGGCCTGATCAACGCCCACGGGCATGCGGCGATGAGCCTGTTTCGCGGCCTGGCCGATGACCTGCCCCTGATGACCTGGCTGGAAAAGCATATCTGGCCCGCCGAAGCCAAATGGGTCGATGAAGCGTTCGTACGCGACGGCACCAACCTGGCCATCGCCGAGCAACTCAAGGGCGGCATCACTTGCTTTTCCGACATGTACTTCTACCCCAAGGTCGCCAGCGACTGCGTGCACAACAGTGGCATGCGCGCGCAGATCGCGATTCCCATCCTCGACTTCCCGATCCCCGGTGCCAGCACCGCCGATGAGGCGATCCGCCAAGGTGTCGAGCTGTTTGGCGACCTCAAGCACCACCCGCGCATCAAGATCACCTTCGGCCCTCATGCGCCGTACACCGTGTGCGATGACAACCTGGAAAAAATCCGGGTGATCGCCGAGGAACTGGACGCCGCAATCCACATGCACGTTCATGAAACCGCCTTTGAAGTGCAGCAAGCTGTCGAGCAGACCGGCGAACGGCCACTCGCCCGCCTGGGTCGCCTCGGGCTGCTGGGCCCGCGCTTCCAGGCCGTTCATATGACCCAAATCAGCGAGGATGACCTGGTTTTGCTGGTAGAAAGCAACACCAGCATCATCCATTGCCCGGAATCGAACTTGAAACTGGCGAGCGGCTTTTGCCCGGTGGAGCGTCTGTGGCAGGCTGGCGTCAATGTGGCCATCGGTACCGATGGCGCCGCCAGCAACAACGACCTTGACCTGCTGGGCGAAACCCGCACGGCAGCGATGCTGGCCAAGGCTGTCGCCGGTTCGGCCACTGCCCTGGATGCCCACCGCGCGCTGCGCATGGCTACGCTCAACGGTGCACGAGCCATGGGCCTGGAGAGCGAGATCGGTTCGCTGGAGGTGGGCAAGGCCGCGGACATCGTCGCCTTCGACTTGTCCGGGCTGGCGCAACAACCGATCTACGATCCGGTCTCACAGCTTATATATGCCACCGGACGTGATTGCGTGAAACACCTTTGGGTCGCCGGCAAGCAATTGCTCGACGACCGGCAACTGACCCGCATGGATGAACAACAGTTGACCGCCACGGCCATAGCCTGGGGCCAACGCATCAGCGGGCACCACGAATAACGTCAGTCTTGAACCTACGGATTCAGGACCGAAAACCCGATTTATCAGATTTAGAGGATTCACCATGAGCAACGTCGACCACGCCGAAATCGCTAAATTCGAAGCTTTGGCTCACCGTTGGTGGGATCGCGAAAGCGAGTTCAAGCCCTGCACGACATCAACCCGCTGCGGGTCAACTGGATTGACGAGCGCGTCAACCTGGCCGGCAAGAAGGTATTGGACGTGGGTTGTGGCGGCGGCATCCTCAGTGAGGCAATGGCCCAGCGCGGCGCCACCGTGATGGGTATCGACATGGGCGAAGCGCCTCTGGCCGTGGCCCAACTGCACCAGTTGGAGTCCGGCGTGAGCGTGGAATACCGCCAGATCACCGCCGAAGCCCTGGCCGAAGAAATGCCCGAGCAGTTCGACGTGGTGACCTGCCTCGAGATGCTGGAACACGTGCCGGACCCGTCCTCGGTGATTCGTGCCTGCTTCCGCATGGTCAAGCCAGGTGGCCAGGTGTTCTTCTCCACCATCAACCGCAACCCGAAGGCCTACCTGTTCGCGATCATCGGCGCCGAATACATCATGAAGCTGCTGCCGCGCGGCACCCACGACTTCAAGAAATTCATCCGTCCGTCCGAATTGGGCGCGTGGAGCCGCCAGGCCGGCCTGACCGTCAAGGACATCATCGGCCTGACCTACAACCCGCTGACCAAGCACTACAAGCTGGCCAACGACGTTGACGTCAACTATATGATCCAGACCCTGCGCGAGGAGTGAGCCTGTGAAGTTGCGAGCGGTTCTCTTCGATATGGACGGTACCCTGCTGGACACCGCGCCGGACTTTATCGCCATCTGCCAGGCCATGCGTGCTGACCGTGGCCTGGAGCCGATCAACGACCAGCATATCCGCGATGAGATCTCCGGCGGTGCGCGGGCGATGGTCGCGGTGACCTTTTCGATGGACCCGGAATCTCCAGGCTTTGAGGAGTTGCGCCTGGAATTCTTGGAGCGTTACGTCAAGGGCTGTGCGATCCACAGCAAACTCTTCGATGGCATGGCCGAACTGCTGGAAGACATCGAGAAGGCCAACCTGATCTGGGGCGTGGTCACCAACAAACCGCTGCGTTTTGCCGAACCGATCATGCAGCAGTTGGGCCTGGCCGAGCGCTCGGCGCTGTTGATCTGCCCGGACCACGTGAAAAACAGCAAGCCGGACCCGGAGCCGATGATCCTGGCGTGCAAGATGCTCGACCTGGACCCGGCGAGCGTGTTGTTCGTGGGCGATGACCTGCGCGACATCGAGTCCGGCCGCGACGCCGGGACCCGGACTGCTGCGGTCACCTACGGCTATATCCACCCGGACGACAACCCGCGTCATTGGGGCGCCGATGTGGTGGTGGACCACCCGCTGGAGCTGCGCAAGGTGCTGGATAACGCGCTGTGCAGTTGCTGATTGCTCATCAAACCTGCAAACACCGAGGTCAATGTGGAAGCTGGCTTGCCTGCGATAGCGCAGTGTCAGCCAGCACACGTGCCAGCTTAGAGACCGCCATCGCAGGCAAGCCAGCTCCCACAGGAATTGGATTCCACATTGAGAGCTGTATCACTGTGAATTTTGTCGAGGCTATTTATGTTTGATTACTCCGCACGTCCAGAACTGCTCAAAGGCCGGGTGATCCTGGTGACCGGCGCCGGTCGCGGGATTGGCGCAGCGGCGGCGAAAACCTATGCCGCCCATGGCGCCACCGTCTTGCTGCTGGGCAAGACCGAGGCCAACCTGGCCCAGGTCTATGACGAGATCGAAGCCGCAGGCCAGCCGCAACCGGTGGTGATCCCGTTCAACCTGGAGACCGCCCTGCCGCATCAATACGATGAGCTGGCAGCGATGATCGAAAAAGAGTTCGGCCACCTCGACGGTCTGCTGCACAACGCCTCGATCATCGGCCCCCGCACGCCGATCGAGCAGTTGTCCGGTGAGAACTTCATGCGGGTGATGCACGTGAACGTCAACGCGATGTTCATGCTGACCAGCACGCTGCTGCCGCTGCTCAAGTTGTCCCAGGATGCGTCGGTGGTGTTCACCTCCAGCAGCGTGGGCCGCAAGGGCCGAGCATATTGGGGCGCTTACGGCGTGTCGAAATTCGCCACCGAAGGCCTGATGCAAACCCTGGCCGATGAGCTCGACACGGTCGCGCCGGTACGCGCCAACAGCATCAACCCAGGCGCCACGCGCACCAGCATGCGGGCCCAGGCGTATCCAGGGGAAAACCCGACGGATAACCCGACGCCGGAAGAGATCATGCCGGTGTACCTGTACCTGATGGGGCCGGACAGTACCGGCATCAATGGGCAGGCGTTCGACGCGCAGTAATACCTCACACACCAAACCAAATGTGGGAGCTGGCTTGCCTGCGATGCAAACACCTCGGTGACTCAGTCACTGCGCGGTGATGCTATCGCAGGCAAGCCAGCTCCCACATTGGTTTGCGGTGTGCTGAGGGTTTAGTTTTTCACCACTTCCTCAAGGGTGAAGCGGCCCAACGGGTTCTGCAGGAAATTGCTGATGTTGCTGCGTGAGATGTTGATATACGGGCTGTAGTACAGGTCAATCCAGTTCACATCCTGCTTCGCCAGCTTCTGCAGCTCGACATACATCTGCTCACGCTTGACCGGGTCGGCCTCGATCCGCGCTTGCGCCACCAGGTCCTTGACCTTGTCGTTCTTGTAGCGGGTCATGTAGTTCTGGTTGGTGTCGTGGCCCAGCACGAAAGTGGTCTTCTGGTCCGGGTCGAGGATGTCGTTGGTCCAGTACATCACCGAAATATCGTAGTCACCGTCCACCAGCATCTGCCAGCTTTGGGTGGGGTCGACCTTTTGCAGGTTGGCGGTCACGCCGACCTTGGCCAACTGGTCCTTGATGATCACCGCGATCTGCTCGTCGGCTTCGTTACCGGCATTGACCACGTAGTTAAGCTTCAAATCCTTGGCACCGGCGGCAGCCAGCAGTTTCTTGGCCTCGGCTGGGTCGTACGGGCGTTGCAGGTTGTTGGCGTAGTGGTACAGCGAGCCCTTTGGAATGTAGGAATAGGCCACAGTGCCCTGACCGAACGTGGCGGTCTTCACCAGCGACTGCTTGTCGATAGCCATGTCCAGCGCCTGACGCACTTCCGGCTTGGCCAACAAGCCGTGCTCGTGGTTGATCAGCAGGTGATCTTCACGGGTGGACGGGTCGGAATGCACCACCACATTCTTGTCTTTCTTCAGCTCCTCAACCCGTGAAAACGGCACGAAGATCGCCGTGTCCAGCTCGTTGTTCTGCACCATGCGCATGCGGGTGTTGTCGTCGGTCACCGAGACCCACTCCACGCCATCCAGGCTGACGTTCTTGGCTTGCCAGAAGTTCGGGTTCTTTTTCAGGATCACCCGATCGCTCTTGCGCCACTCGTCCACGGTAAACGCGCCGGAGGTCACCGGGTTTTCCGAGTAGGCCTCTTCACCCATTTTGGTCATGGCTTTTTCCGACAGGATCGACACCGTCGGCGAAGCCAGTTGGGAAAGGAAAGCTACAGCCGGAGTCTTCAGCGTGACCACCAGGGTTTTCGGATCAGCCGCCTTGGCCGTGTTGATCAGGTTGAAGGGGTCAGCCCACAGCGACGCCTTGTTGTCGCGAATACGCAGCAGGCTAAACGCCGCGTCATCTGCGGTGATCGCCGAACCGTCCGAGAATTTCGCGTCACGCAGCTTGAAGGTGTAGGTCAGGCCGTCCTCTGAAATCTCCCAGCTTTCTGCCAGCCCCGGCTCCATCTTGGTGCCCAGGTTATCCACGCGGACCAGGGTGTCGTAGACGTTGGCGAATACCCAGGTGTCGCGGTTTTGCGCGCTTTTGATCGGGTCGAACGTGGTGCTGTCTTCACGGCAACCGATGGTCAATACGCCGGCGGCTTGCGCCAACCCGGCAGTGAGGGACCAAGCGGTCAACGTGGCGGCTGCAAGCAGCTTCAAGTGGCGCGATTGCATGTCATAACTCCTTGTTTATGGACGGCAGAAAGGGTCAAGGGTTGTTCAAGCACGCAACTGTACCGATGCTCGTGCAGGAAATGAGTCGGCGGCAACACCACGGAACACATGGCTTGCGCGTGCCGGCAGCGCGGGTGAAAGGCACACCCTGTAGGCAAATTCAGTGGGCTGGGTGGCTCACCCGGCAAGGGTTCCGAAGGCAACGGTCGATGAGGGTCGATCTCCGGAACCGCCTCAATCAACGCCGCGGTGTAGGGGTGGCGCGGCGCGGTAAATACCGCTTCCACCGGCCCTTCCTCGACGATCTTGCCCAAGTACATCACCGCCACGCGGTCACACAGGCGGCGCACGATCGCCAGGTCATGGGCGATAAACAGAATCGCCAGGTTCATGCGCTGTTGCAGCTCCAACAGCAGGTTGATGATCTGGCCCTGAATCGACACATCCAGCGCCGCCACGCACTCGTCGGCGATGATCAGGCGCAGTTCCACCGCCAGCGCACGGGCGATGCCGACGCGCTGGCACTGGCCGCCGCTGAGGGAGCCGGGTTTGCGGCTGGCAAGTTCGGGGCGCAGGCCGACCAGGTCGAGCAGTTCATTGACCCGAGCCGGAATCCGGTCCGCTGGGACCTTGCGTTGCACCCGCAACACTTCGGCAATGGTTTCGCCGATGGTATGGCGCGGGTTCAAGGCTGCGTAAGGGTCCTGGAAGATCATCGCAGTTTCATGACGCAAACGCGCAATGTCGACGGCGCTGCCGTGGGCCATATCGATGCCGTCGAACAACACCTGGCCGCCACTGATCGGGTTGAGGTGCAAAATTGCCCGACCCAAAGTGCTCTTGCCGCTGCCGGACTCGCCTACCAATCCAAGGGTTTCACCCGCCGCCAGGTTCAGCGCCACACCGTTCACCGCCCTCACCCACTGCTTGTTCAACCCGAACAGCCCGGTGCCGGACGCGGCAAACTTCACCTCCAGGTCCTTGATCTGCAACAGGCTCATGGGTGCGCTCCCAAGGGGTAGTGACAGGCGACCCGCGCCCCTTCCGGCAAGCGCTCGGTGCACAAGGCGCCGACCTGCGGGCAGCGCGGATTGAAGCGACAACCGGCGGGCAATGAGTCCAGCAACGGCGGCTGGCCAGGGATGGTGCGCAGCAAGGCGTGACCGCTGCTGTGCGCCGGTTGGCAGTCGATCAGGCCAGCGGTGTAGGGGTGTTGCGGACGGGCCAGCAGGTCGTACTTGCTGCCGTGTTCGCACAGGCGTCCGGCATACATCACCGCGATGGAATCACAGGTTTGCGCCACCACGCCAAGGTCGTGGGTGATGATGATGATCGATAAGCCGCGCGTGTCTCGCAGGTCCAGCAGCAGGCGCAGGATTTGCGCCTGCACGGTGACGTCGAGGGCGGTGGTTGGCTCGTCGGCAATCAATACCTTGGGGTTGCAGCCCAAGGCGACGGCGATCATTGCGCGCTGGCGCATGCCGCCGGAAAACTCGTGGGGGTAGTTGTCGACACGCGCCTGGGGATCGGGAATGCCCACTTGGCGCAACACGTCGATGGCCTGCAGGCGCGCGTCCTTTTTCGAGGCGCCTTGATGCAGGCGGATACCCTCGGCGATCTGCTCGCCGATGCGCATCAGCGGGTCCAGATGGCTGCTGGGATTCTGGAAAATCATGCCCAGTTGCCCGCCACGCACGGCGCGCATGCCTGCATCATCCAGTTGCAACAGATCCTGGCCGGCCAATCGCACCGCGCCGCCTTGCACCCGCAGGCTGGGCGATGGCAGCAAGCGCATCAGGCCGCGACAGGCCATGGTCTTGCCCGAACCACTCTCGCCCACCAGGCCGAGGATCTCGCCTTCGGCCACGTCAAACGACACGCGGTCCACCAAGGTGACGTCGCGCCCAGGGTGAGTGGCGATTACGCTCAGGTCTTGCACCTGCAACAGGCTCATGAGCGATCCCCCAATACTTGCGCCACGCCGTCCGCCAGCAAGCTAAAGCCCATGGCCAGGGTCACAATGGCCAGCCCCGGAAACGTGCAGATCCACCAGGCGGTGGTGATGAAGGCCTGACCTTCGGCGACCATGGTGCCCCACTCGGCGGTGGGCGGCTGCACGCCCAGGCCCAGGTAACTCACGGCGGCGCCATTGAGCAGTACCAGCACGGCGTCGGACATGGAAAACACGATCGAGCCGAACATCGCATTCGGCAGCAAATGCCGGAACAGAATGCGCCCGTGGCCAAAGCCCAAACTTTTGGCCGCCAAGGCAAAGTCGCTTTCCTTCAGCACCAGGATCTGCGAGCGGATCAGCCGCGCATACGACACCCAACCCACCAGCGCCATGGCGATGTAAAAACTCTTCAGGCCCGGCCCGAGAATGGCCATGATCGCCAGCATCAACACCAGGAACGGGAACGCCAGGATCACATCGATGACGCGCATGCAGAAACTGTCGAAACGCCCGCCGATGTAGCCGGAGACTGCGCCGATGAAGGTGCCGATCATGAACGGGAAGATCACGCCGATGATCGCCAGTTGCAGGTCGATGCGTGCGCCCCAGATCACCCGCGAAAGAATGTCGCGCCCGTAATTATCCGTGCCAAATGGATGGGCCAGGCTGGGACCGAGCAAACTGATATCAGTGTTTTGCGCAATCGGGTCATAAGGTGCGATCCACGGCGCGAACAGTGCCAGGGCAAACCACACCAGCAGAATCAACAGGCCCCACGCGGCAGTCAGACGACCGTTGCGAAAACCGAAACGCAAGCGCAGGCGCCACGGGGCAATCAACGGGCGGCTGGTCATTGCATCTTCACCCGTGGGTCGAGGGCCACGGTGACCACGTCAGCAACAAAGTTGACCACCACCGTGGCACAGGCCAGCACCATGGCCACGCCCTGCACCACCATGTAGTCGCGGGTGAAGATGCCGCGCACCAACAATTGGCCGATGCCGGGGATGGCGAACAGGCTTTCGATCACCACCGTGCCACTGATCAGCCAGCCGATATTCACCGCCAACAGGTTGACCGCCGGCACGAGGGAGTTGGGCAACACGTGGCGGCGAAACACCGCCGCTTCCGACAGCCCTCGGGCCCGGGCGGCGGTGACATGGTCGGCCTGTAACTCCATCAACATGCTGGCCCGCAGGTTGCGCACCAATACCGCCGACAGCGCCAGGGCGATGGTCAGGCACGGCAGCACCATATGGTGGGCCTTGTCCACCCAAGTGCGACCGTAACCGGACACCGGAAACAGGCCCCACTGCACGCTCAACAACAGGATCAGCATCAAGCCCAACCAGAACGCCGGCATGCCCAGGCCCACGGTGGTGAATACGCGGATCAGGTTGTCTGCCCAACCACCTTTGTTACGCGCGGCGACGGTTGCCAGCGGCACCGCAATCAGCAGCGCCAGCACCACGCTACCAAGCACCAGCATCAGGGTCGGCTCGATGCGGGTAACGATCAGTTTCAGCGCATCGACCTTGTACAGCAGCGATTGGCCGAGATCGCCTTTGAGCAGGTTTTTCAGGAAGTAGAAATATTGCAGCCATAACGGCTGATCGAGGCCGTACTGGGCGCGGATTTTCAACAAGGCGTCTGGCGTGCTTCGCGAGCCCAGCAGGGCCCGCGCCGGGTCGCCGGGAATCGAACGCACCAGCACAAAGGTAATCAGGCTGATGCCAAACAACACCGGCAGCAATTGCAGCGGCCGGGAGAGTACAAAGCGGTAGCGCGCCAGGTTCATCCGTCAGCCTCGATGACGCGCAAGGAAGTCCAGCAGCACCGGGAAATACGCCTGGGGTTCTTCGTAGAACGGCATATGGCTGCTGTTGGGAAATACGTGCAATTCGGCGTGCCTGGCGGCCATCTTCATTCGCATGGCACAGGCCGGGGTGAGTTCGTCGTGCTGGCCGGTGGTGATCAGGATAGGCATCTTGAATTCGGTCATTTCAGGGAGACGGTTCCAGTCCTTGAGATTGCCGATATAGAGGAATTCGTTGGGCCCCTGCATGGTTTCGTAGGGGCCCATGTTCCAGTCACCCAGCGAGCGTTTGACCGGCTCGGGCCACTCGTCGAGGCGGCACACGTGGCGGTAGTTGAGCAAGGTGATCGCGGCCTGGTACTGCGGGTGGCTTAGGGTGCCCATGGCTTCGTGGCGCTGCATCATGGCCACGGTTTCGCTGCCGAGGGCGCCGCGCAGGCGTTCCAGTTCCTGGGACAGGTGCGGGATGTCGCCGACGGTGTTTTCGAGGATCAGGCTTTTCAGGGCTTCGGGGTAGTGGATGGCGTACTCGATACCCAGCCAGCCGCCCCAGGAATGCCCAAGCAAATGCACGCGGCCCAGTCCCAGGGCTTGGCGCACGGTTTCGACTTCTTCGACATAACGGCGGATTTCCCACAGGGAAACATCGGTCGGTCTGGCTGATGCGCCCGTGCCAAGCTGGTCGAATGCAACCACTCGCAGGTTATGGTCTTTGAGCCAACCATGGGCGTCGCGCAAGTAGTCACACGGCAAGCCTGGCCCGCCGTTGAGACACAAAAGCACCTCATCGCCTTCGCCAAAGCTGTAGACCACGAGGTCATAGCCGTCGACTTGCACGCTGTACTGCTGGTCGGGGGCAATTTCACGCCACATGCATACATTCCTTGTGTTGTGTCGGCCTGGCAGGTAGCGGCCGTTTAGCGGCCAACACTACCGAGGATGCCGCGCGTCCATAACCTAGCAATTCTTATAGGTTTGGCCTGGCTGTCCTTCGCCGGGGCGTGGCATTCTACTTGCAGCAAGTCGAGATTCAAATGAATTCGGGAGCAGAACGGATGCTGGCCAAGCTAACTGCCTTCAATCACCGCTTGATGCCGGGCAGGAGCCTGGATGAGCAGATGGACAACACGTTTATCCTCGCCCAGCAGTTGGGCTTCGATGCACTGGTGTATGACTACACCCCGGTGCCGATTGACCAGGATGGTGCACTCATCACCCCCTCGGTACTGGCGTTGCGCAATACCCCGCCGGGCTGGCACAGCTTGTGGTGCTGCAAAGGGTTCTATCAGATCGATCCGGTGCAGCATTTGGCCCTGAGTACGGTGTCGCCGTTCGTGTGGTCCTACGAAGCCAAGGCCGATACCGCGCTACAAAAGATCATCGATCCCTGCCATGCGCCCGTTTCGTCCTACCTGCACGACCAGCAACTGACCTGCGGCGTGAGCGTGCCAATCCACCTGCCCCGTGGTGGTTTTGCGTCGCTGACCGGGCTGCGTACCGGCAAAGCCCAGACCGTACTGCAGGATGCGCAGCAAACCTTGTCGGATTTCAGCCTTATTTCCCATGCCTTGCAGGAAGCGGCCTACCCGCTGTTCAGCAAGGAGCTGCGCACCTACCCGCATATCCACCTGACCAAACGGGAGCGCGAGTGCCTCAAATGGGCCGCCGACGGCCTGACTGCTGCTGAAATCGCCAGCCAGCTGAGCCGTTCACTGGCGGTGGTTACCCTGCACCTGGCCTCGGCGATGCACAAACTGGGGGCCAAGAACCGCGTACAGGCGGTGGTGCGCGCCACCCATTACCGCCTGCTCGACGATTGACCCGCGCGCAAAACCTAGCTGTTTTGCTAGTTACCTAAACTTCCCGCGACGACTATTGTGTCCCTGATCCTTTTTTTGAGAGCAGGGCACGAAATGGAATTCATCGAAAAAATCCACGAAGGGTATGCGGCGTTTGGCACCTACCAGACCTGGTATCGCGTCACCGGTGACCTGTCCAGTGGCCGTACACCGCTGGTGGTCATTCACGGCGGCCCGGGTTGCACCCACGACTATGTCGACGCGTTCAAGGATGTCGCTGCCAGCGGTCACGCCGTGATCCACTACGACCAACTGGGCAACGGGCGCTCCACCCACCTCCCTGACAAAGACCCATCCTTCTGGACCGTCGGCCTGTTTCTCGAAGAGCTGAACAACCTGCTGGAGCATCTGGAGATCAGCGACAACTACGCGATTCTCGGCCAATCCTGGGGCGGCATGCTCGGCAGCGAACACGCGATCCTGCAGCCCAAGGGCCTGCGCGCGTTTATCCCGGCCAACTCGCCGACGTGCATGCGCACGTGGGTCAGCGAAGCCAACCGCCTGCGCAAATTGTTGCCCGAAGGCGTGCATGAAACCCTGCTCAAGCACGAAGCCACCGGCACCTACCAAGACCCGGAATACCTCGCGGCATCACGGGTGTTCTATGACCATCACGTGTGCCGGGTCAACCCGTGGCCGGACGCAGTGGCGCGCACCTTTGCCCAAGTCGACTCCGACCCGACGGTGTACCACGCCATGAGCGGCCCCACCGAATTCCACGTAATCGGCAGCTTGAAAGACTGGAAATCCATCGGCCGCCTGTCGGCAATCAATGTACCGACGCTGGTGATTTCCGGCCGGCACGATGAGGCCACGCCGCTGGTGGTCAAGCCGTTTTTGGATGAGATCGCGGATGTGCGCTGGGCGCTGTTTGAAGACTCCAGCCACATGCCCCATGTCGAAGAACGCCAAGCGTGCATGGGGACCGTGGTGAAGTTTTTGGATGAGGTGTGTGCAATGCCGTACAAAGAACTCAAGGCTGGCTGAATTCAAATGTGGGCGCTGGCTTGCCTGCGATGACGAGGGTGAATTCACCGCAGCTATCGCAGGCAAGCCAGCGCCCACATCAGGTACCGCTTCAGACCTCAGTGGTCTCAGGCTTAGTGGTTTTCCTCGGAGCATCCGCTACCAACGGAATCTCCTTACCCTCGGCATCGAACAACTTACCGCCGCTGAAGTAATCCCCATCGCGCAGTTCCGATACATCCCGGAAGCACAAGCTGCGCTCTGTCCCCGCCACAAACACCGACTGCTGGTCCGAGTTGCCGGCGGTGAAATGGTTGAAGGCCAGGTTCAGCAGGATCGCCATGATCGCCGATGAGCTGATGCCCGAGTGGAAAATGGTCGCGAACCACGTCGGAAAATGATCGTAGAAGTTCGGCGCTGCGATCGGGATCATGCCAAAACCGATGGAGGTGGCGACGATGATCAGGTTCATGTTGTTGCGGTAATCCACCTTCGACAGCGTACGGATACCACTCGCCGCCACAGTCCCGAACAGTACAATCCCCGCCCCACCGAGCACCGACGTCGGGACCGCCGCAATCACCCGCCCCATGAACGGCAGCAGTCCGAGGATCACCAGGAACACCCCGCCAGTTGCCACCACAAAACGACTTTTCACCCCGGTAACCGCCACCAGGCCGACGTTCTGGGCGAAGGCGCTCTGGGTAAACGAACCGAAGATCGGTGCGAACATGCTCGACAACATGTCGGCACGCAGACCGTTGCCCAAGCGCTTGGAATCAACCTTAGTGTCGATGATCTCGCCCACCGCCAGGATGTCTGCCGAGGTCTCGACCAAGGTCACCATCACCACGATGCACATGGAAATGATCGCGGCCACATGGAAGGTTGGCATGCCGAAATGGAATGGCGCTGGGAAACCGAACATTGGCCCCTGGGTCACGCCGGAGAAGTCGGCCATGCCCAGGAACACCGCAATCACGGTGCCGATTACCATCGCCAGCAGGATCGACAGGCGCGAGATGGTCGCACTGCCGATCTTGCTCAGCAGCAACACCAACACCATGGTCAGCGCAGCCAAGCCAATGTTCGGCATGCTGCCGAAATCTGCCGCGCGGCTATTGCCGCCCATGGCCCAGCGCGCCGCAACGGGCATCAGGGTCAGGCCTATGGTGGTGATCACGATCCCGGTGACCAAGGGTGGGAAAAACTTGGTAATCCGCGAGAACACTGGCGTGATCAGCAATCCGATCAACGACGCGGCCATCACCGCCCCGAGAATCACCGGCACCCCGCCGGCACCGTCGCCGCCGACAATCGCCACCATGGTTGCCACGCCGGCAAACGACACACCCTGCACCAGCGGCAACTGACAGCCAAAGAACGGCAGGCCAAGGGTTTGCAGCAGTGTGGCCAGGCCACCGGCAAACAACGACGCGGCGATCAATAGGCCGATATCCGCCGGTGACAAGCCGGCGGCCTGGCCAATGATCAGGGGCACGGCAACGATGCCGCCGTACATGGTGAGCACATGCTGCAGGCCGTAAGCCATGTTGGCGGCGACGCCCAGATTTTCATCTTCGGGCCGCTGCGGTGACGCCTTCGGGATAGTCATGGTGAGGGGATCTCTGTTTTTGTTGTGCATTCACTGTATGCAAAGGAAACAAGAGATGTCCATAGAGTTGTATACAATCAATTCCACAATAAGCCGTTTACAGCCGTTACAAAAATCCATTCAGCCGCCCTGCCCTGTGGCTTGAAGCCGTGCGCAAAAGGACCTGAAAAAAATGCTCAACCGCAAGCTGCGTATTCACGCCCCGGCGATCTACTACTTCGACATGGTGCGGCGCTGTCACTCGATCCGCGAGGCCGCACGCCGCCTGAACGTGGCGTCATCCGCCGTGAACCGGCAGATCCTCAAGCTGGAAGACGAGATGGGCGCCGCCTTGTTCGAGCGTCTACCCGGCGGGCTGCGCGTGACTGCCGCCGGCGAAATCCTCACTCGCCACGTGACGCTGCTGTTGCAGGATGTGGAGCGCGTGCGCGGCGAGTTGGATGGATTGCATGGCGTGCAGACCGGCCACGTGGAGATCGCTACGGTGGAAGGCGCCGCCGTCGAGTTGCTACCGGCCGCGCTCAGGCGCATGCGCGAGCGCTACCCGAAGGTGACGATTGGCGTGACGGTACAAGGCTCGCAGTCGATTCCCGGCTCGGTGATCAATGGCCAGGCGGACTTGGGCCTGGCGTTTGCCCTCGCCCGCAGCAGCGAAATCACTCAGTTGTGCGTCGGGCATTTCCGCCTGGGTGCGCTGATGACACCGGCCCATCCGTTGGCCGCTGAGACACGCGTCAGCTACGGGCAGTGCTGCGAGCATGGGGTGATTCAGGCGAAGAGCGAGTTGTCGGTGCATCACCTGATCGCGCCTTTGCACAAGCGCGCGGCGGCATACAAACCCTTGCTGCAGAGTAATTCCATGGAGTTGGCCCGGCAGTTGGCACGCCAGCAATTGGGCATCGCCTTTCAGACCCGTATCGGCATCGAAGCCGACCTGGCGCGCGGCGAACTGTTGCACATTCCCTTGAGTGACCAGGGCGGCATCTTCAGCGACCTCGGTGTGTATGCCCGCAAAGACCGCGACCTGCCGGTGGCAGTGCAAGCCTTGACCCACTTGCTGGGCGAGGAAATTGCCCTGCGCGAGCGTGAAGAAACTGCCTGGGCACCCCGTATTTCCTGACTTTCACGACAGCTGCGCTGCTGCCGTTTCGGCATCGCCCCAGGCGAGATTCTGTTCTTTGGCGCACACCAGCCTTGTGCTGATACTGCGCCCGGCGGCCCCTGCAAGGCCGCCATGAGCCAAACGCCAAAGGAATTAAAACAATGAAAAAGGCACTGCACGGCGCAACCGTATTACTCACACTCCTCGGCGGCGGGGAGGCTGTCGCGGTGGAATGGATGAACAACAGCGTAGGATTTCGCTACGGCCAACACTTCACCAATCCAAATAACCCCGACGATTTCAGCAAGCGCATCTACAGCTTCACCCACGCCAGCGGCTACCAGTACGGCAGCAATTACCTGAACCTGGACGTCTTCCTCTCCGACAGCAGCGACCCGCGCAAGGGCACCGACCATGGTGGCAGCGAGGTGTATGCGGTGTACCGGCACCAGTTGTACGCGTCGCGCGTGTTCGATGTGCCGCTGGGTACCGGCATGATCAAGGATTACGCGCTGACCCTGGGCTTCGACGCCAACCGCAACAACAACTTTGCCTCAGCCAAAAAGCGCGCACTGGTGATCGGCCCGACCTTGAAGTTCAACACTGTCGGCGTGCTGGACCTGAGCCTGATGTATTACAAGGAAAAGAACCACACCGGTATCCCTGGCGCTCAGGAGTCGAACCACACGTTCGACGCGACCTACATGCTCAACCTGACGTGGATGCGCCCGTTCGAGATCGCCAATCACGGAGCGAAATTCCAGGGCTTCATTAATTACGTCGGAGAAAAAGGTGAGGACTACCATGGCCGTGACACCGCGCCGGAAGCGCTGATGCGTACGGCACTGATGGTGGCCGTGCGACCCGGTAAAAGCGTGAAGCCGAACCTGTACCTCGGGGTCGGTTACGAGTACTGGCATAACAAGTTCGGCGTGGACGGCGGCCGCGGTAGCCGCACGTCGACGCCGACGGTGAATATGGAAATCACCTTTTAAGGCATAACTGCAGAAACCGAATCAAATGTGGGAGCTGGCTTGCCTGCGATGGCATCCCGTCGGTATCAATGAAACAACCGAGTCGTCAGCATCGAAGGCAAGCCAGCTCCCACACTCGATCGTATTGCCAGATCAAGCGCTCGCCAGTTCGGAATTATCCGACTTCGGGCGCGCCAACCAGTAACCCAACACCGCCAACGGCGCAGTCGCCAACATCACGATCACGGTAACCAGCAGCGGTTGCTCGATCATCGACGACACCAGCAGGCTGCTGAGAAAGCACAGACCCAGTTGCAGGGTGTTTTGCAGTGCTGCCGCCTTGCCGGAGTTTTCCGCAAAGGCATCAGCGCATTCGCGACGACGATGGGGTAACTGGCACCGTTGACCAGTGCCATAAGGCAGAACGGAATCAACAGGGTGGTCAGGGTCGGTATGGTCAACGTCGCGACCAGGTACAACGCCACCATGCTGATGCAGTAGGCCAGCAGCAACCACGGCAACAGCGTCTTGCCCTGAAAGTGTTGCAGGGCGCTGCGGCAACTGTAACCGCCCACCAGAAACGCCAGCGTCGGCAGCACATAGCTCAAGCCGATGTCATTCGGGCTGTAGCCCATATCGCCAAGAATGAACGGCGAAGCGGTCAGCCAGGCAAAGAAACTGGCCGAGCACGCGGCGAAGATCATCACGTTACCGGTAAATACACGAGAGGTAAGCAACTGGCCATAGCCCAAGTGCGTCGTTTCGCCTTCAACCGCCTGACGTTTCGGCACGCTGCGTAGGAATAATGTCGGCAGCAGCAACAGCAGTGAAACGCCCAGCAATACCCCGAAAATCGCCTGCCAGCCAAAGTGGTTCAGCACCATCGCGCCTAACAGCGGTGCCAGTGCGGGCGACAGCGACATCAACGGCATGATGCTGGCGAATACGCGGTGGGCCTTGTCCGCCGGGTAGCGATCAATCACCAGCGCCTGCCAGCTTACGGCGGCGGAACACACGCCAATCGCCTGCATGAAACGCAGTGCCAGCAGCTGCGGTGCGGTCTCGACCCAGAACATCCCGGCGCATCCCAGCACAAACAGGCTCAGGCCCGCGAGCAGGATGGGTTTGCGCCCCAGGCGGTCAGACAGTGGCCCCCACAGCAATTGCCCCACCGCAAAACCAGCCAGGAAAATGCTCAAGCTGGCGCCTACTGCGCCCGCGCCAATCTGCAACTGCTCGCCCATGGCGCCGAACGCCGGCAAGTACATGTCCATGGCGAGGTAACCGAGCATGCTCAGCCCCGCCAGATACCAGGTAAAACCAAAAGAATTTTTCATCGAAGCCTTGTAGATCCTGCCATCAAACTATTTGCTGACTGGCACCCATTATGAAGCTGACAGTGTCTGTGTGAAGCGATAATAATTGAACACTCTTATCAATAATTTTGAAGGCAACTGCCATGTGGTCCGAATACTCCCTGGATGTAGTCGATGCGGTGGCGCGCCATGGCAGTTTCAGCGCCGCCGCCCAGGAACTGCACCGAGTGCCGTCGGCCATCAGCTATACGGTGCGTCAGATTGAAGAGTGGCTGGCGGTGCCGTTGTTCGTGCGGCGACATCGCGATGTGGAACTGACGCCCGCCGGCCGCCTGTTTATAGATGAAGCTCGGGGCGTGATGAAAAAATGCTCGGCACACGGCGCCTGTGCCAGCAAGTGGCCAATGGCTGGAGTGGGCAGTTGAAGGTGGCGGTGGACTCCATCGTCAAACCTCAGCGCTGTCGGCAATTGGTGCTGGATTTCTATCGGCAGTTTCCCGAGGTGGAATTACTGCTGGAATACGAGGTGTACAACGGTGTGTGGGATGCCCTTGCGGATGAGCGCACCGACATTGTTATCGGTGCGACCAGCGCGGTGCCGGTAGCCAGTCATTTCACTTTCCGCGATATGGGTTTGCTCAACTGGCTGTGCGTGGTCAGCGCGAAGCATCCGCTGGCGGCCGTGCAGGGTTTGCTCAGTGATGATCAACTGCGCCCGTTCGCCTCGCTGTGCATGACCGACACCTCGCGCAACTTGCCCAAACGCGACACGTGGACCCTGGATAACCAGCGGCGGCTGGTGGTACCGAATTGGTCCTCAGCCATCGATTGCCTGCGCGACGGCCTGTGTGTCGGCATGGCACCGGCGCATCAGGTGTTGCCATGGATCGAACGCGGGGAATTGGTGGCGTTGCAGTTGAGCCGGCCGTTTCCGGCCAGCCCGTCGTGCGTGGCGTGGGCACAGAACAAGCTGTCCCCGGCGATGGCGTGGCTGTTGGACTATTTAGGGGACAAGGAGACGATGAACCAGGAATGGCTGAATGGGCATGCCCACTGAAAGACACGGAAATCGGGCTTGCTCACGAAAGCGGTGGATCAGTCAGCTTGTTTGTCACTGACACACCGCATTCGCGAGCAAGCCCGCTCCCACACTTTGCTCTTATTTCAATCCAGCAAACGGGTGACGGCTCGCACAATCATCTCCACCTCCTTGGCATCCAGCGTCAACGGCGGCAGCAGGCGGATGATCTTGCCCCGGGTCACGTTGATCAATAGGCCATGCTCCTGGGCGGCGCGTAGGGCGAGGTCACGGTAAGGGCTGGCCAACTCGATACCGATCATCAAGCCTTGCCCACGGATGGCCACCACCTGCGGGTGATCCGCCAGCTCTACACGTAACCGCGCCAACAGGCGTTCACCCTGTTGCGCGGCATTCTGCAGCAAGCGCTGTTCTTCAATGATATCCAGCACAGTGCAGCCCACCCGACAGGCCAACGGGTTACCGCCGAACGTACTGCCGTGGCTGCCGGGCGTGAACAGCTGGGCCACACCGGACCGGGCCAGGCAAGCGCCGATGGGCACGCCGTTGCCAAGGCCTTTGGCCAGGGTCATCACGTCAGGCACGATGCCTTCGTGCTGGAAGGCAAACCAGGTGCCGGTACGGCCGATGCCGGTCTGGATTTCGTCGAGCATCAGCAACCAGCCGTGACGGGTGCAATGTTCGCGCAAGGCTCGCAGGTAACCCGGCGGGGCTGGCAACACACCGCTTTCGCCCTGGATGGGTTCCAGCAGGACTGCGGCAATACGCACTCCAAACTGTTGGGTAAGTGCTTCGATGGCGGCGATATCACCAAAACCAACCTTGAGGAAATCCCCCGGCAACCGTTGGAAGCCCAGGCGCACCGAGGGCCCATCGCTGGCCGCCATGGTGCCAAGGGTGCGACCGTGAAAGGCGTTCTCCATCACCACCACCAACGGCTCTTCGATGCCCTTTTTCCAGCCGTGCAAACGCGCCAGCTTCAGCGCCGTCTCGTTGGCTTCGGCGCCGGAGTTGTTGAAAAACGCCTGGTCCAGCCCCGACAGCTCGGTCAGGCGTTGTGCCAACCTTTGTTGCCAATCGATGCTGTAGAGGTTGGAGGTGTGCAATAACAAGCCAGCCTGTTCACTGATGGCGGCCACCAGTTTGGGGTGGGAATGCCCGACGTTGGTCACTGCCACACCGGCTACAGCATCCAGGTACTCACGACCCTGCTGATCCCACAGACGGGTGCCCAGGCCACGGGTGAAGCTCAAGGGCGAAGGTTGATACGTGGTCATCAGGCAGGCGGCGGTCATGGCGTCGAGCTCCAAGCATTGTGGGGGTGTGCCCAGTATCGTTAGCCATCAGAGCTGGATAAACTGGGTTTACCTGCAATTACTTTAAAGCTGGACTTGATAATGGACCTGTTCCAAGCAATGACGGTGTACGTGAAGGTGGTGGAAACCGGCAGCATGACCGCCGCCGCGCAGGAGTGCGGAATGTCGACCACCATGGTCAGCAACCATCTGCGCGCGCTGGAACAACGGCTGGGGGTCAGCTTGCTCAAGCGCACCACGCGCAAACAGAGCCTCACCGAGTTTGGCGGGCAATATTACCAGCGCTGCCTGGAAGTCCTGGGACTGGTGGCCGACTCTGAGCTGCTGGCCGAACAGATCCACAGCGAAACCCCCAAAGGCAACCTGCGTATCACCGCGCCCCCCGTGTTCGGCACCGAACGCCTCGTGCCGGCCTTGAGCGAGTTCTCCCAACGCTACCCGCTGATCAACCTGTACGTAGTGCTGAGCAACGAGCGGATGGACTTGGTCGACAGCGGCTTCGACGTGGCGATCCGCCTCGGCGAACTGGAAACCTCCAGCCTGATCGCCAGACCCATGCAGGCCTACACCCTCACCCTCTGCGCTTCCCCTGAGTACCTGGCGCGACGCGGCACGCCACAGACGCCCAACGACCTGCAGCATCACGACTGCCTGGCGTTCGCCTACCCGGCGAACGACAACTGGCGTGATACCGACAAGCTCTGGCGCATGACAGGCGATGACGGCGAGGTGGAGGTTCCAGTGGCCGGCACATTGACCATCAACAGCTCGCAAGGCTTGCGCCAGGCGGCTGTAAACGGCATGGGCATCATCATGCTGGCCGATGCCCTGGTCCAACCGGACCTGGAGAGCGGCAAGCTGGTGGCCTTGTTGACCACCTATCAATTGCCCAGCCGCCCCATGCACTTGCTGTATCGCCAGGACCGTTACCGCCTACCCAAACTGCGCGCGTTCGTGGATTTCGTGATGGAGAAGTGGGCGCGCTAGAAGCCCACGCCCAACTCACGCAGGCGCGCCGCTGTGCGCTCGGCCGACACATGGTGAATCCCCTGCCAACCGAGCGCGACGGCCGCCTCGATATTGCCCGCCACATCATCGATAAACACCACCTCACCGGCCTGGATATCCGGCAGATGAACACGCACCTGGCTAAGGCTTGCGTGATAGATCGCCGGATCAGGCTTGATCAGCTTCAATTCGCCGGACACCACGATGTCGCGAAAATGCTGCAGGAACGGATAGTTGGCTCGGGCATACGGGAAGGTTTCGGCTGACCAGTTGGTGAGCCCGAACAACGGCATGTTGGCGCTATGCAAGGCTTCAAGGATCGCCACACCGTCCGGCAACGGGCCGCGCAGCATTTCATGCCAGCGGTCGTAATAGGACTGGATCAACGTTTGATGCTGGGGATATTGCTCGATGAGGCTGCGAGTGCCCTCGGCCAGGGAGCGGCCGGCGTCCTGCTCGGTGTTCCAGGCCTGGGTGCAGATGTTCTCGAGAAACCATTGCCGTTCGTGGTCGTCGGCAATCAACTTGCGGTAGAGGTGCTGCGGGTTCCAGTCGAACAGGACACCGCCGAAATCAAAAACTACTGCACGAATCGTCATCAGATCCTCCGTTAGCGTGAGTGATAGCGAAGGGATTCTGGCAGATCTTGCAGAAGGGGTGCACTCAGCGGAGCGTAAGAAGGGTCTGAGAAAACACAGATCGAATGTGGGAGCGGGCTTGCTCGCGAAAGCGGTGTATCAGTCGCCCTATTCAGTGACTGACACTCCGTATTCGCGAGCAAGCCCGCGCCCACATTTTTTCGACCGTGTTTAAGCCTGGATCAGGCCATTGATCTTCACGGTCGGGTTCACGTCAGCGTCGTAATCCACGCCGTCGATTTCAAAGCCGAACAAGCGCAGGAATTCAGCCTTATAGCCGGCAAAATCGCTGATCTCATTGACGTTGTCGTCGGTGACCTGGTTCCACAGCGCAGCCACGGCGTCCTGAACTTTAGGCTCAAGCTCAGCCAGGTCGGCACGCAGGCGGCCGTCGGCGTCGAGTTTCGGCTCGCTGCCGTACAAGCTGTCCTTGAACAGGCCGTAGACCTGCTCGATGCAGCCTTCGTGGGTGCCCTGCTCTTTCATCACTTTGAACAGCAGCGACAGGTACAGCGGCATGATCGGGATCGCCGAGCTCGCCTGGGTGACCACGGCCTTGAGCACCGACACACGGGCGTCGCCTTTCAGCGCAGCGAGGTTGTCGCGCAAGGTCAGGACTTTCTTGTCGAGGTCTTTCTTGGCTTCGCCGATGGAGCCGTTCCAGTAGATGTCCTGGGTCAGCTTCTCGCCGAGGTAGGTGAACGCGGTGGTCTTGGCGCCTTCGGCCAACACGTCGGCGTCACGCAGGGCGTCGATCCACAGCTGCCAGTCTTCGCCGCCCATCACTTTGACGGTGCCGTCGATTTCTTCCTGGGTCGCAGGCTCAAGCGTGGTGTCGACCACAACGCCCTTGTCGGTGTTGATCCCGCGCAGGGTCACGGCCTTGCCGATCGGTTTGAGGGTGGAGTTGTGCACCACGCCTTGCGGGTCGGTACGACGTGGCGCGGCCAGGCTGTAGACCACCAGGTCGACCTTGCCCAGGTCCTTCTTGATGGTTTCGATGGTCAGGCGCTTGATCTCGTCGGAGAACGCGTCGCCGTTGATGCTCTTGGCGTACAGGCCTTTTTCGACAGCAAACTTCTCGAACGCGGCGCTGTTGTACCAGCCAGCCGAGCTCAACTTGCCTTCTTCGCCTTCTTTCTCAAAAAACACGCCCAGGGTGTCGGCGCCGCAGCCAAACGCGGCACTGATGCGCGCGGCCAGGCCGTAGCCGGTGGAAGCGCCGAGAACCAACACCTTCTTGGGGCCGCCTTCGATGGCGCCGTGCTGGGTGACGTAGTCGATCTGTTCCTTGACGTTCGCTTCACAGCCAACAGGGTGAGCGGTCACACAGATAAAGCCACGAACCCGCGGTTTGATGATCATAAAATTTCTGCCTCTTCCAAGGGGTCGACGGCCAGTGGTGGCCATTCAACTTCATTCGTACCGGTCTATGACGTCCGAAAAACCGAAGCGTCACGATAGTCGCAAATCTTGCGTTTACAAAATCCAATCAACAAAACGCTGAGCGGGTTAAAAACTGTGTAAAGCCTTCACAATTTCGCAATATTTAAAACGCCCGACTGAGGGATAAAGCCCTATTATAAGGAAATTGTTTCCATATATTTCAAAGCCTGGCGTATCACGATGCCGGGGGCTGGAGTCTATACATCTTCCCCGCTGGAGCTGAGCTTCATGAGTGCGAGTGTCATCCGCAAGAGAATGGTTTCGGCCGCCTGGGTGCTGGGCGTGTTGCTGATCATTTATTGCTTCCCGGTTACTACCCTGGTGTTCCTGGCCCTGGTGCTGGTGTGCGGTGTCTACGATTTTTTGCGCAATGGCCTATACGACCGCGCGACCATCAAGAAATACTTCATTGGCAGTGGTCGCAACACCTGGCTTTTGGCGCCGTTCAACACGCTGTTCGACCTGCTGAGTTCGCGCAACCGCCACGTTTACACGATGAACGACTTGCCCGCCGCGTGGCGTGAAGACCTGCAACAGGTAATCGACGACGCCATGGCCCACAAGGATGAAATCATCGGCTACCTGGACGAGCGCATGGCGGAAAAAAAGCGTGGCATGCTGTTTTTCCAATGGTACGGACGGCCCATCGAAACCACCCTCGACATTCCGAAACTCCGGGAAAAACTGCCGTTCGTGAAAACCATCGGTGTGTCCGTGTTTAACGAAAACCGCTCGACCTCCTTTCACTTCGGCCCCCTGCGCATGATGTTCCGCGTGCTCTACAACATGGCGCCAGCGCCCCATCACGACGGCGTGTACATCCAGGTTGGCAAGCACAAGCATTACTGGCACGACGACCCGCTGTTTATCTTCGATGACACGCTGATGCATGCGTCCTTCAACAAAAACGACGCAAAGCGTTACTGCCTGTTTATCGATATCGTGCGGCCGACCCCATTGCCTTCGGTGCTCAACGCCGTGATTGCGGGCTTTGCCGGGATGGTCTTCACCCTGCGTCGGGTTTTCTACAAAAACTGGAAGCTGATTCAGTAAGTTCTGCGGCATGATGGTGCCGGACGGGGTTTGCACTCGGCCTTGGGCCTGAGGTAAAAAACCGTCCCGTGCGACCGAATTCGGCGCCCACCCTTCTCAAGCCATCGCGGCGCCATCAAGGGCGCGGTGGCTGCGCCTTCAAGGAATCAGAATGCCCCAACGTCAAGTCATCAACGCCTCCGTCAGCCCCAAGGGCAGCCTCGAAACCCTGTCCCAACGCGAAGTCCAGCAACTGAGCGAAGCCGGTAGCGGCAGCATCTACACCCTCTTCCGTCAGTGCGCGCTGGCCATCCTCAACACCGGCGCCCACATCGACAACGCCAAGACCATCCTCGACGCCTATAAAGACTTTGAAGTGCGTATCCACCAACAAGATCGTGGCGTGCGCCTCGAACTGTTGAATGCTCCGGCCGACGCTTTCGTCGATGGCGAAATGATCGCCAGCACCCGTGAAATGCTGTTCAGCGCCCTGCGCGATATCGTCTACACCGAGAACGAGCTGGACAGTCAGCGCATCGACCTGAGCAATTCCCAAGGCATCACCGACTACGTGTTCCACCTGCTGCGCAACGCCCGCACCCTGCGCCCCGGTGTCGAGCCGAAAATTGTGGTGTGCTGGGGCGGCCACTCGATCAATACCGAAGAATACAAATACACCAAGAAAGTCGGCCACGAACTGGGCCTGCGCAGCCTCGACGTCTGCACCGGTTGCGGCCCTGGTGTAATGAAAGGCCCGATGAAAGGCGCGACCATTTCCCACGCCAAGCAACGCATCACCGGCGGGCGCTACCTGGGCCTGACCGAGCCGGGCATCATCGCAGCGGAGGCGCCGAACCCGATCGTCAACGAACTGGTGATCCTGCCGGACATCGAAAAACGCCTGGAAGCGTTCGTGCGTGTCGGCCACGGCATCATCATCTTCCCGGGCGGCGCTGGCACGGCGGAAGAGTTCCTGTACCTGCTGGGTATTCTGATGCACCCGGACAACCGTGACTTGCCGTTCCCGGTCATCCTCACGGGGCCGAAACACGCAGCGCCCTACCTGCAGCAACTGCACGCGTTTGTCGGCGCCACGCTGGGCGAAGCCGCACAGGCGCACTACCAGATCATCATCGACGACCCGGCCGAAGTGGCTCGCCAGATGACTGCCGGGCTCAAGGCAGTGAAACAGTTCCGCCGCGAGCGCAATGACGCCTTCCACTTCAACTGGCTGCTGAAGATCGATGAGGGCTTCCAGCGTCCGTTCGACCCAACGCACGCCAATATGGCCGCGCTGCAACTGAGCCACTCGCTGCCACCGCATGAGTTGGCCGCCAACCTGCGCCGCGCCTTCTCAGGCATTGTGGCAGGCAACGTGAAGGACAAGGGCATCCGCCTGATCGAGCAAAATGGCCCTTACGAGATCCACGGCGACCCGGCCATCATGAAACCGCTGGACGAGTTGCTGCAGGCCTTCGTGGCGCAGCACCGCATGAAATTGCCAGGCGGCGCGGCGTATGTGCCGTGTTATCGCGTGGTTCAATAACTCAGCGCTGTACCGCCACACATTTGATTTCCACCAACAAACCGGGGTGCGCCAGTTCTGACACGCCAATAGTCGTCCAGGCGCAATGCCCGCGTGGAAACAGGCGGTTTTTCACTTCACGAAAAACCGCCATGTGCTGGCTCATGTTGACGTGGTAAGTGGTCATGTCCACCACATCGTCGAAGCTGCATCCGCCCTCCTCCAACACCACTCGCAGGTTCTCCCAGGCGGCGACGAATTGCGCCTCTGGGTCGTCGATCACAGCCAGTTCTGGCGTGCGGCCGACCTGCCCCGCGCAGTAAAGGGTGTTGCCGACCTTAACTGCCGGGACGTAACCCGCGCGCTCGACAATAGGGTGCATGGCAGCAGGGATGATGAGGCGGCGATCGGTCATGGACTGTCTCTCTTTACGGTCGTCTACAGGCGTGTCGATGGGGTAAGTCGGGCAATCTTTGTACCTGTTCCGATCAGCCCACGCCACACACAGTGGCCGCTTCGATCTAGCCGGAGATCAACGTATCCAGCCCCCACCTGCCAGTGGTAGCCGTCATTGCGTTGTACCCAGTGCGGATGCACGTAACGATAACCTTCGCGCACCTGCTCCCAGTGACCGTGTACCGCAACGTATCGCCCACCTTCCCAACGCCAGTAGCCGCGCGACCAGATATAACCGTAACGGGGTGCGGGCTCGACTTCGATCACTTGGACCGGCGGCGGTTGCGGCGCAACCACCTCAACATATTCCCGTTGCACCGGCCCACGCTCATGCACAACACGCTCTTGCACACACCCGGACGCCGCGACGACAAATGCCGCCAATGCCGCATAACGTAGCAACATACACATTCCTCGGGCGTAATCGCCCAACACATACACCGGTAAAAAATGCCCCTTGCTACAGCCTCGCTCCTGCTTGGCTCTGGGATATTTTTAACAGGAAGTGTCTGTCGGCTTGCTGAACCCGTTGCGACCGAAACGAAGCAGCAAAGGCGTAGGTAATCCGGCTGCTCGATAAGCCAGGAAACGCCATCGCCAACCACCGCCCAATAAAAGCCCGCTGACCGTTACCGGTTCAGCGGGCTTTGTTGCATCTCGACTTGGCTTACAGCGCCAGGTCAGACGCCGGCTTGCTCGGCTCAGCCGCAGGCTTGGCAGCCTCGGTGGCTTTTGGAGCAGCCAATTGCGGAATCGCAGGCGGTGGAGTCAGTTGCAGGACGCCGGCGGTGTAGGCCCACTCCTTGGCAACCGCTTCCGGGCTGTCGTTCAGCTTGGTGCCGTAGCTCGGTACGATCTGGTGCAGCTTGGCCTGCCACTCAGGGGTCGCAACCTTGTCCTTGAACACTTTCTGCAGCACGGTCAGCATGATCGGAGCCGCGGTGGACGCGCCTGGCGATGCACCCAGCAGGCCTGCGATGGAGTTGTCGGCAGAGCTGACCACTTCGGTACCGAGTTTCAGCACGCCGCCCAACTCTGGGTCACGCTTGATGATCTGCACGCGCTGACCGGCTTGCCACAGGCGCCAGTCTTCTTTCTTGGCGTTCGGGAAGTACTCTTTCAGGGCGTTGTAGCGGTCGTCATCCGACAGCATCAGTTGGCCAGCAAGGTACTCGACCAGTGGGTACTCACGCACACCAACACGGGTCATAGGCCAGATGTTGTGGGTGGTGGTACTGGTCAGCAGGTCCAGGTACGAGCCTTCTTTCAGGAACTTGGTCGAGAAGGTGGCGAATGGGCCAAACAGAATTACGCGCTTGCCATCCAGTACGCGGGTGTCCAAGTGCGGAACCGACATCGGCGGTGCGCCAACCGAAGCCTTACCGTAGGCCTTGGCCAGGTGCTGCTCGGCGATAGCTGGGTTATCGGTGACCAGGAACGAACCACCAACCGGGAAGGCCGCGTAGTCCTTGGCTTCAGGAATACCCGACTTTTGCAGCAAGTGCAGTGCACCGCCGCCGGCGCCGATGAACACGAACTTGGCGTCGGTTTCAGTCTTGGTGCCGTCTTTCAGGTTTTTGTAGCTCACACGCCACGAACCGTCGGCGTTGCGGGTGATGTCCTGCACTTCGCTCGACAGCTTCAGGTCAAACTTCGGCGTGGTTTGCAGGTGAGCAACGAACTGGCGGGTGATCTCGCCGAAGTTCACGTCGGTGCCGATCGGGGTCCAGGTGGCCGCGATTTTCTGGTTCGGGTCACGCCCTTCCATCATCAGCGGAACCCACTTGGCGATCTGCGCCGGGTCTTCGGAGTACTGCATGCCAGCAAACAGCGGGCTCGCTTGCAGGGCTTCGTAGCGCTTCTTCAGGAACTTGATGTTGTCATCGCCCCACACAAAGCTCATGTGCGGCGTGGAGTTGATGAACGAACGCGGGTTCTTCAGCACGCCCTGCTGGACCTGCCAGGACCAGAACTGACGGGAGATCTGGAACGCTTCGTTGATCTCGACCGCTTTCGGGATCTCAACGTTGCCGTTCTTGTCTTCCGGGGTGTAGTTCAGCTCAGCCAGGGCCGAGTGACCGGTACCGGCGTTGTTCCAGCCGTTGGAGCTTTCTTCGGCCACGCCATCAAGGCGCTCGACCATCTCCATCGACCAGTCCGGCTGCAGCTCATTGAGCCATACACCCAGGGTTGCACTCATGATGCCGCCGCCGATCAGCAGCACATCGACTTTCTTTGCCTCTTGCGCGTGAACGGAGCTGATCCCCAGCGACAAAGCCAGCCCTAGCAAGGCAGTGTTTACTTTTTTAAACATCAGTAGCACCTATGATAAAACGCCATCCGCCCTACCACCCCGGATCATGAGCAAGCCACCATTACGCTGCGCCAGGCAACGCACCGCGGGGTTCACACATTCACTTGAGGGCCGCAGGGTGGGCACACAAGGTCGATGTATCGACCTCACTTTTATGTCCCTTCTGCGCTGACTTTTTTATCATTATTGGCTTCAGCTACCTGGGCGACAGCCAATCGCTGGGACGTATACGGATGTACGCACCAGAAAGAGACTAGACCAAGACGGCGCGCAGAATATCACGGCAAACGGCGTTTATGCGCCGTTTGGCCAATTGACAGCTCTAAATCGCAGCTTTTAACGCGCCGGTGTCAAGCGTGGCAGCCGCGACCTGAGGTCACAGGCCTGGAACTCTCACGCCAACGGCTGTTCTAGACACCTTCGCCGACGCTTGCGTAGCATCGACGGCTCTTCTTCGTACCCCCATCCACACAGAGTTACCCATGACTATCCAGCAAACACCCGGGCACGTACTGCCCGCGCGCAGCGCCGCCAAAATGGAAGCTGCCATGGCCGTGGGCGCCTTCGCGATCGGTACCGGCGAATTTTCCATCATGGGTTTGATGCCCGACATCGCACAGAATTTGGGCTTAAGCGAACCCCAAGTCGGCCATGCCATCAGCGCCTACGCGTTGGGCGTCATGGTTGGCGCCCCACTGCTGGCGATTCTCGGCGCCAAATTGCTGCGCAAACACATGCTGCTGTTGCTGATGGGCCTGTACGCCCTGGGAAACTTGGCCACGGCGTTTACCCCGACCTTCGGCTCGCTGGTGGCCTTCCGCTTTATCAGCGGCCTGCCCCACGGCGCCTATTTCGGCATCGCTGCCGTGGTCGCCTCCAGCATGGTGCCCACTGACAAACGCGCTGGCGCTGTCGCACGCGTGATGATGGGCCTGACCCTGGCCATGCTGCTCGGCAACCCCATTGCCACCTTCCTCGGCCAACACCTGGGCTGGCGCTCTGCGTTCGCATTGGTCAGCGTGATCGCCCTGTGCACCATCGCCTTGGTCTGGCAATTCGTCCCCCACCGCCACGACGAACAACGCAGCGACCCGCGCAAGGAACTGCGCGCCTTCACCAAACCCCAGGTGTGGATGGCACTCTCTATTGGCGCTATTGGCTTTGCCGGCATGTTCTGCGTGTTCAGCTACCTCGCCCCGACCATGCTCGAAGTGACCAAAGTGTCGCCGCAGTGGATTCCGTTTGGCCTGGCGGCGTTTGGTGTGGGCGGCATCATCGGCAACATCGCCGGCGGCAAGCTCTTTGATCGCATGCAGTTCCGCGCGGTGGGCTTGATCATGGTGTGGTCGATGGCCGTGCTGGTGCTCTTCCCGTTTGCCGCCGGGTCGTTGTGGAGCGTGCTTCTGGGAATCGGCTTGGTGGGCACCATGGTGTCAATGGCCGCACCGCTGCAGATCCGCCTGATGGACATCGCGCACGAGGCGCCTAGCCTGGCAGCTGCGTCCAATCATGCGGCGTTCAACCTCGCCAACGCACTGGGCCCGTGGTTTGGCGGGATGGCGATTAGCGCGGGACTGGGATGGACCAGTACCGGCTATATCGGAGCAGCCACGGCACTGGTCGGGCTCGGCGTTTACCTGATTGCACGGCGCATGCCGGCGGGCATTGATTAGGTAGATAAAAGCTAAGTGGGCAGGTAAGTCTGCCCACTTCGATCTCAATCGTGCAGCAAGTCGGAACTGTACTGGTTGAAACTATTACCAATCCCGCTTCCTCCGAAGTTTACTCTGGTCGCGTTGCCAGACCCGTGGCCATCGAGGGATTGGCAACCTTCGGAGAGGCACGTGCTGGTGCTCATGCCTGAACATGCGCTAACAACCAGCGCTGCGCCGGCAATGATCATGGCTTTGATAAGGTTCGAGCGCATATTTCAAGTCCCTGAAGGTTGAGGCGTGAACGTTTATATCGTTCGGGTGATCGTATGCCGGTGAGACGCTGACATTCATGAAAACTCAATGAGCGACAGCTACGGTTCAGGGTGCGGTGGGTAGCGATCACACTAAATGATGCTTCTTCAAACAAGAAATATTCGCATCTATTCCACGCCGGAATAAAAAGTGTCTGATTGTGTTTTTTCTCTACAATTCGGGCACGTTTAGAAAGGAATTTTTCGTGAGCATTTCAACGAATTCAAATAACCGTCCTAGTGATGAGATAGATCTGGTCCCGCTGATCCAAGCCCTCTGGACGAACAAGATAACCATCCTGGCGACAACAGTTGCAGGCGCTGTCATTTCATTTTCCCTCTATATGACGTCGGCAGAGGAATGGACGGCCAGCACTTACATCACAAAATCATCACTTTATAACTTGTATAAAGAAGTGAATAAAAATGAGCAGGTTGCCGGTACTTCGATACAGCCAGTAGAACTGCAACTGTATAGCTCAATACAAAGAGATATTTTCTACACCGCGATGGGCGTCATGGCGTCGCAATCCATCGCACTGAAAGAAACCGCGCCAAAGACGGGGAGGAATGAGGCCGTTCTCTATATCGCCTCAGCTACCGCGCCTTCCGCAGAGCAAGCCAAGTCTCAGCTCAAGACAGCAATGGACACTGCGAATAACGAAGCCATTGCGCTAAACCTGCCAGCTTTAGCTCCTGAAAATAGCGTGAGAGCCTTCAACACGCTTGACGAAGTTAAAATCGGAAACAGCAAAAACAACAAAAAACCTGCCGCACTTGGCGCCTTTTTTAGGCTTAGTACTTGGGGGCATATTCGTGATTGGCCGCGTCCTGCTCCGCCAATACAAAAACTCGAATCCCGCTTAAGACCATTCATACCAACTCGCTGGTCAACCTATAAATAGCGTAGACCAGCGAAAGCGTAACTAAAACGATAAAAAATTTCGCATAAAGTGTTGTTTTCATTGTTAGCACTTAAAGTTTGAAATAATGGCGCAATGCCATTATTGCACCACGCAATTATTTTTTCACGCCAATTTTCTCCCTCCCGAAGAACAAAAATCCCGCCCACTTGCGCGATGAAACTCAGCAGAATTTCAGTGCTGACCGCCAACCACATGGCCAAAAAAACCCACAAAAACAACGCACAGTCAATTATGGAAAACCCTTAAAGCTACCTTTATGACTTAAATTTAATGTTTGGACAGGTCATGTTCAGGTTGGATCCAATAGGTACAGCCTGTAACATATCTGTCATATTTCACGAACAACAAGGATGTGTTTTGAGCTTTCCTGACAACACCGTGCTCCAGAGCTTTCCTGCAACCCTCAACCACCGCAACGCGACGATCTTCACCGCTAACCGCACCGACTCCAGCGCTCAGCAAGCAATTGAGGATTTGATCGACGCCCGCCTTCAATTGCGAGACCGCGTCAGCGCTCCCCCTCAAAGGGATGGAGAACGACCTGTTCGCCAAATCCCAGCCCCTTGACAGCCTCAGACCAAAGCTAAGAGTGACGTTCGGGCGCGCAAAGCGCGACGGAGCGTTCGACTGGCCAGTAGAAGAAGTCATCAATACCCTCGGCGCACAAAAACGCGGCGCCCCCGTCGCCGGCCTGTACGGTTTCGGCTACAGGAAATCAGCTCTCGGCCTGATCCAGGAATTCTTCATATTCACCGAAATGCTCGACGGCCACCTTAATGGGCTCACATGGCTCAAGCGCGAACGCAACATTCAGAACCTGATTCACGTGTCCTTTAACCTGCTGCATGCTTTACACAGCAAAGACATCGTCCACATGGATTTCTGGGCCAACAACGTAATGATCGATCCGCAGCAACCCACACGAGCCAAGGCAATCGATCTGGAAAACTGCTTCCTCACTCCCACGGATCACCTCACCGAAGTCCTAGCGTTCCAATTCGGCTTTTATTACCGTCGGGAAATTTTCCGGTTCGTGATCGAGCACGATTACGATCGGATGGTTTTTGAAGAGCTCGACAAATATGACGGCATTGATCGTCGCCGTTTTGATGAGATTTACGCGCTAAGCAAACATGAGAATATAAGTCGCCGGGCACGACGCGAGATTTTTCATAAAGGGACGGTTGTTACAGGGTGAGCCCCGGCAATCACACAAGCGCTGAAGAGGTAGGCCCGGAAACCTGCCTCTGGATTCCTGATAAACTCACGCATTCTGCCCTACCCACTCAGATTGCCCAATGCCCCTGACGACCGTTCCACCGCAACCGCTTACCCGTCGCTTTTCCGTCGCGCCGATGATGGATTGGACCGACCGCCACTGCCGGTTCTTCCTACGCCTGCTCTCCAAACACGCCCTGCTTTACACCGAGATGGTCACCACCGGCGCGATCCTGCACGGCGATCACGAGCGCTTCCTGCGCCACAACGAAGCAGAGCATCCTCTCGCGCTGCAGTTGGGCGGCAGTGTCCCCGCCGACTTGGCCGCCTGCGCCCGCATGGCCGAGGCTGCCGGTTACGACGAAGTGAACCTGAACGTCGGCTGCCCCAGCGATCGGGTGCAGAACAATATGATCGGCGCGATTCTGATGGCGCATCCTGCGCTGGTAGCAGATTGCGTGAAGGCAATGCGGGATGCGGTGTCGACTCCCGTGACGGTGAAGCACCGCATCGGGATCAATGGGCGGGACAGTTATGCCGAGTTGTGTGATTTCGTCGGCACGGTAAAAGACGCGGGGTGCACCAGTTTTACGGTGCATGCGCGAATTGCCATTCTGGAAGGATTGTCACCCAAGGAAAACCGCGACATTCCGCCGTTGCGGTATGACGTGGCGGCGCAGTTAAAGCGGGACTTTCCTGATTTGGAGATTGTGCTTAACGGCGGGATCAAGACGCTGGAAGAATGCCAAGAGCATTTGCAGACGTTTGATGGGGTGATGCTGGGTCGCGAGGCTTATCACAATCCGTATTTGCTGGCGGAAGTGGATCAGCGGTTGTTTGGTAGTAACGCGCCAGTGATCAGTCGGGCGGAGGCGTTGACGCAGTTGCGGCCTTACATTGCCGAGCATTTGGCGACCGGTGGCTCGATGCACCATATCACCCGGCATATTCTCGGGCTGGGGACGGGGTTTCCGGGGGCGCGCAAGTTCAGGCAGTTGTTGTCGGTGGACATTCACAAGGCGAGTGATCCGTTGGCGTTGCTGGATCAGGCTGGGGCGTTGCTGGAAGGACGTTGAGCGCACGGGCGGTGCCTGCGGGTTTGAATCCGGTCTTATGGGATTCGGTTGAACCTGCCGGCCGTTTTGCCCTCCTATTTAGCACCAAGGCCAATGTTTCAAACGGCCGTTTTCAGGTTGTTGCCCTCGCAAACGATCGAACGCATTTGCGCCTTGAGCGCCTGTCAGCGCTCGGGTAATGTCAACAGACCCATAGGACAGAGCACGCCCATGACTTCCAAGCTGGAACAACTCAAGCAAATCACCACTGTCGTAGCCGATACCGGCGATTTTGAAGCTATCGCCCGGGTCAAACCGCAAGACGCCACCACCAACCCTTCCCTCCTGCTCAAGGCCGCCTCGATCCCTGCGTATGCCAAGCTGCTGGATGAGTGCGTGAAGGACTGCAACGGTGACGTGGGCCTGGCCAGCGACCGCTTCGCGGTGGCGGTGGGCCAAGAGATTCTGAAAGTGGTTCCGGGGCGCATTTCCACCGAAGTGGATGCCCGCCTGTCGTTCGACACTGATGCCGTGCTCAAACGTGCACACCGCCTGATCGACTTGTACGAAAAGGCCGGTATTGGTCGTGACCGCGTACTGATCAAGATCGCATCCACCTGGGAAGGCATCCGCGCTGCAGAGAAGCTGGAAAAGAAGGCATCCAGACCAACCTGACCCTGCTGTTCTCCTTTGCCCAGGCCGTGGCTTGTGCAGAAGCGGGCGTGTTCCTGATTTCGCCGTTTGTGGGCCGTATTTACGACTGGTACAAGAAAGCCAATGGCAACGACTACACCGGCGCTGATGATCCAGGCGTGCAGTCGGTGACACGCATCTACAACTACTACAAGGCCAATGGCTACAAGACCGTAGTCATGGGCGCAAGCTTCCGTAACTTGAGCCAGATCGAAGAGCTGGCCGGTTGCGATCGCCTGACCATCAGCCCGGACCTGCTAGAGAAACTGGCTGCCGATAACGGCAAGCTGGAACGTAAGCTGTCGCCGGGTCATGCCGGTGAAGCGCGGGTACATTTGACTGAAGCGCAGTTCCGTTGGGAGTCCAATGAGGATGCGATGGCGACTGAGAAGCTGGCAGAAGGTATTCGCCAGTTTGCTCGTGACCAGGAGAAGCTGGAAGCGCTGTTGACTGCCAAGCTGTAAGGCAGGCGAAGACAAAAAGGGCGGTACCTGTGAGGGTGCCGCCCTTTTTGTGTCAGCTGGAAATCCCGTGATGGGACAATGCCTTCACGAGCAAGCCCGCTCCCACATTTTGATCATATTTCAGCTGGAGATCAGTGGCGTTCCAGGGCGTTGACAAGGTCGTGGAACGCTTCGCGATTGGACTCGTTCAACCCCATCAGGATCTTGTGCGCTTCCAGCACCTTGATCCGCACGACTTCCTCGGACTGGTCCTGGGACGGCAGGTCGGTCAGGCATTCCGGGCAAGGGATTGGGCGGTCAACGATGTTGAACACCTGATCGAAACCCATGGACTGCAACAGACGGGTAATGTCTTCGTGGGTGGTGACGACCGTAGGCAACAGGCCGACCTTCTGCCGAGACAGAATGGACAGCTTGGCCAACAGCCCAAGGGTGGTGCTATCGATGCTGCGGGTTTCGGTCAGATCGATCACGATCGCCGAGAAATTCAACGCAGTGAAAATCCGCTCAATCGTCGCATCCAGCGCCGAACACAAGGTCAGGCGCACTTCACCGACAAACTTCAGGACGAAGGTCCCGTCTTGCTCGGCGAATTGGATTCTTCCGGTACTCATCAAAGATTCCTGCTCAACACCAATAGGGCGATATCATCCGGCATCTCCCCCAGCGTGGCCAATCCAAACACTTGCCGCAGGCCATCCAGGCTGCCGCCCGCCGACTTGACCTTTTGGGGCAAGGCGGCTTCTTTCTCCTTGAGTGTAGGCTCTGGAAGGAGGTCCAGGATGCCATCAGACATCAGCGTAAGGCTAAATGTCGGCGGCAGTTCCAGGATGTGGTCCTCGTAGGTCGCTTCATTAAACAAGCCTACGGGCAGACCACGGCCTTCCAGATAACGCACACTGTCTGGAGTGTATAAAACCGGCATCGGCAGGTGACCGCCGATGCTGTAGGTCAAAAGACCGGTTTCTTCATCAATAACGCCGCCGACCATCGTCACGTGCTTGCCCAGCTTGCAGCTGATCAGGCCTCGGTTGATGTGGCCAAGCACCTCGGAAGGGGTGAACTCCGGCAAGGTGCCATTGCGCTTGGATTCGAACAACAGCCGTGTCGTCATGAACTTCAACAACACCGTAACAAAAGCAGAAGACGCGCCATGGCCGGAAACATCGGCCAGGTAAAACGCAACACGCCGCTCATCGACACGGAAGTAGTCGACAAAATCACCGACAAATACAGTGACGGGATGATCTGGTGCGCAAACTGGAACTCGTCGATGGTCCATGGGCTGACGGGCAGCATGTTCATCTGCACCTGGCGACCGGCGTTCTGGTCTTCCTGGAGCAGGTTCAGGCTGGCTTCAAGCTCACGGTTGGCGGTTTCAAGCTTTTCGCGGTAGCGCTGGTTTTCCAGCAGCAGACGTGCACGGTCCAGGGCACGGCGCACCGAGTGCTCCAGTACCGCCAGGTCTTCCAGGGGTTTGATCAGGTAATCCGCAGCGCCCAGGCGCAAGGCCTCGACGGCATCGTTCATCACCCCGGCACCGGACACGACAATCACCGGCGTCTGCGGAGCAAGCTCGGTCACCTGGCGAATCAGCTCCAGGCCGCCCATCTGGGGCATGCGCAGATCGCAGATCACGAGGTCGGGCTTGTCGCGCTCGAACACCTGGAGACCCTGTTGGCCGTTGCTGGCCTGCAGGACGCTGAAGCCACTGTCTTCCAAATAGGCCGCGAGACTCGCGCGCACTACTTCGTCGTCATCGATTATCAGCAGCGTGGCACTGGTTTTTTGCATGTGGGCAAACGGCGCCAGAATTAGGTTGGCGTAGGTGGCTCGACAATGGCCGGGCTCACGTACTGGATTCGCTTTCTAGCCTCTCTGTCCTACAAAGCACGGGCCTTTGGCCCACGCACAACTGTAAAGCAGAGGTGCCCTTCTAAGGCGCAGACGGTACTCCCATCCGTCAGGGGTTTCAAGCTCATGCCGATGGTCGCCGAGCGTCTTTACATCGCAAATCACCGGGAGTTATAAGAACACGCACGACCACAACACAAAGTAAGGATGGAACCCATGAGCGAACACGCGCGCGACTACGCCGAAAAACGCGACTTCATCCGTATGCGTGTAGATGCCGATGTATCTTTGATCCACGCAGGGCAGGAGATTGCCGCCGTTTGCGTGGACCTTTCCAGCTCCGGTATGCAGGTACAGGCACCCCGCCAGTTCAAGGTCGGTGACCGACTGAAGGTGCGCATCGACTCAGAGCACGCAGCCCTGAAAGGCCTGGAAGCCGACACTGAAGTGGTATGGGCAAAAACCACCGGAGAAGACCAGCACCTGGGCCTCAAGATCCTGAAAATGCACTGAAATTCGCGCACAAAAAGGCGACCCCTGGGTCGCCTTTTTTCAAAACATCACAGCTTAGAAGTCGTCGACAACCTTGCCGTCCTTGACCTTGAACTCACGGTTCTGCAGGTAGGCGTTACGGATGAAGGTGTACTTGTCGCCGGTGATCAGCTTCTCGCTGTCGAGCAGGCTGGCACGGGTATCGACGATGTTCAGGCCGAAGGTGCTGTTGCGCCAGCCGATATCGTTCATGTAGCGGTACGGTTGGGTGTAGCTGTCCACGTATTTGGACGGCGCATCACGCAAGGTGCTTGGGCCCAGCAGTGGCAGCATCACGTAAGGACCGCTGCCGACGCCCCAGTAACCGAGCGTCTGGCCGAAGTCCTCATCGTTGCGATGCAGCCCCATTTTGGTGCCGACATCAATAAAGCCCAGCACGCCAAAGGTGGTGTTCAACAGCAGGCGAGCGGTGTCAACGCCGGCTGCGTGAGGCTTGAGTTGCAACACGTCGTTGGCAAAGTTGCCGACGTCGCCGATGTTGCGGAAGAAGTTGTGGATACCCGTTTGCACGAATTGTGGAGTGACAAACTGATAACCCTGGGCCAATGGCTTGAGCGCATAGGTATCAACGGTGTCGTTGAAGGTAAAGATCGGGCGGTTGACGCTTTCCCATGGATCATCTTCCGATGCAGCCTGGGCGGCGAACGGGGCCAGCAGGACAGTGGCACACACGGATAGCTGAGCGAAGTAGTGGCTCCAGCGCATAGCTTTTGCTCCTTGATTGATCTGTCATGGGCGCTATGCCCTGAATAAGGCCGTCAGTATATGACGGAAGTATGGATTTAGGCAGCAACCGGGAAACGTCATGCAGAAAATGCACAATTTCCCTACAAATAACGCCGATGTCATCGGCTTGTCATCCTGTCCCGATAGCGTCACAGCTATTTCAGGGATGTCGATATGCCCCACGCCGAGATTGCCACCGCCAGCGCGCCTGCCCTGACCGCTGTTCTGTTTGGCCTGAGTGGTTGCCTGGTGGATTTTGGTTCCCGGGCGCGCACTGATTCACCCTCCCCCAATTCCCTGGCAACCCCCGGCGCCCTGAAAATCCTGCGCAGCCTCAAGGATCAAGGGGTTCCCTGCGCCTGGCTGGATGAGCTCCCCCCTCGGTCACCACCCCGCTCGCCGCTGAGTTACCCGACTGGCTCAAGGCATCGTCACCCTCCTTGATTCGCTGGCCAGCGCCACACGCGTGCTGGCAGGCCTTGATGGAGCTGAACATCGAGCGCCTGGAAGGCTGTGTCCTGGTCAGCGGTGAGCCGCGCTTGCTGCAATCTGCGCTCAATGCCGGGTTGTGGACCATTGGCCTGGCGTCCTGCGGCTCGCTGTGCGGCATGGCGCCCGAACAATGGCAGGCATTGAGCGAGCAAGAGCGCGAGTACAAGCGTGGCAAGGCCACCGTAGCGCTGTATGGGCTGGGCGTGCACTCCGTGATCGACCACCTCGGCGAGCTCGGCACCTGCCTGGCGGATATCAGCCTGCGCCAGCTCAAAGGCGAGAAGCCCTGATCGAGATCATGCACAGTTGGCGCAGGTGGATTAATCTACAGGCCAGCCCGTAGACCTTTCACGGCGTGCCGCGGTCTATGCCAGTGACTATCGATAAAAGGAAACACGTCATGCCTGATCGCAAAAAACTGGAAGAACAGGTCGAGATCCTGCGCGGGCAATTGGAACAGGATCCCCCGCTGTCGGAAGAAAAACGTGAAGCCCTCGAAGAACTGATTGCCAAATTCGAAGTGCAACTTGAATTGGAACCGGCCACTCAGACACCGAGTATTTCCGACGATGTGAACCAAGCCGCCATAGAGTTCGACGCTGAGCACCCGGTGATTTCCGGGACATTGCGCAACATCATGATCACCCTTGGCAATATCGGGATCTGACAGCAAAAAGCCCCGCAATCGCGGGGCTTTTCAATTTTACTGCCGTGCCAGACGCACGTTCTGGAACGCCACATCTTCGGTGCTGCGGTACGGGTTGATATCCAACCCGCCACGGCGCACATACCGCGCATACACCGTCAATTTCTCAGGCTTGAGCAAGCGCTGCAGGTCGAGAAAGATTCGCTCCACACACTGCTCATGGAAGTCCGAATGCTGGCGAAAGCTCACGATATATTCCAGTAGACTCGCGTGATCCAGCGCTGATCCACGGTACTCCACCACCACACTGCCCCAATCGGGCTGGCTGGTGACCGGGCAGTTGGATTTGAGCAGATGGCTGTGCACGCTCTCCTCGACAATGCGCGAATCATCGCAACGCAGCAGTTCCGGACGCGGGTGCTCATAGCTGCTGACATTGATGTCCAGGTCATCAATGCACACGCCGGGCAACGCCATCACCCCTTCGGCCTCGATTTCGGCCAGTTGGCGAATGCGCACGAGCACAGGCTTGCCGGCAGCGGCGCTCAGGTCGGTGCGCAGGGTGGCTTCCAGGCTTGCCGTATCGACAAACGCAGTTTGGTTCAGCGAATTGAGGTACAGCTTGAAGGACTTGGACTCGATGATGTTCGGCGAGTCCGCCGGGATGCTGAATTCACCGATGGCCACCACCGGCTTGCCCGAAGGCAGCAGCCAGGACAGTTCGAAACAGTTCCAGAAATCCACGCCTTTGTAGGGCAAGGTCTCGGCGCTCAGGCCCAGCTCGGCCCACTTGGCGGCACGCGGAATCGGGAACAGCAACGAAGGTGTGTAGGTGGAGATGTATTCACTGGACTTGCCCAGCGGCGAATGTTCGGCTGCGGGATGCATGGCGGAAACCTGGCTAAATAAACCGCGCCAGTCTACCAGCCTTTGCGCCCGCGCCTAAGCAACACCGGATCAATCGACGTTGAGCTTGCCGACCATGCCCGCCTGGTAATGCCCTGGAAGGTTGCAGGCAAACTCAAGGCCCGTGGCCTTGGTGAAGGTCCAGGTCAATTCGGCGGTTTTACCGGGCTCGACCAACACGCTGTTGGGATCATCATGCTTCATCGCGCCATGGCCCATTGCAGCGTGGTCCATCTTGCCCATCCCGGTGGCAGTGAGCATGCCGCTGGCTTGCATTTGCAACATTTCCTTCTGGTGTTCGGCATGCATCGCCGCATCGCCCAGGTTGAATTCGTGGAGCAACTGGCCCTTGTTGACGAGCACGAAGCGCACCGTCTCACCGTCTTTTACATCCAGAGACTTGGGCGAAAAGGAAATATCCTGCAGTGTCACTTCCACGGTGCGCGTCGCCTCGGTCGCCGCCGCTGCATGGCCAAACGCGTAGGTATGGGACTCATCCGCCATTGCATCAAAACTCAACGCCAACAGGCAACCCGCCAACAACAGGGGTGTACGCAACGCCATCGCTATCTCTCCAAAAGTGTGTGACTCGCTTGAAGGGCACTCTAAGATTGCGCCGCTGCCAGCCAGCTGACTGCTAGATTACAACTTTGTCAGGTTGCGCCCTTACCCTGGAACCCACGGTATAAAGCCCGTCGCGCACCGCTACCAAGAGCCGCCCATGAAACTGCTGATCGTCGAAGACCAACCAAAAACCGGCCACTACCTGCGCCAAGGCCTGGCCGAGGCTGGTTTTACCACCGAACTGGTAGCCGATGGCACCACCGGCCAGCACCTCGCCTTGACCGGCGACTACGACCTGCTGATTCTCGACGTGATGCTACCTGGCCGCGATGGCTGGCAAATCCTGCAGGCGGTGCGCAGCGCCGGGCAAGAGACCCCAGTGTTATTCCTCACCGCCCGTGATGCAGTAGAAGACCGCGTGCACGGCCTGGAACTGGGCGCCGACGACTACTTGGTCAAACCCTTTGCCTTCTCCGAACTGCTCGCCCGCGTACGCAGCCTGTTGCGTCGCGGCGGCAGCACGCCCCAGGAAACCGCCCTGCAGCTGGCCGACCTGCGCCTGGACCTGATTCGCCGCCGCGTCGAACGGGACGGCCAACGCATCGACCTCACCGCCAAGGAGTTCTCCCTGCTGGAATTGTTGCTGCGTCGCCAAGGCGAAGTGCTGCCCAAATCGCTGATCGCCTCCCAGGTCTGGGACATGAATTTCGACAGCGACACCAACATCATCGAAGTGGCGATTCGCCGGCTGCGACTGAAAGTCGACGACAACTTTCCCAACAAGCTGATCCACACCGTGCGCGGTATGGGTTACGTGCTGGAGGAACGCTTCAATTGATCAAGCGCCTGTCCCTGGCCAGCCGCCTGGCATTGCTGTTTGCAGCGTGTACCGCCGTGGTGTCGCTGCTGGCCGGCGTGTTGTTCAACCATGCCAGCGAAGCGCACTTTATCGAACTGGATCAGCAATTGCTCGACAGCAAATTGGTTGCCCTGCGCAGCACACTGCAGGGCGTCGATACGCCGCAGCAATTCAGCCAGAAGGAAGCGCAACTGCGCGCCGAACTCAGCCGCCAACCCGATCTTGCTCTGCGCATCAGCGCTGCCGACCAGCTTTGGTTTGACGGTGCACCAGGCGTCACGCTGCCAGCGTCGCCCGGCCTGCATCGCCTGCACAACGCAGGTACCGACTACCGCGTCTACAACGTGCCGCTGATGCCGGGTCAGCCGAACTCCCCACAACTGAGCCTGATGCTCGACATCACCCACCACCAACACTTCCTGAAACGCATGCAGCACCTCATCTGGCTCACCGTCGGCCTTTCGGCCCTGGCCACGGCGCTGCTCGGCGCCTGGGCGGCACGCAGCGGGCTGCGGCCCTTGCGGCGCATGGGCGAAGTGGCCGCAGGCGTGTCTGCCCACTCCCTGACTCAACGCCTGCCCCAGCAGCACATGCCGGTGGAGCTGGCCGAGCTGGCCCAGGCCTTCAACGCCATGCTGGGCCGTCTGGACGACGCGTTCCAGCGCCTCTCGGCGTTCTCTGCCGACATCGCCCACGAGCTGCGCACCCCGCTGTCGAACCTGCTGACCCAGACCCAGGTCACCCTCACCCAGCCCCGGCCGCTGGAGGATTATCGCGAGGCGTTGCACAGCAACCTGGAAGAGCTGCAATGGATGGCCCAATTGGTCAACGACATGTTGTATTTGGCCAAGGCCGACCACGGCTTGTTGGTGCCCAAGCGCGAAACGTTGGTGCTGGAGGATGAAGTCGACGCGTTACTGGAGTTCTTCACGCTGCTGGCGGAGGACGCACACGTCAATCTGGTCCGCGAAGGCACTGCCCGTACGACGGGCGATCGCGGGATGTTGCGCCGGGCCTTGTCAAACTTGCTGGATAACGCGCTGCGGTTTACCCCTCAGGGTGGCGAGGTGCGTGTACGCATCGAAGATGGGGTGAGACTTTCCGTCGAGAACACCGGAGAAGGCATTCCAGCGGCGTTGCTGCCGAGGTTGTTTGATCGGTTCTACCGCGCAGACCCGGCGCGCCATGAGGGCAGCAGTGAGCATGCAGGATTGGGGCTGGCGATTACCCAGTCGATTGTGCGGGCGCATGGGGGAGGATTTGTTGTGAGTCCGGGGCCGGGTGGACACGGTTTTTGATCGAGTTGCCCAAGATAGATTGATGCGAGATGTACCGGCCTATCGCAGGCAAGCCAGCTCCCACATTTTGATTTGTGAATACATTCAAATGTGGGAGCTGGCTTGCCTGCGATAGCGGTCTAGAGCTTACGAATATCTCAGCGCATGCGCCGGCTCAATCTTCGCAGCCCGATACGCCGGATACAGCGTCGCCAAAAGCTCAGCACAAACCCCGCCGTGCAAATCAGCACCACATCCCCACCCTGCAGCTCCGAAGGCAAGTTGCTGACGAAATACACATCCGAACTGAATATGTGCTGCCCGGTCACCCGCTCCATCCAGCCCACCAGTTCACTCACGTTCAGCGCCGCAATCACGCCCAGTACGCCGCCGATCAAGGTGCCGACAATACCGATCACCGTGCCCTGCACCATGAAGATCGCCATGATCTGCCGTGGCGTGGCGCCGATGGTGCGCAGGATCGCGATGTCCGCGCCTTTGTCGTTCACCACCATGATCAGGGTGGCAATGATGTTGAACGCGGCGACGGCGACGATCATCAGCAACAGCAGGCCGATCATGGTCTTTTCCATTTTCATCGCGCTGAACAGGCTGCCTTGTGGGTCCAGTCATCCGCCTTGTAGGCCGCGCCCAGGCTGGCGGCGATGTCCGCCGACACCTTGGGTGCCGCGTACAGGTCTTTCACCGCCAGGCGCACGCTTTGCACCTGGTTTGGCTGCCAGTGCTGGATCTCTGCGGCGTCGGCCATGTTGATCAGGGCCATGGAGCCATCCAGCTCGGCGCCGACCTTGAAGATGCCGACTACATTCAAACGCTGCATGCGCGGGGTGATACCACCGGGTGCGCTGCTGATTTCCGGCACGATCAGGGTCAGCTTGTCGCCCACGTTCAGGCGAAAACGCCGCGCGGTGATTTCACCCACCACCACACCGAACTCGCCAGGTTTCAGGTCTTCGAGCTTACCCTGCACGATATGCTGGGCCACGATGGACACCTTGCCTTCCTGGGCCGGGTCGACGCCGCTGATCTCGATCGGCTGCATCGCGCCTTTGTAGGAGAACATGCCGTCCATCTGTGTGAAGGGTACTGCGGCAGTCACCTCAGGGTTCTTCATCGCGGCGGCGGCCACTGGTTGCCAATCGTCAATCGGGTTCACGCCAACGATGGTGGCGTGAGGCACCATGCCGAGGATGCGCGAGCTCATTTCACGCTGGAAGCCGTTCATCACCGACAACACCACGATCATCGCCAATACGCCCAGGGCGAGGCCGATCATCGAGGTCATCGAGATAAACGAAACAAAACGGTTGCGGCGCTTGGCGCGGGTATAGCGCGTGCCGATGAAAATCGATAACGGTCTGAACATTCGCGGGCACCGTTGGAAAATAGAAAACCCGGTGTCAGGCACCGGGCTTGAAACAGGTCAGATGGCGACCAGATGACCTTCCTGCAGGTGCAACACGCGGTCCATCTGGCGGGCCATGCTCATGTCATGGGTCACCACCAGGAACGCGGTGCGCATCTGGTGCTCAGTTCCAGCATCAAGTCCTTGATGCCCTGGGCAGTATGGGAGTCCAGGTTGCCAGTAGGCTCGTCGAGCATCACCAGGCCTGGGTTGTTCACCAGGGCACGGGCGATGGCCACGCGCTGGCGCTCGCCGCCGGACAATTCAGCCGGCTTGTGCTCCAGGCGATGGCCCAGGCCGACGCGCTCCAGCAGCGCCTTGGCGCGCTGGCGGGCTTCCGGGATGGCGGTCTTGCCGATCAGCAGCGGCATGCACACGTTTTCCAGGGCGGTGAATTCCGGCAGCAAGTGGTGGAACTGGTACACAAAGCCGAGCGAGCGGTTGCGCAGTTGGCCACGGGCCTTTTCACCGAGGGCCGACAACTCTTCGCCTGCCAACCATACGCTGCCCTTGGACGGCGTATCGAGCCCGCCCAATAGGTTCAGCAAGGTACTTTTGCCCGAACCGGAGCTGCCGACAATCGCCACGCGCTCACCAGGGTGCAGTTCCAATTGCAGGTTTGACAGCACCACCACCGACTCCGGGCCTTCCTCGTAGGATTTGCCCAGGTCGCGGCAGCTCAAGATTGCTTTTTCACTCATGCCCGATTCACTCATAACGTAAGGCCTGTGCTGGCTGGGTACGTGCCGCGCGCCAGGCTGGATACAGGGTGGCAAGGAAACTCAGGACCAACGCAGCACCGCCCACCATCAACACATCCTGGGCCTGCACCTGGGACGGCAAGTAGTCGATGAAGTAGACGTCGGCGTTGAGGAACTTGTGGCCGATCAGGGTTTCGAGGCCGGCGATGGCGGCGCTGACGTTCAACGCGGCCAGAATGCCCACGGCGGTGCCGATCAAGGTACCGACCACGCCGATCACGGTGCCCTGCACCATGAAGATCGCCATGATCTGCCCCGGCGTGGCGCCAAGGGTGCGCAAAATCGCGATATCGCCCTTCTTGTCGTTCACCACCATCACCAGGGTGGAGATGATATTGAAAGCCGCCACCGCAACGATCAGCAGCAACAGCAGGCCGATCATGGCTTTTTCCATGCGGATGGCCTGGTACAGGTTGCCGTGTGTACGGGTCCAGTCGCGGGCGTAGTACTGGCTGTCACCCAGGTGCTGGGCGATTTCCCAGGATGTGCGCGGGGCGTCGAACAGGTCGCTGAACTTGAGGCGCAGGCCCTGCACCTGGTCCGGCTGCCAGCGATGCAGGCGCGCCAGGTCGGTGAGGTTGGTCAGGCCCAGGTAGCCATCGATCTCGCCAGCGCCCACGTGGAAGGTACCGACCACGGTGAAGCGCTTCATGCGCGGGAACATCCCTGCCGGGGTCACGGTGACTTCCGGGGCGACGAAGGTCAGTTTGTCGCCCAGGCCCACACCGAGCTTGGCCGCCGCCTTGTCACCGATCACGATGCCGAACTCGCCAGGCGCCAGGTCATCGAGTTTGCCCGACAACATGAACTTGTCGATGATCGAGACCTTGCGCTCCTGGGCCGGATCGATGGCATTGAGCAGGATCTTCTGCACCTTGCCGTCATTGGTCAACAACCCCTGCATCTGGGTGAACGGCGCAACGGCCACCACCTTGGGGTTCTGCTTGACCTTGTCGGCCAGGCTTTGCCAGTCACTGATCGGCGAATCGCCTTCAATGGTCGCGTGGGGCACCATGCCCAGCACGCGGGTACGCATCTCATGATCGAAGCCGTTCATCACCGACAGCACCACGATCATCACGACTACGCCCAAGGCGAGCCCGATCATCGAGGTCAAGGAAATGAACGACACAAAATGATTGCGACGCTTTGCACGGGTATAACGCGTGCCGATAAATACGAAGAGAGGTCTGAACATGTCGGGGCTTGTTCGGAGGAAAAGAAGACGTCCCGGTGGCGGGGTCTGGTAAGCAGCTTTACACTCTGACCATTACCGCTAGCTGGGGTTCGCCATGTCGACATTAGATGAAGAAGAACGCCGCGAATACTACCGTATCGACGACATGATCGCACTTCAAATCAAAAGCCTCTCCGCCCCGGAAGCGGCGAGCAAGGAAGTGTTGCTGGATGATTCTCCACTGTTCAATCTGCTCAGCGAATTGCACCTGAGCGAATTCGAAGCCCAGCACCTGTTGCGCCAGATCAGCGAGAAAGATCGCAGCCTGGCCGCCTTCCTCAAAGTCCAGAACAAACGCCTGGATCTGCTCAGCCAGGTCATGGCGCAAAGCCTGCGCGATGAGGTCGGCGCCCCGCAGCCGGTGATCATCTCCGAAGGCGGCATCGACTTCCAGCATCCCACGCCCCTCGCCCCCGGTGCGCACCTGGCCATCAAGCTGGTGCTGATGCCCCAGGCGCTCGGCCTGTTGCTGCGCGCGCGGGTCACCCATTGCGACCCCAAGGGCGGTGGTTTTGACGTGGGCACGGAATTCGAATCCATGACCGACGCCCAGCGCCAGCTGCTCGCGCGCTACATCCTGCAGAAACAAGCCCAGGAACGCCGCCTGGCGCGAGAACAAAGCGACGCCCAAGACACCTGAATACGTATTCACCCCGCCAGACAAGCTGGCGCATAGGAGCAACTGTGACCCTGATCTACGGCCACCGCGGTGCCAAAGGCGAAGCACCGGAAAACACCCTCACCAGCTTTCAGGAATGCCTCAAGCACGGCGTACGCCGCTGCGAACTGGATTTGCACCTGTCCATGGACGGTGAGTTGATGGTCATCCACGACCCCACCCTCAAGCGCACCACCGACCGACGCGGCAAGGTCGTCGAGTATTCGGCAGCAGACTTGGTGAAGATGGACGCGCGCAAAGGCGGCCCGGGCTGGGTCAAGCCCTGCCCGATCCCACGCTTGGAAGAATTGTTCGAACAGTGCGACTTCGATCACTGGCAACTGGAAGTCAAAAGCGCCTCGCGCACCCGCGCGGCCACCACCGTACTGGCGATTCGCGAAATGGCCGTACGCCACGGCCTGATGGACAAGGTCACCGTGACGTCGAGTTCGCGGGAAGTGCTGAAGGCGGCGGTTGAGCTCACCCCGACCTGTCACGCGGGCTGGTGGCCGAATACGCCTGGCTCGACCCACTGAAGGTCGCGCAAAACTATGGCTGTGAGATTCTGGCGTTGAACTGGACGTTGTGCACCCCTGAGCGCCTGGAAAAAGCCCAGCGCCAGGGCCTGCACGTGTCCGTGTGGACCGTCAACGAACCTGCGCTGATGCGCAGGCTCGCCGACTTCGGCGTAGATAGCCTGATTACAGACTTTCCCGGTTTGGCCACTGCCACTCTCGAGAATTACTGAAATCGGTCTCCCCGGCCGGCTCAGGCCACCGGCCGGAGCCGCTCAAAAAAGCCGGTTGAGGCCGTCGTAGGCCGCTACCCGATAGGCTTCAGCCATGGTCGGGTAGTTGAACGTGGTGTTGACGAAATACTTGAGGGTATTTTGCTCACCCGGCTGGTTCATGATGGCCTGGCCGATGTGCACGATTTCCGACGCCTGATAGCCGAAGCAATGCACGCCGAGCACTTCCAGGGTTTCACGGTGGAACAGGATTTTCAGCATGCCTTGCGGCTCACCGGCGATCTGCGCACGCGCCATGCTCTTGAAGAACGCCTTGCCCACTTCATAAGGCACCTTGGCCTTGGTCAGTTCGTGCTCGTTCTTGCCGATCGAGCTGATCTCGGGAATCGTGTAGATCCCGGTCGGCACGTCGTTCACATAACGCCAGCTGCCATTGTCGACGATGCTGCCAGCGGCCGAGCGGCCCTGGTCATGAGCGGCACTGGCCAGGCTTGGCCAGCCGATCACGTCACCGGCACCGTAGATGTTCGGCACGCAGGTGCGATAGTTCTCGTCCACCTCGATCTGGCCACGGCTGTTGACCTTGACCCCGATGTTTTCCATGCCCAGCTTGTCGGTGTTGCCGGTACGGCCATTGCACCACAGCAAGGCGTCGGCCTTGATCTTCTTGCCGGACTTGAGGTGCAGGATCACCCCGTTGTCCAGGCCTTCGACCCGCTCATACTCTTCGTTATGGCGCACGGTGATGTTGTTGTTGCTGAAGTGGTAGCTCAACGCTTGGGAAATTTCCGAGTCGAGGAAGCTCAGCAATTGGTCGCGGTTGTCTACCAGCTCTACCAGTACACCCAGGCCGCTGAAGATCGAGGCGTATTCGCAACCGATTACACCAGCGCCGTAGATGATCAGTTTGCGCGGGGTATGGCCCAGGCTCAGGATAGTGTCGCTATCGTAGATACGCGGGTGGTGGAAATCGATATCGGCCGGGCGATAAGGGCGCGAACCGGTGGCGATGATGATGTGCTTGGCCACCAACTTCTCGACCACGCCGTTGGAGCAGACCACTTCGATAGTTTGCTCGTCGGCGAAGCTGCCGGTGCCGAAGAACAGGTCGACACGGTTACGGGCGTAGTAACCGGTGCGCGAGGCCACTTGCTTGGAGATGACTTTCTCGGCGCTTTTGAGCACGTCCGGGAACGAGAACCAGCGCGGCTCACCAATGGCCCGGAACATCGGGTTGGTATTGAACTGCATGATCTGGCGCACCGAGTGACGCAAGGCCTTGGACGGGATGGTACCCAGGTGGGTGCAGTTGCCGCCGACCTGGCGACGGCTATCGACCATCGCCACCTTGCGCCCCGCTTTGGCGGCGTTCATCGCCGCACCTTCTCCAGCCGGGCCGGAACCCAGTACCACCACGTCGTAGTTGTAGACAGCCATGCGTACTCCTCAGAACAGGCCAGGCGTACGGTTGGACGCCGGGCTAAATCATGCCGCGGCCAGCGGTCATGAAGGACAATTTGGCTCAAGTGTGTGAACCGGGGCACAGTCTATATAAGGCTCAACGCCGCGCACATTAACCCTTGGTCGCGTCGTAGGCCAGTATTGCCTTTACTACAGCACCAGGAAATTACAATTACACTCCCACCACGCACCTTCGCAGGACGAGCCATTATGCGGCATGTCGTTTTCTGTTTATTGCTGATGTTATCGGTCACGGTGCAGGCCAGTGAGGCGGATCGGTTCAGACAAGCCGATTTCCCGGCACAGTCCCATGATCTGGTCCTGAAAAACCAGGCGGTGCTGGTCTATCTCTGGGCGGATGTGTACGCCGCCGCGCTGTATACCCCTGAAGACACTGGTGCCAAACAAGCCTGGAGCCAGCAGAAGAGTCTACGGCTGGCGTTGTATTACTTTCGCAACATCGACCGTGGCGATGTGATCAAAGCCGCCACTACGGCCTTGGAACGCCAGCAAACGGCCGCCACCCTCACCCGCTTGAAACCTGAACTGGATCAACTGCACGCCCGTTTTCGCGACATCCGCAGCGGTGATCGGTACGCCCTGGATTTTCGCCCCGGCCGTGGCCTGAACCTGGAGATCAATGATCAGGTGGTGTTCAGCAGTCGCGATGACGAACTGGCAAGGGTTTACCTGGGTATTTGGCTGGCACCTAAAGGCCTCTCCGATAGCCTGCGTACGACACTTCTCAACTGATCACATTCCTCAAAAACAACACAAAACCAATGTGGGAGCTCACTAGACCGCATCTAGTCAGCTAGCTATCTGTTTCTGTTGCCTGCAGTGACTAATACACATATGGTTACAAAACACCGAAAGGACGAACAGCGACCAGGGAATCACCCATAAAACAGCCAAAATGAGTGAATGACATGTCCACTTCAACGGGCAAAGGCAAGGCGATCTTTCGCGTTGTCAGCGGTAACTTCCTCGAAATGTTCGACTTCATGGTCTACGGCTTCTACGCCACGGCCATCGCCAAGACCTTCTTTCCCACCGACAGCGCCTTTGCCTCCCTGATGCTGTCCCTCGCGACCTTCGGCGCCGGTTTTCTCATGCGCCCTCTCGGTGCAATCTTCCTCGGCGCCTATATCGACCGTCACGGCCGCAAGAAAGGCCTGGTGATCACTTTGGCCCTGATGGCCGCCGGCACCATCCTGATTGCCTGTGTACCAGGCTACGCCACCCTCGGCGTCGCTGCGCCCTTGCTGGTGTTGTTTGGCCGTTTGCTGCAAGGCTTCTCGGCTGGTGTAGAGCTGGGCGGTGTGTCGGTGTACCTGGCAGAAATCGCCACCGCTGGGCGCAAGGGTTTCTTCGTCAGTTGGCAATCCGCAAGCCAACAGGCCGCCGTCGTGTTCGCCGGCTTGCTCGGCGTAGGCCTGAACCATTGGCTCAGCCCAGAGCAGATGGGTGATTGGGGCTGGCGGGTACCGTTCCTGATTGGCTGCATGATCGTGCCGGTGATCTTCGTGATTCGTCGCTCTCTAGAAGAAACCCCTGAATTCCAGGCCCGGAAACATCGCCCTACCTTGCAGGAAATCGTCCGTTCGATTGGTCAGAACTTCGGCGTCGTCATTGCAGGAATGGCGTTGGTGGTGATGACAACCGTGTCGTTCTACCTGATCACCGCCTACACCCCCACCTTCGGCAAGGCCGAACTGCACCTGTCGGATTTCGACGCCCTGCTGGTGACCGTCTGCGTGGGTATCTCGAACTTCATCTGGTTGCCGGTGATGGGTGCGGTGTCCGACAAGATCGGGCGGAAACCCCTACTGCTCGGCGCAACTACCCTGGCGATCCTCACGGCGTATCCGGCGCTGTCGTGGCTGGTGGTCAATCCAAGTTTCACCCACCTGCTGATCGTACTGTTATGGCTGTCGTTCCTGTACGGCTCGTACAACGGTGCAATGGTGGTGGCGCTCACCGAGATCATGCCGGTGGAAGTGCGCACCACCGGGTTCTCCCTGGCCTATAGCCTGGCGACCGCAACGTTTGGCGGCTTTACCCCTGCGGCGTGCACGTACCTGATCCATGTGCTGGACAACAAGGCGGCGCCGGGGATCTGGCTGAGTGGGGCGGCGGTGTTGGGGTTGATTGCGACGTTGGTGCTGTTTAAAGGCAATCGGCATGAGCTGAGAACCGCGCAAGCCTCTGTAGTGGGTGGCGCCTGATGAGCCGCTATCGCAGGCAAGCCAGCTCCCACATTTGAAGGTATTCACAGCTCCAAAAGTGGGAGCTGGTTTGCCTGCGATGGGCCCCTCCCACCCGCCACAAAATTTGCAGGCATAAAAAAGCCCCGAACCAGTCGGGGCTTTTTCATTGACCGCGAATGCTTAGCGCGGAAACGCAGGTGGGTTGACCCCAGCCATGTCTTCCATCACGCGAACCACTTGGCAGCTGTAACCGAACTCATTGTCGTACCACACGTACAGCACAACGCGGTTGTCCTGGGTAATGGTCGCCTCAGCGTCCACCACACCGGCGTGGCGCGAGCCCACGAAGTCGGTGGACACCACTTCCTGCGAATTAACGAAGTCGATCTGCTTATGCAGGTCGGAGTGCAGCGCCATGTAGCGCAGGTACTCGTTCATCTCTTCACGGGTGGCGGCTTTCTCAAGGTTCAGGTTGAGAATGGCCATCGACACGTTTGGCGTCGGAACACGGATCGCGTTACCGGTCAGCTTGCCGGCCAGCTCAGGCAGGGCCTTGGCAGCAGCGGTGGCAGCACCGGTCTCGGTGATCACCATGTTCAGCGCGGCGCTACGGCCACGGCGATCGCCCTTGTGGAAGTTGTCGATCAGGTTCTGGTCGTTGGTGTACGAGTGAACGGTTTCAACGTGGCCGTTAACGATGCCGAACTTGTCATTCACTGCCTTGAGCACCGGCACGATGGCGTTGGTGGTGCAGGAAGCGGCGGACACGATCTTGTCGTCAGCGGTGATTTCACCGTGGTTGATACCGTGAACGATGTTCTTCAGCTTGCCCTTGCCCGGTGCGGTCAGGACAACGCGGTCGATACCCGGGCACGCCAAGTGCTGGCCCAGGCCGTCGGCATCACGCCATACGCCGGTGTTGTCCACCAGCAGGGCGTCCTTGATGCCGTACTGGGTGTAGTCCACCTCAGTCGGGTTCTTCGCGTAGATCACCTGGATCAGGTTACCGTTGGCGGTGATGGTGTTGTTTTCTTCGTCGATGACGATGGTGCCGTTGAACGGACCGTGTACCGAGTCGCGACGCAGCAGGCTGGCGCGCTTGGTCAGGTCGTTCTCGGCGCCTTTGCGCACAACGATGGCACGCAGGCGCAGGCCGTCGCCGCCACCGGTTTTTTCGATCAGGATGCGTGCCAGCAGGCGGCCGATACGACCGAAGCCGTACAACACAACGTCGGTGCCTTTACGGGCAGCGGCGTTCTGTTGACCTACCACGTCAGCCATTTCTTCACGCACGAACTGCTCGGCGGTACGGCCAGCGCCTTCTTTGCGGAATTTATAGGCCAACTTGCCCAGGTCTACCGAAGCCGCGCCGAGCTTGAGCTCGCTCATGGCTTTAAGCAGTGGGAATGTTTCGTGGACGGAGAGTTCGCTGTCGTCGGCGGAGCGATGGCGCGCAAAGCGGTGAGCTTTGAGAATCGCGATGACAGACTGGTTGATCAGGCTGCGGCCATAGATCGAGCTCACCACATTGTTATTGCGGTACAGCTGGCCGATAAGCGGAATCATCGCTTCTGCGAGTGCTTCACGGTCGATCCATTCACCAAGACACTGGTCGGGCTTCTGAGTCACGGGAACCTTCCACATGTAGGGGCAGAAAAAGGGGCTACATTATGCCGCCCGACTGGCGTCGGAGCAATGCGCCCCAGGCAACAAAAAGTGCTTGCCAAAAATTGACACCCCGCTGGAGCCCAGTAAATACGCGGGTTCCAGAAGACCAGCTTCTTGCCAGTCAGGGCGACTTATCCGTAACCCTCCGAAAACCTCGTGCTTTTTGACACTACATATTGAGCCAAAAGGCACCATTGTTTGTCTTAGCCACTACATTTCCTACAAACCGTAATAGGCTCAGTCAGCAACTGACAGACGGCGCCTCGCACCGTTACAATTACCGACTTTGTCGCAACGCTTGGAGCTCAACCTTCCGTGCCCGTCCTGCGTCTACCGCTTCTCCCTGCTGCGGCAGGCAAACAGCACTGGGGCAATCTGCCCGGTGCCGCCCTGAGCCTGGCCATTGCCGAGGCTGCCAGCGCAGCCAAACGCTTTACCCTGCTACTGACCGCCGACAGCCAAAGCGCCGAACGGTTGGAGCAGGAGCTGAGCTTCTTCGCCCCCGATTTGCCGGTGCTGCATTTTCCCGACTGGGAAACCCTGCCCTACGACCTGTTTTCGCCGCACCAGGACATCATCTCCCAGCGCATCGCCAGCCTGTACCGCTTGCCGGAACTGGCCCACGGCGTGCTAGTGGTGCCGATCACCACGGCCCTGCATCGCCTGGCGCCGACCAAGTTCCTGCTGGGCAGCAGCCTGGTGCTGGATGTCGGCCAGAAGCTCGACGTGGAGCAAATGCGCACGCGCCTGGAAGCCAGCGGCTATCGCTGCGTCGACACGGTGTATGAGCACGGTGAATTCGCGGTACGCGGCGCATTGATCGACTTGTTCCCTATGGGCAGCAAACTGCCCTATCGCATCGACCTGTTCGACGACGAAATCGAGACTCTGCGCACGTTCGACCCCGAGAACCAGCGCTCCATCGACAAGGTGGAGTCGATCAAACTGCTGCCGGCGCGCGAGTTCCCGCTGCAGAAGGATGCGGTCACCCGTTTCAAGGCACGCTTTCGCGAACGCTTCGACGTCGACTTCCGCCGCTGCCCGATCTTCCAGGATTTGAGCAGTGGGATTACGCCCGCCGGTATCGAGTACTACCTGCCGCTGTTCTTCGACGAAACCTCCACTCTGTTCGACTACCTGCCCCAGGACACCCAAGTGTTCTCGCTGCCCGGTATCGAACAAGCGGCAGAAAACTTCTGGAACGACGTACGTAATCGCTATGAAGAACGCCGCGTCGACCCCTCCCGTCCTCTATTGCCGCCCGCCGAGCTGTTCCTGCCGGTGGAAGACTGCTTCGCCCGCCTGAAAAGCTGGCCGCGCGTGGTCGCCAGCCAGCAGGACGTGGAAGCCGGCAGTGGCCGTGAGCGCTTCCCCGCGCAAGCGCTGCCTAACTTGGCGATTGAAGCCAAGGCCAACCAGCCACTGGAAGCGCTCTCCAACTTCCTCGGCGACTTCCCCGGCCGCGTGCTGTTTACCGCCGAATCCGCCGGCCGCCGCGAAGTGCTGCTGGAGTTGCTGGAACGCCTGAAGCTGCGACCGAAAACCGTCGACAGCTGGCCGGACTTTGTGAAGAGCAAAGACCGCCTGGCAATCACCATCGCGCCGTTGGATGAAGGCTGGTTGCTGGACGATCCGGCCCTGGCACTGATCGCCGAGAGCCCGCTGTTCGGCCAACGCGTGATGCAGCGCCGTCGCCGCGAAAAACGTGCCGACGCCAACAACGATGCCGTGATCAAGAACCTCACCGAGCTGCGCGAAGGCGCGCCGGTGGTGCATATCGACCACGGTGTGGGCCGCTACCTCGGCCTGCAAACCCTGGAGATCGACAACCAGGCCGCCGAATTCCTCACCATGGAATACGCCGAGGGCGCCAAGCTCTACGTACCGGTCGCCAACCTGCACCTGATCGCGCGCTACACCGGCAGCGACGACGCACTGGCGCCTTTGCACCGCCTGGGCTCCGAGACCTGGCAGAAAGCCAAGCGCAAGGCCGCCGAACAAGTGCGCGACGTGGCCGCCGAACTGCTCGACATCTACGCGCGCCGCGCCGCCCGCGAAGGTTATGCGTTCGCCGACCCTAAGGCCGACTACGCCACCTTCAGCGCCGGCTTCGCTTTCGAAGAAACGCCAGACCAGCAAACCACTATTGAAGCGGTGCGCGCCGACATGCTCGCGCCTAAGCCGATGGACCGCCTGGTCTGCGGCGACGTGGGCTTCGGCAAGACCGAAGTGGCCATGCGCGCCGCGTTCATCGCAGTACACGGCGGTCGCCAAGTGGCGATCCTGGTACCGACCACCCTGCTCGCCCAGCAGCACTACAACAGCTTTCGCGACCGCTTTGCCGATTGGCCGGTGACCGTGGAGGTGATGAGCCGCTTCAAGTCGGCCAAGGAAGTGAATGCTGCGGTCGCCGATTTGGCCGAAGGCAAGATCGACATCGTCATCGGCACCCACAAGCTGCTGTCGGACGATGTGAAGATCAAAAACCTGGGCTTGGTGATCATCGACGAAGAACACCGCTTCGGCGTGCGCCAGAAGGAACAGCTCAAGGCCCTGCGCAGCGAAGTGGACATTCTTACCCTGACCGCCACACCGATTCCGCGCACGCTGAACATGGCGGTGTCGGGCATGCGCGACCTGTCGATCATCGCCACGCCGCCGGCGCGACGCCTGTCGGTGCGCACCTTCGTGATGGAGCAGAACAAAAGCACGGTCAAGGAAGCGCTGTTGCGCGAACTGCTGCGCGGCGGGCAGGTGTACTACTTGCACAACGATGTGAAGACCATCGAGAAATGCGCCGCCGACCTCGCCGAACTGGTGCCCGAAGCCCGCATCGCCATCGGCCACGGGCAGATGCGCGAGCGCGAGCTCGAACAAGTGATGAGCGACTTCTACCACAAGCGCTTCAACGTGCTGATCGCCTCGACCATCATCGAGACCGGCATCGACGTGCCGAGCGCCAACACCATCATCATCGAGCGTGCCGACAAATTCGGCCTGGCGCAGCTGCACCAGCTACGTGGCCGCGTCGGGCGCAGTCACCACCAGGCGTATGCCTATTTGCTGACGCCGCCGCGCCAACAGATCACCTCCGACGCGGAAAAGCGCCTGGAGGCCATCGCCAACACCCAGGACCTGGGCGCCGGCTTTGTGCTGGCCACCAACGACCTGGAGATCCGTGGCGCTGGTGAACTGCTGGGCGATGGCCAGAGCGGGCAAATCCAAGCGGTAGGTTTCACCCTGTATATGGAGATGCTTGAACGGGCGGTGAAAGCCATCCGCAAGGGCGAGCAACCGAACCTCGACCAACCCTTGGGCGGCGGCCCGGAGATCAACCTGCGTTTGCCGGCGCTGATCCCCGAGGACTACCTACCGGATGTGCATGCGCGGCTGATCCTGTACAAGCGCATCGCCTCTGCCACCGACGAAGACGGCCTCAAGGACTTGCAGGTGGAAATGATCGACCGCTTCGGCTTGTTGCCGGAACCGACCAAAAACCTGGTGCGCCTGACCCTGCTTAAATTGCAGGCCGAGCAACTGGGGATCAAGAAGGTCGATGCTGGGCCGCAAGGCGGGCGCATCGAGTTCGAAGCGCAGACGCCGGTGGACCCGCTGGTGCTGATCAAGCTGATCCAGGGCCAACCCAACCGCTACAAGTTCGAAGGGGCTACGCTGTTCAAGTTCATGGTGCCGATGGAACGCGCCGAAGAACGCTTTAATACCCTGGAGGCGCTGTTTGAGCGCCTCATCCCGAAATCTGTTTGAAGGACGCCGTCATGCGCCTGTTCCGCATCCTGAGCCTGTTGTTGGTGGTCGTGGCACCTTCGGCGTTCGCCGACAGCCCGTACCAGGTGGAAATGATCCTGGTGCGCCAGAATGCGGAGCCGGTGATCAACAGCCGCGCCGCCCCGGAAAACTGGGATGCCGGCGCTGCGCACCTGGGCACCGATAAACTGAGCCCGCCACGCCTGAACAACATCGTCGACAAGCTCAATGCCGACAACAGCTATACGGTGTTGGCGCACAAGGCGTGGGAGCAGAACCTCGGCGAGCAGCCGGTGAAGATCGCGATTACAGACGGCCAGGAGCAGTTCGGCCAGTTCCCTATCGAGGGCGTCTTGAGCCTGCAACTGGGCCGCTTCACCGATATTGACGCGGACTTCTGGATCAATCAGTTCGACAGCAACGGCAGCGTGATCGCCAGCGAGCATCTGGCCCAGAAAGACGTGCGCACCAAGAACAACCAGCTCAACTACCTGGACGGAGGCCATCTGGCGCTGCTGATCAAGATCACCTCGCTGACCGCCAAGCCGCCCAGCGCGCCACCGCCTGACATTCAGGACTGATCCCGCACCATGTCCCTGCCGTCGTCGCTGACCAAACCCCTGGCCCCTTCGTGGGCCAATCGCTTTAAAGAGCAAAGCCTTGAGCGTGGCCGGCGCTATGCCCTGGAGAACCGGGTGCGCATTGTCGAGTCCGGCGACAGCACCATCGTCGCCAGCTGCGAAGGCTCGGGCGGCAACGTTTATCGGCAGACCATCTCACTGCGCGAGTCGGCCAAGGGCACGCTGATCCTGGTGGACAGCCGCTGCACCTGCCCGGTACACACCAACTGCAAACACATCGCCGCGGTGCTGCTCAAAGTCCAGGAAACCCTGGCTTACCCGGCGGCGGCCCAGGATGCCGAACTGCTGGAAAAACTCCAGGCCGTACTGGATAACCGCGTGGCCCTGCCACAAGTGGTGATGGAAGATGTGCCACCGGTGCCGCGCCTGTGGATGGCCAGCGTGGAGTTCAGCGCGTTTGAACCGCGCAACGGCAAGATGCAGCGGTATATCCAGCACCGGGCGGCGCTGTCATTCAACTACCTGGGCAACTACGTCAGCGGGCAGAAGAACGCCGATATCGTGGTGCGCCAGGAGGCTCAGAGCCTGCGGATCAAGCGGCATCCGGAGCTGGAGCAGCCGTACCGCGAACAACTGCGTCTTCTCGGGTTCAAGATCGCCACACGCCAAAGCAAGGCCTTGCCCGAAAGTGCCGGCGAGCTGTTCGAGATGGTCAATGACAGTGCCTGGCTGACCTTCACCCTCAATGCCACCCCGACCTTGCGAGCCGAGGGCTGGGAATTGCTGATCGATGATGATTTCGGCTTTGACCTGAGCGCCGTCGATGACTGGTACGCGACGGTCGATGAAGGGCCGGAGCGCGACTGGTTTGATCTGGAACTGGGGATCATCGTCAACGGCGAGCGGCTGAGCTTGCTGCCGATCCTGTTGAACTTGATGCGTTCCCACACCGAGATCCTCAACCCGGAGAAACTTGCCCGCCGCCGCGATGATGAGCTGATCCTGGTGAATATTCCGGGCCTGCCCAATGGCCACGGCCCCATCCAGGTCGCACTGCCCTACGGCCGCTTGAAACCTGTGCTCGCGACCCTCGGTGAGTTTTACCTGCAGGAATCCGGCACCACCACGCTGCGCCTGGCCAAGGCCGATGCGATCCGCCTGAACCCTCTGGAAGACCTGCCCCTGCAATGGGAAGGTGGCGAGAAGATCCGCAACTTCGCACAACGCCTGCGGGACATCAGGGACTTCACGTGCGCAGCGCCCGAAGGGCTCAACGCGACCTTGCGTCCCTATCAGCTGGAAGGATTGAGCTGGATGCAGTCGCTACGCCAGCTCGATGTCGGCGGGATACTTGCAGATGACATGGGCCTGGGCAAAACCTTGCAAACCCTGGCGCATATTCTTACCGAGAAAATCGCCGGGCGCCTGGATCGACCGTGCATGGTGGTGATGCCCACCAGCCTGATTCCGAACTGGCTGGATGAAGCGGCGCACTTCACCCCGCAACTCAAGGTTCTGGCGTTGTATGGCGCGGGGCGTAAGAAACATTTCCCCACTTGCAGGACTATGACCTGCTGCTGACCACGTACGCGCTGCTGCCCAAAGACATCGAACTGCTCGCCGCACAGCCCTTGCATGTGCTAATCCTCGATGAAGCCCAGTACATCAAGAACCCCTCCAGCAAGGCGGCCCAGGCCGCGCGCGAGCTGAATGCGCGACAACGCCTGTGCCTGAGCGGTACGCCGTTGGAAAACCACCTGGGCGAGTTGTGGTCGCTGTTCCACTTCTTGCTGCCGGGTTGGCTGGGTGACGTGAAGAGTTTTAATCGCGATTACCGCGTGCCCATCGAAAAGCGCGCCAGTGATGTGCGGTTGCAACACCTCAACGGTCGGATCAAACCCTTCCTGTTACGCCGCACAAAGGAACAAGTGGCCACGGAATTGCCGCCCAAGACTGAGATCGTCCACTGGGTGGACCTCAATGAAGCCCAGCGCGATGTGTACGAAACCATGCGCCTGGCCATGGACAAGAAGGTGCGCGACGAAATCACCCGCAAGGGCGTGGCGCGCAGCCAGATCATCATTCTTGAAGCACTGCTCAAGCTGCGCCAGGTGTGCTGCGACTTGCGCCTGGTCAACGACGCCACCCTGCCCGCCCGTGGCAGCAGCTCGGGCAAGCTCGACAGTTTGATGGAAATGCTTGAAGAGCTGTTTGCCGAAGGGCGGCGCATCCTGCTGTTTTCCCAGTTCACCTCGATGCTCAGCCTGATCGAAATCGAGCTGAAAAAACGTGGGACTGCCTACGCCCTATTGACCGGCCAGACCCGCGACCGGCGCACGCCAGTGAAGGACTTCCAGAGCGGCAAGCTGCAGATCTTTCTGATCAGCCTGAAGGCCGGTGGCGTAGGCCTGAACCTGACCGAAGCCGATACGGTGATCCATTACGACCCGTGGTGGAACCCGGCTACGGAGAACCAGGCGACTGACCGTGCGTATCGCATCGGCCAGGAAAAGCCGGTGTTCGTCTACAAGATGATTGCGCGGGGCACGGTGGAAGAGAAAATTCAGCACCTGCAGAAAGAAAAGTCCGACTTGGCGGCGGGTGTGCTGGATGGGCGTACAACGGGGGATTGGCAGTTGGGCAATGAGGATATCGAGGCGTTGTTTGCGCCTTTACCGCACAAACAAGAGAAGCGTTGACTGTCAGATTGCCATCGCCGGCAAGCCAGCTCCCACAGGGAAATGCGTTCCAAGTGTGGGAGCTGGCTTGCCTGCGATGGCAGCAACGCGGTTTTCAGTCGATCAATTGAGCATCGCGCAACGCGGTCAGCGCCGCCAACCAACGCGGATCCTGCTTATAGTCGGTCGACGCAATCGCCTGCCCCCGCATCCGCGCAATCCGCGCCGACGGCGTCACTTTCATCCGCTGCGCAGCACTCAGTGCCAGCTCCGCAGCGGCGCGGTCATTACACACCAAACCCATGTCACAACCCGCCGTCAGTGCAGCTTCAATCCGGCTCGCCGCATCGCCCACCACATGGGCACCTGCCATCGACAAGTCATCACTGAAAATCACCCCATCGAACTGCAGCTCGCCGCGCAGGATGTCCTGCAACCAGCGTCGCGAGAAACCTGCGGGCTGAGCGTCAACCTGCGGGTAGATCACGTGGGCCGGCATCACTGCCGCCAACTGCTTGCTCAGGCGTGCGAAAGGCACCAGGTCATGGGCGCGAATCTGCTCCAGGCTACGTTCGTCATTGGGAATGGCGACGTGGGAATCGGCCTCAGCCCAACCATGGCCCGGGAAGTGTTTACCGGTGGCGGCCATACCGGCGCTGTTCATACCGCGAATGAAAGCCCCTGCGAGCAAGGCGGCACGCTCGGGGTCGCCTTCGAAAGAACGGGTGCCGACCACGGCACTGCGCTGGTAGTCCAGATCCAGTACCGGAGCGAAGCTCAAATCCAGGCCGACCGCCAGCACTTCAGTGGCCATGATCCAGCCGCACTGCTCGGCCAAGTGTTCGGCGTTGGGATTGTCGGCCAGCGCGCGCATGGCTGGCAGGCGCACAAAGCCCTGGCGCAGACGCTGTACGCGACCGCCCTCCTGATCGACGGCCAACAGCAGATCCGGGCGCACGGCACGAATCGCCGCGCTCAACTCACGTACCTGGCGTGGATGCTCGATATTGCGCGCAAAAATGATCAGGCCGCCGACTTCAGGCTGGCGCAACAGATGACGATCCTCGGCCGTCAGCCAAGTACCGGCAACGTCGACCATCAAAGAACCTTGCAGGGCAGCACTCATAAACCTTCCTTAAATAACGCACACAACCCGTTGCCCTCACTCGGCGAGATTCGCACAGTGAGCACAACGGGTTGCGAGTAAATAACTGAAATCGGCATGGGCGGCTAGCTTAGCGGATGCAAGCGGCCACGCACACCCGCAAAGGTCAGACCTTGGCGACAGCCGGAGCTGTTTTGCTGCGGGGACGCAGCTGGGCGGCGGCCATGGCAGGGTCGCTCACGCCGGTTTCGGCACGCATGCCGGCGGCGAGAAACGGCACCATCAGGCGCATTACCTGCTCGATAGAAGTGTTCACGCCAAAATCGGTTTCTGCGATGGCGCGCAAGGCCTTGATCCCGGACATGCTGAACGCCGCAGCGCCGAGCATGAAGTGCACGCGCCAGAACAGTTCGATAGGCGGAATACGCGGGGCGGCTTCGTTGACCAGCAGCATATAGCGGCGGAACACCTTGCCGTACATGTCTTCCAGGTAGCGCCGCAGGTGACCCTGGCTCTGGCTGAACGCCAGGCCCAGCAGGCGCATGAAGATCGACAGGTCGTTGCCACTGCGCGGCTGCACCACCAGCGCCTGTTCCACCAGCATTTCCAGCAGGTCTTCCAGGGTTGGCTTGCTGTCGGCCTTGGCCTGGCGACGTTCCAGTTCACGGTCGAGGCTGGCGCAGAACGGCCCCAGGAAGCGTGAGAACACCGCCTGGATCAGGGCCTTTTTCGAGCCGAAATGATAGTTCACTGCCGCCAGGTTCACCCCGGCCTTGCTGGTAATCAGCCGCAATGAAGTTTCAGCAAATCCTTTTTCCGCGAACAATTGCTCGGCAGCATCGAGAATGCGTTCAACGGTTTCCGACTGGGCCATGGCTACTCCGCCTGACAAACACTTGTTTGAAACATACGTTTCAGGGTGTGTCTTGTCAACCCTGCGAGTTCGCATTCCGGCCGGGCAGTCATGTATTTCATCGCTATTTAATCACATTCATCCAGGCCTGTAGGCAGCGCTATCTCTCACTTGTAGGAAGGATGACGAATGACCGTCCAGCGGCCGCAAGGAAAAGGATGATTGCCAAGCGCAGTTCACTGTATATAATCCCAGTCACTGTATAAAAAGACAGAGCGATCAACATGCTAAAACTGACGCCACGCCAAGCTGAGATTCTGGCTTTTATCAAGCGCTGCCTCGATGACAACGGCTACCCGCCGACCCGAGCGGAAATTGCGCTGGAATTGGGGTTCAAGTCCCCCAACGCCGCCGAAGAACACCTCAAGGCCCTCGCGCGCAAAGGCGCAATCGAGATGACCCCGGGTGCTTCACGCGGTATTCGCATCCCTGGCTTCGAAGCCAAGGCCGACGAATCGACACTGCCCATCATCGGTCGCGTCGCCGCCGGTGCGCCGATCCTCGCGCAGCAGCACGTCGAGGAGTCCTGCAACATCAACCCGACCTTCTTCCATCCTCGAGCCGACTACCTGTTGCGGGTCCACGGCATGAGCATGAAGGACGTGGGCATCTTCGATGGCGACCTGCTGGCCGTCCACACCACCCGCGAAGCCCGTAATGGCCAGATCGTAGTCGCCCGTATCGGCGATGAAGTCACCGTCAAACGCTTCAAGCGCGAAGGCAGCAAGGTCTGGCTACTGGCCGAGAACCCGGAGTTCGCCCCGATTGAAGTGAACCTGAAAGATCAGGACCTGGTGATCGAAGGCTTGAGCGTCGGCGTCATTCGCCGCTAAAGGAGGCATCATGCAGCTCGTGCACACCCCACAACATACACAACTGTCGCTGTTCGAGGCCTTTATGGCCCAACCTCTGCGCCCATCCTCAAGGAAACGGTCGAAGCGCCCTGGAGCGCCGAGCCTGAGGCGTTCAGTGAATTGTCGTTGCGCGGTGCTGCTGGCAGCTGCCTGAGCCTGCTGGCGCCGATCCTTCGCGAACTCAGCGAAGAGCAGGATGCTCGCTGGCTGACACTGATCGCCCCACCCGCCAGCCTGACCCAGGCCTGGCTGCGGGACGCCGGCCTCAACCGCGAGCGTATCCTGTTGCTGCAACCGCGTGGCGCGCAAAGTGCACAGCAACTGACCTGCGAAGCCTTGCGATTAGGGCGTAGCCATACAGTGGTGAGCTGGTTGAACCCGTTGAATGCGAGTGCCAAGCAACAGCTGATCAGCGCCGCGCGTACGGGCGATGCTCAGAGCTTGAATATTCGATTGGGCTGAGCGGTTGTAGTGAGCGGGCTTGCCCCGCGCTGGGCTGCGAAGCGGCCCTAAATAAGTTATTGCGGTATATCAGTTATTACGCGGCGTTTGGTTCTGGGGCCGCTTCGCAGCCCAGCGCGGGGCAAGCCCGCTCATTACAGGGCTCGATCGGCTACTCAGTGAAGCACCCGCGGCCCATCTTCCTTCTCCGGCTCGCCTTCCGCCAACCGGCCTGCCATCTGCACACCCACGCTCAACATGGCCTTGGCCACTTCCACGTGCTGACCTTGCAGGAACGCTTTGGCGTCCTCGGAAAAATCCAGAATAACCAGAGAACCCTCGTCCTCAGCCCGGCGCAGCTCGATTCGGCCGTCAGGCAATTCAACAATTTCCAGAAAGGACGTTGGCATAACAATCTGTTCTCCACGAAAGGCCGGGATTATATCAGTCATCCACCCGGCATCGCTGAGGATCTGAAGAGGTTTCTTGACAGCTTGATGAACGGTGCTTTGTGCTGTGTACCCTTATCAATGGGGGTTCATCAGCACTCGTTCAACCCTTCGCGAAAGCGCAACGCCATCTTTTTCAGCTCTTGGCGCCAGCCTTCGAGCTCCTCACGGCTCAACGGCTTAGGCTCATCCTCTTCCAACGCCACCGCTACGATCAATGGCTGGGTCACGTCGCCCTTGGGCACATGAGGCACGCGTGGCGGCTGGAACATGTCGGCATGAGCCTTGAGCAAACGCGCAACCCAACTGTCCGGGCTTTGGGCCATTTCTACCAACTCCGCCAGCTCGGGAATGGCCATGGTCTCCAGCACTTCCCGGTTCATGATCATTTCTGCACGGGGCGAGCCCGCCTGGGGCAAGCGATAGAACCCGGCGATTTCATGGCACAGGCCCAACAAAGCGCCGTACAGGTGGAACAACGCCGCTTCACGCCCCGCCTGGACCAGCGCGATGGCGTTCATCTCCTTCCCTTCCTCGGCACGGCCAAGGGCTTCCAGGGACAAACCCGCGAAGTAAATTTTCTGATTGGTACGGGTATAGAGTTCGTTGGCCATAACGGCAGTCTCCACAACGAAAGAAGCATGATGCTGGCTTAACAGTGTCACGGATCAGCCGAGCGCACTGCAAGCGCAAAAAAGGCCGCCTATGCAGGCGGCCTTTGTATTGGCAGATCAGTCGATCAAGCGCCCTGGCGCTTATCCTCGACCTTCCACTTGCCACCGTCGTAGAACGCTTTCCAGCCGGTAGGCTTGCCGTCCACTTCGGTCTGCACGTACTGCTCCTTGGTCTTGCGGCTGTAGCGGATCACGGCTGGGCGGCCATCCGGGTCCTTCTTCGGCGCTTCACACAAGAAGTGGTACTTCGGGTCGATCTCATCCTTGTGCGGCACGATCTCCAACACCAGCGGTGCACGGGTCTCGCGGTTTTTCGGGAACTGGCTGGCAGCCAGGAACAGCCCCGAAGCGCCATCACGCAGGATGTAGGTGTCGTTGACCTTCTCGCACTTGAGCTCCGGCATCTTCACCGGGTCCATCTTCGGCGGCGCCGCATCACCGCTTTTCAGCAGCTTGCGGGTGTTCTTGCACGTCGGGTTGGTGCAACCGAAGAACTTGCCGAAACGGCCAGTCTTGAGCTGCATCTCGCTACCGCACTTGTCGCATTCCAGGCTCGGACCTTCGTAGCCCTTGATGCGGTAGGTGCCCTCTTCGATCTCGTAGCCGTTGCAATCCGGGTTGTTACCGCAGATGTGCAGCTTGTGCTTCTCATCCAGCAGGTAGGCATCCATCGCCGTGCTGCAAATTGGGCAGCGGTGCTTGCCACGCAATACCAGCGACTCGGATTCACCCTCGTCATCGGCCGCGATTTCATCGCCCGGAACCAGGTTGACGGTCGCCTTGCAACGCTCTTTCGGCGGCAGGCTGTAGCCCGAGCAACCGAGGAACACACCGGTGGATGCAGTACGGATCTGCATCGGTCGGCCACAGGTCTGGCACGGAATGTCGGTCATCACCGGCTGGTTGGCGCGCATGCCGTTCTCTGGGCTTTCCGCTACCTCGAGCTTCTTCTTGAAGTCGCCGTAGAACTCGTCCAGCACGTTTTTCCAGTCACGCTCGCCCTGGGCCACGTCATCGAGGTTCTCTTCCATGCCGGCAGTGAAGCCGTAGTCCATCAGGTTGGAGAAGCTCTCGGACAGACGCTCAGTGACGATGTCGCCCATTTTTTCCGAGTAGAAACGACGGTTGTGCAACGCAACGTAACCGCGGTCCTGAATAGTGGAGATGATTGCCGCATAGGTCGAAGGACGACCGATACCGCGTTTTTCCATCTCTTTCACCAAGCTGGCTTCCGAATAACGCGCCGGCGGCTTGGTGAAGTGTTGGGATGGGTCGAGCTTGATCAGCTTCAGCGTGTCGCCCTGGGCCATGTCCGGCAGCACGTCATCATCGCCAGGCTTGGCGATCTGCGGCATGACGCGAGTATAGCCGTCGAATTTGAGGATACGGCCCTTGGCACGCAGCTCGAAGTCAGACGCCGCCACGGTGACCGTGGTGGACAGGTATTGCGCCGGCAACATCTGGCAGGCCAGGAATTGGCGCCAGATCAGCTCGTAGAGGCGCTCAGCGTCGCGCTCCATGCCGCTCAGCTTGGCAGGCGTGGTGTTGGCATCGGAAGGACGAATCGCTTCGTGAGCCTCCTGCGCGCCTTCCTTGCTGCTGTAGACGTTCGGTTTCTCCGGCAAGTACTTCTTGCCGAATTCGCCTTCAATATAAGTACGCGCCATCGCTACCGCGTCCACCGACAGGTTGGTGGAGTCGGTACGCATATAGGTGATGTAGCCCGCTTCGTACAGACGCTGCGCCATCATCATGGTCTTCTTCACGCCAAAGCCCAGGCGGTTACTCGCAGCCTGTTGCAGAGTGGACGTGATGAACGGAGCCGATGGCTTGCTGCTGGTCGGCTTGTCTTCGCGCTTGACGATGCTGTAGCTGGAAGACTTGAGTTTCTCCAGCGCGGCCATGGCCTGGGCTTCGTTCAGCGGCTTGAAGGCCTCGCCTTTCTCGCGGGCCACTTCAAAGCGCACGTTGGCGCCCTTGGCGGTGCCGAGGTCAGCGTGGACTTCCCAGTACTCTTCGGGGATGAACGCACGGATCTCACGCTCACGTTCCACCACCAGCTTGACCGCTACCGACTGCACACGGCCGGCGGACAGGCCACGGGCGATCTTGGCCCAGAGCAGCGGCGAGACCATATAACCCACGACGCGGTCGAGGAAACGACGGGCCTGTTGGGCGTTGACGCGGTCGATGTCCAGTTCGCCCGGCTTGGAGAAGGCTTCCTGAATGGCTTTCTTGGTGATTTCGTTGAACACCACACGCTTGTAGCGGCTGTCGTCACCGCCGATGGCTTCCCGCAGGTGCCAGGCAATGGCTTCCCCTTCGCGGTCCAAGTCCGTTGCGAGATAGATGGTGTCGGCATCTTTGGCGAGCCGGCGCAGCTCTTCGATGACCTTTTCCTTGCCAGGAAGGATCTCGTACTTGGCTTTCCAGCCATGATCCGGGTCCACACCCATGCGCGAGACCAGCTGCTTGCGCGCTTTCTCTTTAGGGCTGAGCACCGGACCTTCGCCCGCAGCCGCCTTGCCGCGCTTGGCGGCAGGCTCCTGCTGGCGCTAGCCGAACCGCTGGTGGGCAGGTCTCGGATATGGCCGATACTCGACTTCACCACGTACTCGTTGCCCAAGTACTTGTTGATGGTCTTGGCCTTAGCCGGGGATTCCACAATGACCAGCGATTTGCCCATGGATCGGAAAATTCCTGAATTCGAGAAGAGAAAGGCAGTTGGCGCCTGTCGCGGCAACGCTATATATAGTGGCAACAAGGTGAGGTCAAGCGCAGCATTCTGCGCGACCTGCCGTTATTGCCCTGAAAAAAGACTGGGTTCGACCTGGACCAAAGCAAAGCGCGGGACTTGCTCGCCGTCAACTTCGACGGTCTCCAGGAACATGCTCAATGGGCGTACCCAAAAGCCGTAATCGCCATACAGTGCTTGATAGAACACCACTTCTTCTTCGGTCTCGGAGTGCCGCGCCACACTGAAAACACGGTACTGCGGACCTTTATAATGCTGGTAGAGCCCTGGTTCGACTTTCATGCTCTGGCCCTCTTACAAAATTTGTTAAAAAAAAATACAAAACTGCCAAAAACAAAAACCGGGGCACTGGGCCCCGGCTTCCGTCAACGGAACGCTTAGACGCGTTCGAAGACGGTGGAAATGCCTTGGCCGAGGCCAATGCACATGGTTGCAACCCCGAGGTTGCCGCCATTTTGCTTCATCACATTAAGCAAAGTACCGGAGATACGTGCACCGGAGCAACCGAATGGGTGGCCCAGGGCAATCGCACCGCCGTGCAGGTTAACCTTCTCGTTCATCTTGTCGAGCACTTTCAGATCTTTCAGCACTGGCAGGGCCTGTGCGGCGAAAGCTTCGTTGAGCTCGAAGAAGTCGATATCGGAGATGGTCAGGCCTGCGCGCTTCAAGGCTTTTTGTGTGGCCGGTACTGGACCATAGCCCATGATCGCCGGGTCCACACCCGCCACTGCCATCGAACGGATCACTGCCAGCGGCTGGATACCCAGGTCTTGTGCACGCTGCGCCGACATCACGATCATGCACGAGGCACCGTCGGTGATTTGCGACGAAGTGCCCGCTGTCACGGTGCCACCCTTTGGATTGAACGCCGGCTTCAGGGCCGCCAGGCTTTCCAGGGTGGTGTCCGGACGAATGGTTTCGTCGTAGTCGAACAGTTTCAGGAAACCGTTCTCGTCGTAGCCGTTCATCGGGATGATCTCATCCTTGAACTTGCCTTCCAGGGTCGCCTTGTGGGCGAGCTGGTGGGAGCGCAGGCCGAACGCGTCCTGGGCTTCGCGGGTAATGCCGTGCATCTTGCCGAGCATTTCCGCAGTCAGGCCCATCATGCCCGAGGCTTTCGCCGCATACAGCGACATGTGCGGGTTAGGGTCGACGCCGTGCATCATGCTGACGTGGCCCATGTGCTCCACGCCACCGACCACGAACACATCACCGTTGCCGGTCATGATCGCCTGGGCGGCAGTGTGCAGCGCGCTCATCGACGAACCACACAGCCGGCTGACGGTCTGGCCGGCAGCGGTATGTGGGATCTGGGTCATCAAGGAAGCCATGCGCGCGATGTTCCAGCCCTGTTCCAGGGTCTGGTTGACGCAGCCCCAGATCACGTCTTCGACTTCGTTCGGATCGACCTTGACGTTACGCTCCAGCAGCTTGCTGATCAGGTGCGCCGACATGTCTTCGGCACGGGTGTTGCGGTGCATGCCGCCCTTGGAGCGGCCCATCGGAGTACGACCGAAGTCGACAATCACGACGTCTCTTGGATTCAAGCTCATAAATATTCTCGCTCTAGTCGTCTGGGCACTTAACCGAAGAAGCGCTGGCCATTCTTGGCCATTTCACGCAGCTTCGCGGTCGGGTGGTACAGCGGGCCCAAATCAGCGTATTGATCAGCCAGGGCAACGAACTCGGCCACACCGATCGAATCGATGTAACGCAGTGCACCACCACGGAATGGAGGGAAACCAATACCGTACACCAGGCCCATATCGGCTTCGGCGGCGGTTTCAACGATGCCGTCTTCCAGGCAACGCACGGTTTCCAGGCACAGGGCGATCATCATCCAGTTGATGATGTCTTCGTCTGACACCTCACGCTGCTCGTAGATGACCGGCGCGAGTACTTCGTGCACCGAAGGATCGGCCACTTTCTTCTGCTTGCCCTTCTTGTCGGCCTCGTAAGCGTAGAAGCCCTTGCCGTTCTTCTGGCCCAGGCGCTTGGCTTCGTAGAGCGCGTCGATCGCCGAGCGGCGGTCGTCTTTCATGCGGTCCGGGAAGCCTTCGGCCATGACATCGCGACCGTGGTGGCCGGTGTCAATGCCGACCACGTCCATCAGGTACGCCGGGCCCATTGGCCAGCCGAATTTTTCCATGACTTTGTCGATGCGCACGAAGTCCACACCGGCGCTGACCAGCTTGGCGAAACCGCCGAAGTACGGGAACAGCACGCGGTTGACCAGGAAGCCCGGGCAGTCATTGACCACGATCGGGTTCTTGCCCATTTTCTTGGCGTAGGCAACGGTGGTCGCAACCGCTTGCTCGCTGGACTTCTCGCCACGGATCACTTCTACCAGCGGCATCATGTGCACCGGGTTGAAGAAGTGCATGCCGACGAAGTTTTCCGGACGCTTGAGCGCCTTGGCCAGCAGCGAGATGGAAATGGTCGAGGTGTTGGACGCCAGGATGGTGTCGTCTTTGACCTGGGCTTCCACTTCAGCTAATACGGCTTGCTTGACCTTCGGGTTCTCGACAACCGCTTCGACCACCAGGTCGACGTGGCCGAAATCCCCGTAGGACAGCGTAGGACGGATGCCGTTGAGGACTTCAGCCATCTTCGCGGCGGTCATGCGACCTTTATCCACACGACCCACCAGCAGCTTGGCGGCTTCCGCCAGGCCTTGCTCGATGCCGTGCTCGTTGATGTCCTTCATCAGGATCGGCGTGCCTTTGGACGCCGACTGATAGGCGATACCGCCGCCCATGATCCCGGCGCCGAGTACGGCAGACTGTTTCACGTCGCGGGCGATTTCGTCGTAGGCCTTGGCTTTTTTCTTCAGCTCCTGGTCGTTCAGGAACAGGCCGATCAGGCTCTGGGCAGCGGAGGTTTTCGCCAATTTGACGAAACCAGCCGCTTCCACTTCCAGGGCTTTGTCGCGACCAAAGTTCGCAGCCTTCTGGATGGTCTTGATCGCTTCGACCGGTGCCGGGTAGTTCGGGCCGGCTTGGCCTGCCACGAAACCTTTGGCGGTTTCGAACGACATCATTTGTTCGATGGCGTTGAGCTTGAGTTTTTCCAGCTTCGGCTGACGCTTGGCCTTGTAGTCAAATTCGCCGCTGATGGCGCCTTTGATCAGGTTCAGAGCGGCTTCGGCCAGTTTGTCCGGCGCAACTACAGCGTCGACGGCACCGACTTTCAGTGCGTCTTCAGCTTTGTTTTCCTTACCGGCGGCAATCCACTCGATGGCGTTATCGGCCCCGATCAGACGCGGCAGGCGTACGGTGCCGCCAAAACCTGGGTAGATGCCCAGTTTGACTTCAGGCAGGCCGATTTTTGCGGTCGCGGACATGACACGGAAGTCTGCCGCCAAGCACATTTCGAGGCCACCGCCCAACGCGATGCCGTTGATTGCGGCAACGGTGGGAACGTTGAGGTCTTCGAAATCACTGAAAATCTTGTTGGCTTCGAGGTTGCCAGCCACCAGCTCGGCATCGGGCAGCTTGAAGTTGTCGACGAATTCGGTGATGTCAGCGCCGACGATAAACACGTCCTTGCCGCTGGAGACGATCACGCCCTTGACCGAAGCATCTGCTTTGATGGTGTCTACGGCCTGACGCAATTCATTCAGGGTTAGACGGTTGAACTTGTTGACGGACTCACCCTTGAGGTCGAATTTCAGTTCGACGATGCCACTTTCAAGAGCCTTAACCGTGATGGCTTTACCTTCGTAAATCATCAACTGATCTCCACGATATGGAAGCTGAACAGTACACATTGGACGCTGGCCTATGGTTGGACATTGATGATTTGGTCAATGTTCACGCCCATCCGCCAGGCACACCCGCCAATGCGATAGTCGGGATTATGTATGAGTGGTCTGACAGACAAACGCTCAATTCATACGCCCGTTTGATTTGGGTATGCCACCTTCATCCAATTCAGGGCAATTGTCAATCGCTCAAAAAGACTAGGAAAAACGCGACTTTCCAGTCATTTCAGAACCCCGACCCTAAGCCCGCGCCTCATCAATATTTAAATATTCACGAAATCAATAATAGAAAGTTTGTGGGAAAAGACTGTACAGAGCGTGATATCCGGCTAGGCTAGCCGCAACCACAAAGCGCCTGGATGAACATCCGACGCGGGAAACACAGATTTACCGGCCTGCCTGGCCAACTCCAGCCCGATGATGATGTCGGGCTTTTTATTGCCTGCTGTTTCTACAAGGTTGGGCTTAAGCCAAGGCCTTGAGCAACTTGTCGATGGCTTGCAAATCACTCGCTTCGCCCTTCTCGCCCCAATAGAGGGCAATCATCTGCTTGTCAGCTTCGACCTTGTAGACGTTGTCCGGCAGCGTCGCAAAATGCGGCAACAACTTCTCATCGACGCACACCTCACGCCACTGATTGACCCAAACCCCAGGCTCCCACTGCCAGTAACTCCAGATAGCCGGCACGCTGCCGCGCCGTGGTCGACAGTACTGCGCACACGGGCTTGGCGGCTCTTGTTTGAGCCAGTGCGGCCACTCCTGAGGCGCCAACTGCATGGCCAGGCCGATACGGCGCGCCTCCATGCGCAGGGCCATGCGCCCGCTCTGATGACGCGACGGGCGCAGCCATGCCAGAGGGCTCAGCACCACCACAAGGATTGACACCACTATCCAGACCGTCATATGTGTACTCCCGAATTTCTAGATGAGCGGATTTGATCTGACGCAACCCCATCCGCTTGAAAGCAGCCATACTGAATTTATTGCAGTCCCCTGGAGGAACGCCTCATGCCCTACCAACATATTCTGGTCGCCGTCGATCTGACCGAAGAGTGCGATCCAGTGATCAAGCGCGCACAGGAATCTGCATTGGCCAATGGCGCCATATTATCGCTGGTGCATATCGTCGAGCCCATGGCCATGGCCTTTGGGGGTGACGTGCCAATGGACCTTTCCCAGTTGCAGCAACAACAATTCGACCAGGCCAAGGAGCGCCTTGATCGTTTGATTCTCAAATACCCGCATTTGAAAAAGGAAGACTGCCACCTGACCTACGGCCAACCGCGCCAGGAAATCCACCATCTGGCCAAGGAAAAGGCTTGCGACCTGATCGTGGTCGGCAGCCATGGCCGTCACGGCTTGGCATTGCTGCTGGGCTCTACCGCCAATGATGTACTGCACGGTGCGCCGTGTGATGTGCTGGCGGTTAAGCTGGTCAAAGCACCTTAAGACCAACGCAGATCAAATGTGGGAGCGGGCTTGCTCGCGAAAGCGCCGTGTCAGTCGCCAAATGTATCAACTGACACACCGCTTTCGCGAGCAAGCCCGCTCCCACATTTGGATCGTATTGCATACAAAAAGCCCGGCGTTCATACAGATGAGCGCCGGGCTTTTTATTACCTATGGATCAATCAAGCATCCAACTCAGCCCAACGCTCCACCAGCACTTCCAGCTCCTGGTTCAATGTCTCCAGCGAAGCAATGACCTTGGCAGTTTCTGCCGCAGGCCGCAGGTAGAAACCCGCGTCAGCCATTTCCGCTTCAACTGCGGCAATCTGTTGCTCCTTGGCGTCGATGTCACCCGGCAAGGCTTCCAGCTCGCGCTGCAGCTTGTAGCTGAGCTTTTTCTTGCCTGCTGGTGCAACTTCCGGGGCAGGCGCAGCAGCAGCGGCCACCGGTGCCACCACCGCCGAGTTCAAGTCGGCCTTGCCGGACTTGCTCTCGGTCACGCCCAGCAAGCGCGGCGAGCCGCCCTGGCGCAGCCAGTCCTGGTAACCACCGACGTACTCGCGAACCTTGCCTTCACCTTCGAAGACCAGGGTGCTGGTCACTACGTTGTCGAGGAATGCCCGGTCGTGGCTCACCATCAATACGGTGCCGTTGAAAGTCAACAGGACCTCTTCCAGCAGTTCGAGGGTTTCTACGTCCAAGTCGTTGGTCGGTTCGTCGAGCACCAGCAGGTTGGCTGGTTTGCTGAACAACTTGGCCAACAACAGGCGCGCCCGCTCACCACCGGACAAGGCTTTCACCGGGGTACGCGCACGTTGCGGGCTGAACAGGAAGTCGCCCAGGTAGCTAAGCACGTGGCGGCTCTGGCCGTCGATATCGATAAAGTCGCGGCCTTCAGCGACGTTGTCGATCACGGTTTTTCCAGGTCCAACTGGTGGCGCAACTGGTCGAAGTAGGCCACGTCGATGCGCGTCCCCTCTTCCACAGTGCCGCTGGTTGGTTGCAAACCGTTGAGCATCAGCTTGAGCAAGGTGGTCTTGCCGGTACCGTTGGCGCCGAGCAGGCCGATACGGTCGCCGCGCTGCAAGACCATCGAGAAGTCCTTGATCAGGAACGGGCCTTCCGGGTGATGGAAGCTGACGTTCTCCAGCACCATCACTTGCTTGCCCGACTTGTCGGCGGTGTCCAACTGGATATTGGCCTTGCCGGTGCGCTCACGACGCTCGCTGCGCTCAACGCGCAGGGCCTTCAGGGCACGCACGCGGCCTTCGTTACGGGTACGCCGTGCCTTGATGCCCTGGCGAATCCAGACTTCTTCCTGGGCCAGCTTCTTGTCGAACAGTGCGTTGGCGGTTTCTTCGGCTGCCAGCGTGGCTTCCTTGTGCACCAGGAAGCTGGCGTAGTCACCGTTCCAGTCGATCAGGCCGCCACGGTCCAGTTCAAGGATGCGCGTGGCCAGGTTCTGCAGGAAAGAACGGTCGTGCGTGATGAACAGCACGGCGCCCTGGAAATCCTTGAGGGCTTCTTCAAGCCAGGCAATGGCGCCAATATCCAGGTGGTTGGTAGGTTCGTCGAGCAGCAGCAGGTCCGGCTCGGATACCAGCGCCTGGGCCAGCAGCACACGACGACGCCAGCCGCCGGACAACTCGGCGAGGGTCTTGTCGGCCGGCAGTTGCAGGCGGCTCAGGGTGCTGTCGACCAGTTGCTGCAAGCGCCAGCCGTCACGGGCTTCGAGGTCTTGCTGGACGTGCATCAGCTTGTCCAGGTCTTCCTCGGTGACGCAGTTTTGTGCCAGGTGATGGTACTCGGCGAGCAAGGCGCCCACGCCATCAAGGCCTTCGGCAACCACGTCGAATACTGTCCGTCCGTCGGCCACCGGCAATTCTTGCGGCAATTCGCCAATCTTGAGGCCTGGCGCGCGCCAAACAGAGCCGTCATCGGGCTTCTGGTCGCCTTTAACCAGCTTCATCATGCTGGACTTGCCGGTGCCGTTGCGGCCGATGATGCACACCCGCTCACCACGGGCGATCTGCCAGGACACCTTGTCCAACAACGGCATAGCGCCGAAAGCAAGGGACACATCGCTGAATTTGAGCAGGGTCATACGCTTCTCCAAAAACTGGGCGCGCATTCTACCTGAGTTGAGGGTGGGATGCGGCTGGCATTTTCGCTGCCGACACGTTCTGTAGGACATTTGCGCCGAACCTGAACGAACCGGCCGGCAAAGCTTTCGTAGGTGTTGGGCAAAAGGCTAAGCTAGGAGCAATCAGTGTCGGCAGTGCCGACGCTATTCGTGATTTCTCTGCACGGACGTCTCATGCGCAGCCGCCTTTTCAACTTTTTATCTTGTCTGCTCCTTTCCGCCACCGCCGTTCAATCCGCCCAGGCCGTGGACCTCACCACCCAACGCCAGTATTACGATGAAGCCAAACGCGCCTTGGCCAAAGGCGATAGCGGACCTTACATGCAATACAGCCAGGCCCTGGCCGATTATCCGCTGACGCCGTACCTGGCCTACGACGAGCTGACCGCGCGCCTGAAAACCGCGAGCAACGAGGAGATTGAACAATTCCTCGCCAAAAACGGTGACCTGCCCCAAGCCAACTGGATGAAATTGCGCTGGTTGCGCTGGCTCGCCGACCGGGGCGATTGGCAGACCTTTGAAAAGTACTACGATCCCAAACTCAATTTCGTAGAACTGGACTGCCTGCATGGCCAATACCAGCTCACCCATAATCTGAAGGCCGAAGGCTACAAGACCACCGAGAAACTGTGGCTTACCGGTAAATCCCAGCCGTCCGCCTGCGATGCCACCTTTGGCCAGTGGGCCGCCGACGGCCAGCTCACCGAACAGAAGATCTGGGACCGCGCCAAGCTCGCGGCCGAGGCGCGCAACTACGCGCTGGCCAACAGCCTGGTGAAAACCCTGCCCACCCTCGGCGCTCAAGGCCGCCTGATGGTGGACGTAGCGCAAAAGCCAGACATGCTCGGCGACCCGTCGCGCTTCCTGCCGGCCAACGAAGCCATGTCTGACGCCGTGGGCCTGGGCCTGCGCCGCCTGGCTCGCCAAGACCCGGACAAAGCCATGGCCCTGCTCGATGGCTACGCCAGCAGCATGCACTTCTCCCGTGACGAAAAAGTGTCGATCGCCCGGGAAATCGGCCTGACCCTGGCCCGTCGCTATGACCCGCGCGCCTTGGACGTGATGACCAAGTACGACCCGGAGCTGCGTGACAACACCGTGTCCGAATGGCGCCTGCGCCTGCTCTTGCGCCTGGCGCGCTGGGAAGATGCCTACCAGCTTACCCGCAAGCTCCCACAGGACTTGGCGACCACCAACCGCTGGCGTTACTGGCAGGCCCGCAGCCTGGAACTGGCCGAACCGAAAAACCCACAGGCCTTGGTGCTTTACAAAAACGTGGCCAAGGAACGCGACTTCTACGGGTTCCTCGCGGCTGATCGCTCCAAGTCACCGTACCAGTTGACCAACCGACCGTTGGTGATGAGCCAGGCACTGATGAACAAGGTGCGCAACACGCCGGGCGTACGCCGTGCCCTGGAGTTCTACGCCCGTGGCCAGATCGTCGATGGCCGCCGCGAGTGGTACCACGTCAGCCGTCATTTCAACCGCGATGAAATGGTTGCCCAGGCCAAGCTGGCCTATGACATGAAGTGGTACTTCCCGGCGATCCGCACCATCAGCCAGGCGCAGTATTGGGATGATCTGGATATCCGCTTCCCAATGGCCCACCGCGACACGCTGGTGCGCGAAGCCAAGGTACGTGGCCTGCACTCAAGTTGGGTGTTTGCCATTACTCGCCAGGAAAGCGCCTTCATGGACGACGCCCGCTCCGGCGTCGGCGCCAGCGGCTTGATGCAGTTGATGCCTGGGACCGCCAAGGAAACCGCGCGCAAGTTCAGCATCCCCTGGCCTCCCCGGCCCAGGTGCTGGACCCGGACAAAAACATCCAGCTCGGCGCCGCGTACCTGAGCCAAGTGCACAGCCAGTTCAACGGTAACCGCGTGCTTGCCTCAGCCGCCTATAACGCCGGCCCTGGTCGCGTGCGCCAATGGCTGCGCGGTGCCGATCACCTGAGTTTCGACGTGTGGGTGGAAAGCATCCCATTCGACGAAACCCGTCAGTACGTGCAGAACGTGCTGTCTTATTCGGTGATCTACGGGCAGAAGCTCAATTCGCCACAGCCGCTGGTGGATTGGCATGAGCGCTATTTTGATGATCAGTAAGGCGTGACGCAGCAATGAAAATGCCCGCATTGAAAAATGCGGGCATTTTTTATGGACGATGACTCAGTGCGAAACGCGTTCCTCCACCCCATCACTGAACTGCAACGCCGCCAACCGCGCATACAACGGATTGCTCGCAATCAGTTGCTGATGCGTGCCCACCGCCACCAGCTTGCCCTGGTCCATCACCGCAATGCGGTCTGCATTCTTCACCGTCGCCAAACGATGGGCGATCACCAGCGTGGTGCGGCCCTGCATCAATTGCGGCAGCGCTTGCTGGATCAGGTGCTCACTCTGGGCATCCAGGGCGCTGGTGGCCTCGTCCAGCAACAATATCGGCGCATCCACCAGCAACGCGCGGGCGATAGCCAAGCGTTGGCGCTGGCCGCCGGAAAGGCCCATGCCACCGTCGCCGAGGTGGGTCTGGTAGCCGCTGGGCATTTGCAGGATGAAGTCGTGGGCGTGGGCGATGCGTGCAGCGGCCTCGACCTGCTCTGTGGTGGCTGTCGGGTTGCCGTAGCGGATATTTTCTTCGACGCTGCCGAAGAACAGCGCGGGGCTCTGGGATACCAGGGCGAAGTGGCGCCGCAGGTCCATGGGGTCGAGTTCGGTCAGCGGCTGGCCTTCGAGCAGGATGCGGCCTTGTTGTGGGTCATAAAAACGTAGCAACAGGTCGAAGATCGTCGACTTGCCAGCGCCGGAAGGGCCGACCAGCGCCAGGGTTTCGCCGGGATTGATGGTCAGGTTCAAGCCATCGATGGCGTAGCTATCGGGCCGTGACGGGTAGGAAAAACGCACGTCTTGCAGTTCCATGCGACCGCTGACCCGCTCGGGTAATTGAACGGTGCCGTCAGCGGGCGCCTTGATCTCATTGCTCGACTGCAACAATTCACCGATGCGCTCGGCGGCGCCGGCGGCACGCTGCAACTCACCCAGCACTTCGCTCAAGGTGCCGACGGCGCTGCCGACGATCAGGCTGTAGAACACAAATGCCGCCAGCTCACCGCCAGAAATGCGCCCGCCAATCACGTCCATGCCGCCGACCCACAGCATCACGCCCACGGCACCCAGCACCAGCATGATTACCAGGGTAATCAGCCAGGCGCGCTGGACGATGCGTTTACGCGCGGTGGTGAACGCGTCTTCCACGGTCACGGCGAAGCGCTGCTCGTCCTGCACCTGATGGTTGTAGGCCTGCACCGTCTTGATCTGGCCGAGAGTCTCGGACACGTAGCTGCCCACATCGGCAATCCGGTCCTGGCTCTGGCGCGACAAACTGCGTACACGCCGACCGAAGATCAGGATCGGCGCCAGCACCAACGGCAACGCCACCACCACGATGCTGGTGAGCTTGGGGTTGGTGACAAACAGCAGCACGATACCGCCCAGCACCATCAAGGCATTGCGCAGGAACAATGACAGCGAGGAGCCGATTACCGATTGCAGCAAGGTGGTGTCGGTGGTCAGCCGCGACTGGATTTCCGAGCTGCGGTTGTTCTCATAGAAACCTGGGTGCAGGTAGATCAGGTGGTTGAACACTTGTCGGCGGATATCGGCCACGACACGTTCGCCGATCCACGACACCAGGTAGAACCGCGCAAACGTGCCCACGGCCAAGCCCAGCACCAACAACATGAACAAACCGATGGACTGGTTGAGCAGGTGCGGCGACTGAGTCATAAAGCCCTGGTCCACCAGCAAGCGAATACCCTGGCCCATGGACAAGGTGATGCCTGCGGTCACAATAAGCGCCAACAAGGCGCCGAGCGCCTGCCAGCGGTAGGGCGCAATAAAACGGCTGGCCAGGCGAATGGCACGGCGTTGACGGACTGAGAACATGGAGGGCATCACCGATGAGGAACCTGTACACCTACATGGGGGGAACTTCGCTAAATAACAACTTTCGTAAAGGCAATGAGTCAGGTTAATTATGCCCGCCGATGCTGATGCCTAGAGGCTATCGGTCTAATGCCTGGCTGGAAATTTGTATCGGTTTCTGGTGGACTGAGTATTCGAACCGCTGATCGTGTATGGAGTTGTAACAGCTCAGTCACGCGGGGGTATTAGAGTAGGTACACAACCTGATGAGGAGACAGGCCATGACCTTGCACACTAGCAGCACTGACAAAGTAGAAGTCGTCCGCAAAGAACGTCAGGCACACCTGGGTTGCTCGATTATCGACGCTCAAGGCCGTGAAGTGCCTATCACTGAGGACATGATCCAGCAAGCATGCCGCGAGCTGGAACAGCGACTGGTCAAGCCTGCACAGCAAGGCTGAAGCGCCCACGCTCTTTCAAACCCGGCCCTGGTGGCCGGGTTTTTTATCGGCGTTTAAAGGGCGTTGGCACCCAGCGCCGAGACGATCTGCGACAGCGCCTCTGATTCCCCGTTGATGCGCACCTTCAAGCCATCGATCTCGCGGCGCGCGGGGTAATGTTTGCGCAGCAGGTCAAAGGCTTTACGTTGCTCTTCCACTGTACCTACAAGGCTACGACGGAAATCCGCATCGTCCCGACGCGGGTCGTACACGCTGCGGCACAGGGTTGCCAACGCCCAAGCCGGGTCAGTCTCAGCGTTCAGGTGCACCTCGGCCAGCCACAACGGCGGCAGCAGGTCACTCAATTGAATGCTCGCCTCCTGGCCCACGTGGGCACAGAACGCCTGATAGATCTGCGCCGTACCGCGCTGGCGGCCTTCCAGGCTGTAGCCGGCGATATGCGGCGTGGCCAACACGCACAGGTCGGCGAGATCGACGTCCACTTGCGGTTCGCCTTCCCAGACGTCCAACACGGCTTGCAGGTCCTCGCGCTCCAGTAGCACTTCGCGCAGGGCCGCGTTATCCACCACCGCGCCACGGCTGGCATTGATCAGCCAAGTACCAGGCTTGAGTTGGTTGAGGCGCTGGCGGTCGAACAAGTGCCAGGTAGAGCCGTTGCCGGACTTGGTCAGCGGCGTGTGCAGGCTGATCGCATCGCACTGCTCGATGATCTGTTCCAGGCTGACGTAATCACCGTCTTCGGCGATCTGCCGTGGCGGGTCGCAGACCAGCACGTTCCAGCCCAGGCCCTTGAGTACCTTGACCAGTCGCCCGCCCACTTCACCAGCGCCCACTACGCCGTAGGTACGTTGATTGAGGTCGGCCCCTTCGATTTCGGCCAGGGTCTGCAGGCTGCCCAGCACGTAGTCCACGACGCCACGGGCATTGCAGCCGGGGGCGCTGGACCACTGGATACCGGCCTGCTTGAAATAATCGAGGTCCAGGTGATCGGTGCCAATGGTGCAGGTGCCGACAAAGCGCACCGGGGTGCCCTCCAACAAGGCACGGTTGACGTTGGTCACCGAGCGCACCAGCAAGACATCGGCCTGTTCGACGGTAGCACGGTCGATGGAACGGCCGGGCACGCGGCGAATCTCGCCAAACCCTTCGAAGAAGGCGTCGAGCAGCGGAATATTTTCGTCGGCAACAATCAGCATGGCAGGCTCCTTTGGCGGACCCGCAGTGTACAGGGCGCTTACAAATCGCTAACACAGGTTTTTTCCTGACCAGTGTGTCAAGGCGTAGAATCCGCCGTCCTTGCGTTCCCCCCTTATTCCTGGACACCCGTACGTGAACACTGCCACCGCCCTCCTCACCCGCCCTGCCCGCATCAGCCGGGAAGTGCGCGACCTGCTGAAGCTCGCCCTGCCGATCATGATCGGCCAACTGGCCACCACTGCCATGAGCTTTGTCGACGCGGTGATGGCCGGGCGAGTCAGCCCGCAGGATCTGGCGGCGGTGGGCCTGGGCAATTCGATCTGGATTCCGGTGTACCTGCTGATGACCGGCACGTTGCTGGCCACGACGCCGAAAGTCGCCCAGCGCTATGGCGCCGGTCAATTCAGTGAGATCGGGCCATTGGTGCGTCAGTCACTGTGGTTGGCCTTGGTGGTGGGGATCACAGCCGCCTTGTTGCTGTTGTGCGCCGAACCTATTTTGCACGCGATGAAGGTTGAGGCCGACTTGATCAAGCCCTCCATGGGCTACCTGCACGGGATCGCCGCCGGCATGCCGGCCATCGCCTTCTATTACGTGTTGCGCTGCTTCAGTGACGGCCTGGGACGCACCCGGCCGAGCATGGTCATGGGCCTGTGTGGCCTGGCGCTGAATATTCCGCTGAACTACATCTTCATCTATGGCCACCTGGGCGTGCCGGCCATGGGCGGCGTCGGCTGTGGCTGGGCCACGGCCATTGCGATGTGGGTGATGATGCTCGGCCTGGCGGGCTGGACGCGTTTTGGCCCGGCTTACCAGAGCAGTGAATTGTTCAAGCGTTTCGACTGGCCGCAATGGGCGGTGATCAAGCGCGTGCTGAGCATCGGCCTGCCCATTGGCATCGCGATCTTTGCCGAGTCGAGCATCTTCGCGGTGATCGCCCTGCTGATCGGAAGCCTGGGGGCCACGGTGGTGTCGGGGCATCAGATCGCCCTGAACGTCAGCTCCCTGGTGTTCATGATTCCCTACTCACTGAGCATGGCCGTCACCGTACGCGTGGGCCAGGCCCTGGGCCGTGGCGAGCCGCGTGAAGCGCGCTTCGCGGCAGGAATCGGCATGGGTACGGCGCTGGCGTACGCCTGCCTGTCGTGCAGCCTGATGCTGGTGTTTCGCGAGCAGATTGCCGCGATCTACACCCCGGACCCGGTGGTGATTCACCTGGCCTCGACGTTGATCGTGTTTTCCGCGCTGTTCCAGTTTTCCGATTCGATCCAGGTCACGGCTGCCGGTGCGTTGCGGGGCTATCAGGACACCCGGGTAACCATGGTGCTGACGTTGTTTGCCTACTGGGGCGTGGGGCTACCGGTAGGTTACGCGCTGGGGCTGACCGACTGGTTCGGCGAACCCAGCGGCCCAAGCGGTTTGTGGCAAGGGCTGATCGTGGGCCTGAGTTGCGCAGCGGGGATGCTGCTGGTGCGCCTGGCGCGCAGTGCACGCCGTTACATCCGCGCAGCCAAGGCGCACGGTTAGGCGGACTTCTTGCGAATCCAGTACAGGTAAGTGCCGGCCTGTTCCTGCTGATCCACCAGTTCGTGGTCCAGGAATACGCAGAACTTGGGAATATCGCGACGGGTGGACGGGTCGGTCGCGATCACCTTGAGCAAGCCGCCTGGCGGCAGGTCACGAATGTGCTGGTGCAGCATCATCACCGGCTCGGGGCAGTTGAGGCCGGTGGCGTCCAAGGTGCCGTCGACGGGTAGATCCTGGGGTTGGCTCATCTCTCACTCCTTAAACCGGCCCGCCCTTATGTGGGAGCGGGCTTGCCCGCGATGACCGGGGCATATTCAACATAGGTATCGACAGTTATACCGCTATCGCAGGCAAGCCAGCTCCCACATTTTGAGCGGTGCTGGGCTTGCGATCAGCGGTTCTTGGGTTTCTTGGCCGTTTCCAGCCGACGCAAATGGCACGTCACTTCCTCACGGTCGTGGTACAGCTGCTTGCAGCCAATCTCCACGCGAATCCCGCGAGCCTTGAAGCCCTCCTCGATGCGCTCCAGCAAACGCTTCACCTCGGCATATCGCTGTTTCATCGGCAACTTCAAGTTCACCACCGCCTCGCGGCAATGCCCTTCACCGATCCAGGTTTCCAGTAGTGCGGCATTGCGCGCAGGTTTCTCGACGATATCACACACCATCCAGTCCACCGGCTGCTTGGGCACGAAGGTAAAGCCGTCGGCCATCAAGTGTTGCACCAGGCCCGTGTCCATCAAGCTTTCGGCCATGGGGCCGTTGTCGATGGCGGTCACCAACATGCCACGGTTGACCAGTTGCCAGGTCCAGCCGCCGGGTGCTGCGCCGAGGTCGACACCGGTCATGTCGCCATGCAGGCGTTCGTCCCATTGGTCGCGAGGGATGAAGTGGTGCCAAGCCTCTTCCAGCTTGAGGGTCGAGCGGCTCGGCGCCTCACGCGGGAATTTCAAGCGCGGGATCCCCATCGGCCACATCGCCGAGTTGTTCGACTCGGCCAGGCCCATGAACACTTCGCGGCCACTCTTGAAGGTCAGCAGCAGGCGCGGCTTGTTCGGATCGTCCACCAGCTTGCCGGCGTTCAACAACGCCTTGCGCAGGTGCACTTCGAATTTCTTGCAGAAGTTCGAAAGCTCTTTGCCATCATTGGTGTCGACCATCTCTAGCCACAGGCTGCCGCACACCGGGAAGCCTTGCAGGTGGGCAAGGATGACGCTGATACGGTCGGTTTCCGGCAGGTCGATAAAAACCCCGCGCGCCCACTGCCTTGGGAAGATCAGCTCGGCAAAGCGCTGGCCGTGCATCAGGCGCTGGGCGCCGTCTTCTTCGGTGCAGACAAATTCGGCGCAGGCGCTGCCGGTCTTGGCCTTGGCATAGCCAGAAACGTTCAGGCGCGCGGCGTGTTCCGCGATCTCGGAACAGACTTCACCTTCAAAACCCGGGCGGCAGTGCATAAAAGGGTGTTCATCAACTCTCCTGGTGACTCGACAGACGTTGCGCTATCGCAATGTCTGTCATGAAAACGCGCGCATGATAGCTGAGTTCGGAACCTTGGACTTAACCATAGAGTCCAGTTATTAGCCTGCTAATGAAAACAGGGCTAACGTGATAGCTCTGTTCGTCCCGTCAGGTCCGTAGCCGTGCGGACCATAAGGAGTCGCGTCATGTCATCGTTTGATAGCCTGAGAACCCTTAAGACCCTTGAAATAGACACTAAAACCTACCACTACTTCAGCCTGCCCGAAGCCGCCAAGAGCCTGGGCGACCTGGACAAACTGCCAATGTCCCTCAAGGTGCTGCTGGAAAACCTGCTGCGCTGGGAAGACAACAAGACCGTCACCGGCGCCGACCTCAAGGCCATTGCCGCCTGGCTCAAAGAGCGCCAGTCCGACCGCGAGATCCAATACCGCCCCGCCCGCGTGCTGATGCAGGACTTTACCGGCGTGCCCGCCGTGGTCGACCTGGCCGCCATGCGCGCCGCCGTGGCCAAGGCCGGTGGCGACCCGCAGCGTATCAACCCGCTGTCGCCGGTGGACCTGGTGATCGACCACTCAGTGATGGTCGACAAGTTCGGCAACGCTGACGCGTTCGAGCAGAACGTCGACATCGAAATGCAGCGCAACGGCGAGCGCTACGCCTTCCTGCGCTGGGGCCAAAGCGCCTTCGACAACTTCAGCGTAGTGCCACCGGGCACCGGCATCTGCCACCAGGTCAACCTCGAATACCTGGGCCGCACTGTGTGGACCAAGGACGAAGACGGTCGCACCTATGCGTTCCCCGACACCCTGGTGGGCACCGACTCCCACACCACCATGATCAACGGCCTCGGCGTCCTCGGCTGGGGCGTGGGCGGGATCGAAGCGGAAGCGGCGATGCTCGGCCAGCCGGTGTCGATGCTGATCCCGGAAGTGATCGGCTTCAAGCTCACCGGCAAATTGAAGGAAGGCATCACCGCCACCGACCTGGTGCTGACCGTGACCCAGATGCTGCGCAAAAAAGGCGTGGTGGGTAAATTCGTCGAATTCTATGGCGACGGTCTGGCCGACCTGCCGCTGGCGGACCGCGCCACCATCGCCAACATGGCCCCGGAATACGGCGCCACCTGCGGCTTTTTCCCAGTGGATGAGGTGACGCTGGACTACCTGCGCCTGTCCGGTCGTCCGGCAGAAACCGTGAAGTTGGTGGAGGCTTACACCAAAGCCCAGGGCTTGTGGCGCAACGCGGGCCAGGAGCCTGTGTTCACCGACAGCCTGGCACTCGACATGGGCAGCGTCGAAGCCAGCCTCGCCGGGCCAAAGCGCCCGCAGGACCGCGTGGCATTGCCGAATGTCGGCCAGGCGTTCAGTGACTTCCTCGACCTGCAGTTCAAACCCACCAACAAGGAAGAAGGCCGCCTGGAAAGCGAAGGCGGTGGCGGTGTCGCCGTGGGCAATGCCGATCTGGTGGGCGAAACCGACTATGAGTACGACGGCCACACCTATCGCCTGAAAAACGGCGCCGTGGTGATCGCCGCGATCACCTCCTGCACCAACACTTCCAACCCCAGCGTGATGATGGCCGCCGGGCTCGTGGCTAAAAGCCGTGGAAAAAGGCCTGACGCGCAAGCCCTGGGTAAAAACCTCGCTGGCCCCTGGCTCCAAAGTGGTCACCGACTACTACAAGGCGGCGGGGCTCACCCAGTACCTCGACAAGCTCGGCTTCGATCTGGTGGGTTATGGCTGCACCACCTGCATCGGCAACTCCGGTCCGTTGCCCGAGCCGATTGAAAAGGCCATCCAGAAAGCCGACCTCGCCGTGGCTTCGGTGCTGTCCGGCAACCGCAACTTCGAAGGACGCGTGCACCCCCTGGTAAAAACCAACTGGCTGGCCTCACCGCCGCTGGTGGTGGCCTATGCGTTGGCCGGCACCGTGCGCATTGATATCAGCAGCGAGCCGCTGGGTAACGATCAGGACGGCAAGCCGGTGTACCTCAAGGACATCTGGCCTAGCAGCAAGGAAATTGCCGACGCCGTGGCACAGGTCAGCACCGGCATGTTTCACAAGGAATACGCGGAGGTGTTTGCCGGTGATGAGCAATGGCAGGCCATCGAAGTGCCGCAAGCCGCAACCTACGTGTGGCAGAAGGACTCCACCTACATCCAGCACCCACCGTTTTTTGACGATATCGCCGGGCCTTTGCCGGTGATCAAAGACGTCCGGGCCGCCAACGTACTGGCCCTGCTCGGCGATTCAGTGACCACCGACCACATCTCCCCCGCCGGCAACATCAAGGCCGACAGCCCCGCCGGCCGTTACCTGCGCGAACAAGGCGTGGAGCCACGCGACTTCAACTCCTACGGCTCACGCCGGGGTAACCATGAAGTGATGATGCGCGGCACGTTTGCCAACATCCGTATCCGCAACGAAATGCTCGGCGGCGAGGAAGGCGGCAACACGCTGTATATCCCGACCGGCGAGAAAATGGCGATCTACGATGCGTCGATGAAATACCAGGCCTCGGGCACGCCGCTGGTGGTGATCGCGGGCCAGGAATACGGCACGGGTTCAAGCCGCGACTGGGCGGCCAAGGGCACTAACCTGCTGGGGGTAAAAGCGGTGATCGCCGAGAGTTTCGAGCGCATCCACCGTTCCAACCTGGTGGGCATGGGCGTGTTGCCGTTGCAGTTCAAACTGGATCAGAACCGCAAGACGCTCAAGCTGAGCGGCAAGGAGAAGATCGATATCTTGGGGCTGACCGGCGCTGAGATCGTGCCTCGGATGAACCTGACACTGGTGATTACGCGGGAGGATGGCAGTACGGAGAAGGTCGAGGTGTTGTGCCGGATCGATACGCTGAATGAAGTGGAGTACTTCAAGGCGGGCGGCATCTTGCACTATGTACTTCGCCAGCTGATCGCCAGCTAAAGAACATTGGAGATCAAATGTGGGAGCTGGCTTGCCTGCGATTGCGGCAAGCCAGCCAGCATGGGTTTTACTGACATACCGCTATCGCAGGCAAGCCAGCTCCCACAGTTTTGATAGTGCTCTGATCAGAACAACCACTTCCACAGCAGCACCAGCACAACCACCGCCAGCACTGGCCGCGCAATCCGGTAAGCCTTGGGATGCTTGCGCTTCCACTGCTTCACCACCCCACTGAACTTGTCGCTGAAGGTCTTGCTCCAGGCATACGCCTGGTTGATCCCGCCTACACGCTCGTCATCCAGGTTCTGCGGCGCGGTCGCGCGGCCCAGCTGCTTGCTGACCCAGCGGTTGACGCGGGTCATCAGGCCATTGCTCAGCGGCCGCTCGATGTCGCAGAACAGGATCACACGGGTGTGTTCGGTCTCGTTTTTCACCCAATGCACATAGGTTTCGTCGAACATCACGTCTTCACCGTCGCGCCAGGCGTAGACCTGACCGTCGACGAAGATGCGGCAGTCGTCGGAATTTGGCGTGGACAACCCCAGGTGATAACGCAGGGAACCGGCGAACGGGTCGCGGTGCGGGTTCAGGTGGCTGCCACCCGGCAACAGCGCGAACATCGCACCTTTCACGTTGGGAATGCTGCTGACCAGGGCCACGGTTTTCGGGCACAGCGCCTCGGCCGATGGCAGTGGCTTGTCGTACCACTTGAGGTAGAAACGCTTCCAGCCCTTCTTGAAGAACGAACCGAAGCCAGCGTCGTTGTTCTTTTCGGCGGCGCGAATGTAACCCTCGTCGAACAGGTGCATCGCCTCTTCGCGGATCACTTCCCAGTTGTCCTTGAGCACGTCCAGTTCCGGGAATTTGCTGCGATCCAGGTACGGCTTGGACGGCACCGCCGAAAACAGGTACATCAAGGCGTTATACGGGGCGAACAGCGCCGAATGGTTGACGAATTGGCGCAACAACGGCAAACGGGCCTTGCCGCGCAAGTGCACATACAGCGTGCTGCCTATAAATAACGCCAGCACCGACAGTTTGGCGGCCAAAGAAAAGGTCATGCAGCAACTCCTGAAAATAAGCGCCTAGCCAACAGCAGACATAGCAGCCGGCCATGATAAACAGTTGGGCCAGTATGCAGAAGGCCCGGGTTATCGGCGCTGACTCAAATCAAGCCTGGTTTTCTTGCTCGGTAAACAAATCGCTGAACAGCATGCTCGACAGGTAACGCTCACCGGAGTCCGGCAGGATCACCACGATGGTCTTGCCCTGCATCTCCGGTTTCTCGGCCAGACGCACCGCCACGGCCATCGCCGCGCCGCACGAGATACCGCACAGAATCCCCTCTTCCTGCATCAAGCGCAGGGCCATGGCCTTGGACTCTTCATCGCTCGCCAGCTCAACCCGGTCAACCATCGACAGGTCGAGGTTCTTGGGCACAAAACCGGCGCCGATGCCTTGGATCTTGTGGGGCTGGGCTTGATCTCATCGCCGGCCAACGCCTGGGTAATCACCGGCGACACAATCGGCTCGACGGCCACCGACAGAATCGGCTTGCCTGCAATGTTCTTGATATAGCGCGATACACCGGTAATGGTGCCACCGGTGCCTACGCCCGCCACCAGCACATCGATTGCGCCATCGGTGTCGTTCCAGATTTCCGGGCCGGTGGTTTTTTCGTGGATCGCCGGGTTGGCCGGATTTTCGAACTGGCCCGGCATAAAGTACTGGGCCGGGTCGCTGGCAACGATTTCAGCAGCCTTTTCAATGGCGCCCTTCATGCCCTTGGCTGGCTCGGTCAGTACCAGTTCCGCGCCCAAGGCCTTGAGAACCTTACGACGCTCGATGCTCATGGACGCCGGCATGGTCAGCAGCAACTTGTAGCCACGGGCAGCGGCAACAAACGCCAGGCCGATCCCGGTGTTACCCGACGTCGGTTCTACAATGGTCATGCCCGGCTTGAGTTTGCCGGTGCTTTCCGCGTCCCAGATCATGTTGGCACCAATGCGGCACTTTACCGAGTAGCCTGGGTTACGCCCTTCGATCTTGGCCAGGATGGTCACGCCACGCGGTGCGATACGGTTGATCTGAACCAGGGGCGTATTACCGATGGAGTGCGCGTTGTCTGCAAAGATACGGCTCATGACGGGTCCTATTTGGCGATTTCAGGAAGGCCACAAGGGTATGCCTCGTGTTGCAACGCGTCCAGTCAGAGGAACGTTGCGCCGCCCACAAGAGTCCATCTCCTACATGCACGGGAGAACAACCCAATGAAACGTCGCTACAGCTGGCTGCTATGGATCGTCGCCGGGCTGGTGGTGGTGCTGGTCGTCCTGGACCTCGCCCTGCCCTATCTGGTGCGTAACTACCTGAATGACAAACTTGCCGATATGGGCGACTACCGCGGCCAGGTCTCCGATGTGGACGTGGCCCTGTGGCGCGGCGCGTACAGGATCAACGGCCTGGAGATCACCAAGGTCGACGGCAAGGTGCCGGTACCGTTCGTCAAGGCGCCGCTGATCGACCTGGCGGTGAGTTGGCCCTCACTGATCAACGACCATGCGGTGGTTGCCAGGGTGCGTTTTATCAACCCCGAGGTGAACTTCGTCGACGGCGGCGCGAACAAGCAGGCCTCCCAGACCGGTAAAGGCACCGACTGGCGTGCCCAATTGGGCAAACTGCTGCCGATCACCCTCGATGAAGTGCGCATCGAAGACGGCAAGATCGCCTTTCGCAACTTCAGTTCCAAGCCACCGGTGAACATCAACGCCACCCAGGTCAATGCCAGCTTCTACAACCTGACCAACGTGGTCGACGTCAAAGGCAAACGCGACGCCCGCTTCGAAGGCAAGGCGCTGCTGCAAGGCCAGGCGCCATTGGAAGCCACCGCCACCTTTGACCCGCTGAGCAATTTCGAGAACTTCGAGTTCCGCTTCCGCGCCAAGGACCTGCAACTCAAACGCATGAACGACTTTGCTTCGGCCTACGGCAAGTTCGACTTCAAGGCCGGCACCGGCGACGTTGTCATCGAAGCCCAGGCCGAAAAAGGCCAACTCACCGGTTATATCAAGCCGCTGCTGCGGGACGTGGAAGTGTTCGACTGGAAGCAGGACGTTGAAAACAAAGACAAGAACATCTTCCGCTCGATCTGGGAGGCGGTGGTCGGTGCCAGTGAAACCGTGCTGAAAAACCAGCAAAAGAACCAATTTGCCACCCGTGTAGTGCTCAGCGGCAGCGTGCATCAGCAAAATGCCAGCGCGTTTTCCGCGTTTTTGGCGATTTTGCGCAACGGCTTCATCCAGGCCTTCACCGCACGCTACGAACAACCCAAGCCGAGCACAGACTAAAGTGTGGGAGCTGGCTTGCCTGCGATAGCGGTCTGTCAATTAAAGGTGTGTTGTCCGCTCCGCCGCTATCGCAGGCAAGCCAGCTCCCACAGTTGGATTTGTGCCAGGGTCAAACAAGGGTGCACCGCCAGATTGTGCCGTGACCGCCCATTCAGAGACTGGACAAGGGATTTCGGTTTAGACCAATGATTACAGGTACTTCGGCGGTGATCCGTTCAAATGGTCACACCGGGCGCAGTGGGCCTGTGTACCGCTATTTATGGACCTACGGCTCAACGCAATAAAGCGCAACAGTTCCACATGACGGGCGAGTGCTGGCTAATTGCCCTTTCAAATTTCAAGGGGCATACTCTACGGCCACGAATCAAGCAAGAAGGGCGACTCTACTCAGCTTGCGTCGTTTTGTTCGTTCTAATCAACCGCTTTGGCACAAGGAAAGCCATGTCAATCCCCACGATGACCTGTTCTCATGTATCAGTTTTGAAAGAATACCTTTCAAAAATCATGACTAACCTAGAGGCCAAACCCAACGGCCAATTAATGTACAGCTTCACTGACGGTTTAATTTTAAACGTCTATGAAACAACAGGAAGAGTAGTCTTCCAAGGTACTGCTCCGGGCGGTGTTATAGCGGCGCAAATTGCAGCGATGATCAATCAAATAAACATTCTTGTACCAACGCCTTAAATCTCGTGATGAGTACGCCTTGCGCCCTGTATGCGCCAGTGGCTTCACTCACTGTCTGATTAAAAGCACTTCCTGCGGCCTGTGATTACGAATGTATGAGCAACTGAAATTTGCTTTATTCGTATGAACAGGCCTCTCCGACACCATCACGTCATCTTCCCCGTAGGCCCTCCCACGCCAACCAGCAACACCATTCGCCAGGGAGATTGCCGACCTACAGTGGCGCGCACCATGCGCGTCCCGCGTAGAGAATGATCGAAACACGAGGGCCGCTGTAGAGGGCAATCGGTATGTAGCGAATTAGGTATACCTCAATCACTACCGCTTGTCGGGTCGAATGGTCCGTAGCGTTATTGCAGCTTGACCACTTCAATCGCTACACGCATCATCGCTACACCTAAACCGCTACAGAGACTTCGCCATGATGATCCGTGCCTACCTCCGGGCTTCCACCAATGAGCAAGATGCCAGCCGTGCCCGAGCGGACATCAAGGCATTCGCTGACCAACACGGCCAACGCATCGCTAGCTATTACACGGAGAATGACAGCGGTGCCACCCTGCAACGGCCCGAGCTGATGCGCCTGCTGGCTGACTGCGAGCCGGGTGACGTGTTGCTGGTTGAACAGGTTGACCGGCTATCACGACTAACCGAGGCGGACTGGCAAGCCCTACGCGCCGAGTTGACCGCCAAGGGCGTACTTGTGGTTGCCCTGGACCTACCAACAAGTCACGGCGCTATGGCTGCCGGTGCAGGTGCCGACGACTTCACTACCCGCATGCTGGGCGCGGTGAATGCAATGCTGCTGGACATGCTCGCCGCTGTCGCCCGCAAGGACTACGAGGATCGCCGCCGCCGTCAAGCACAGGGCATCGAGAAGGCCAAGGCTGATGGCGCCTATAAAGGACGCGCAACTAACGAGGCGCTGCACTCGCACATTGCTGAGCTGTTGAAAGAAGGTAAGTCGATTCGCAAAGTCGCGGACCTGCTGGGGTGCAGTACGAACACTGTGCAGCGGGTTCGGCAGGCAGTGGTGCCCGTAGAAGCATAAGCAGCGCACTTGCGTAGGAGGTGCAATGCCTCCCTGGCAGCCGCAATAAGTAGGGCCTCTGATTTAATTGTCACATACGTAGGAGAGATGGGATTACGGTACGTCTACACGGCGTATCCACTGGCACCTGACGTTCATCAGGGCAACCCGTCATTGATCCAACCTCTCGGCATTGAAGGCTGTCGCAGACTCAAGCGCACCCGGCCGCAAATCCCCACTCCTGATACACCCTCCAGCAACCACGCTGTGAGTCCCTGAGGCGCCATCTGAGCCGTCTTAACCCCTTCATCAAGCAACCTCTTTGATCCATGGAATCCGCAGCCTACAAGGCGTTGCGGGGATTTTGCGCATCTTGAGAAATGATGTCTTACCCTGGAGTTTTACACATGACCAGACCGACCTTCGGGACTGATCCAACTTGGCATCGCCAGGAGAAATACAAGCGCTATCACGGCGACAACGGTGCCAAGCCACGGGCCAAGATGGCTGTTGTGATAGCGCTAAGGGCACTTAACAGCACGCACGGATTCGTCCCGGTTGGGATGATCCTCAAGCAAGACCCTGCGCTTACACGCCCCTCGGTCCACCGTGTGCTGCTGGAGCTGGAACGCGAAGCGTGCCTAGTCACCCGTGGTCAGCCATTCCAGCAACACATTCGTCAATACTGCCTGGGCACGATTGCCCATCACCAGCGCCTCGTGGTGCTGCCACCCGATGACCTGCGATCAGCCACCGAAGCGGAACGCCGACTCCATTATCTGCACCTGGAACTCCAGGGCTGAGTCGTTGCACTCGCGCCTTAAAAACAATCGTCTTACATGGATGAACATTAATGACCAGCAAGTTAGAACAATTGCGGGCAACGCCTGCACGCGATATGACAACAGCACCGAAGGTCTACGCCTGGGAACAACAAGACGGCAGGATTGTTAGTGCGGTATGCCGCGCTGTAGGCGTAGCTGTAAGCTCCCCGGTACTTGACAAGGCCGAAGCATTTAAGAAGAAGCACGGCACCCTGGAAGGCTGGTGCCCAGCACAGGCACCTAATGTTGGCGTGCTGATTAAGAAGGCGGTAACAGCCGCGATGAAAGAGGCGGGCGTAGAGCCGCACAAGTTGCCCCAGCGCGTAGTTGAAATCATCTACAGCGACAGCCTGGACCGTATCGGACAAGGCACCCGCCCTTCGGTAAGCCAACAGATCAACGCGCACAGTGCATCTATGCCGCGCTCCGCGCAGTGGGCATCCGCCATCCGTGGTCGCAAGACTGACTCCCGTAACAAAGCTGCCTTGTCCAAACTAGAGGATCATCCAGTTATGCAAACCATCACCCGCGCAGGGACCGACGTTGCTGGCATCCACAACGGCACCATGTCTCACAGCATCAAGAAGATAGGCGAAGCCTTCACCCTGGCGCAGCGTGTGGCCCAGCTTGAGGACGCTCTTGCAGCCGTTGTACAGCATCAGCAGCAGCAAGACGCTCGACTGGCAAGGCTGGAGGCAGGCGACACCTGGAAGGCTGTAGCGGAGCGCATGCGCAGTGAGGGCGCTGGCTATGGCGCTATCGCCAAACTGACGGGCCGCAGCAAGTCCACGATCAGCTCCTACCTGACTCGAAAGAAAGATTGATAGGTATTTATACCTCTAGCAAAAGGGTACGCAGATGGGTACGCGTACCCCACGCCTTGGTCAATAACAAACAATGAGAAGCCCTATGCAACTGACACTAAACGAGCTGCTGGTTGCCTGCGAGCTGCCACCATCCGAGCAACACAACACCGACGATCACGAACCCCGCCGCGCCCTAGATGCTGAGCCTGGGGCCATGTACAAAGCAGCGGTTGCCCTGGCTAATGGAGGTGATGGTGGGGCGGCAGGCCAGCGGCTCGCCCTACGCGATAACGGGCGTTATAGGGAAGCCACCACCCTTGGCCTGCGCCGAGCACACAGCGGGGCCGAGAGAGCCACACAGAGCCTTGACGGACGAAAGGCACGGGGCCGTCTGCGCGCTGGTTGACGCTGCACTCCCGGCCTGATCCTGGGCCACACGTATAAACGCACTCTACAACTTCCGGCATCGCTGGAGGATTAACCCTGCCTGGAGGAACTACCCAATGAAGTACTACCCGCGCAACAAAGAACACGTTGGCTTGTTCAAACAAAGAGGCCGCCCACCACTCCATCGTATACGTTGCCTGCATGTTATTCAGGCGATGTTAGATGCCGGGGAAGTTATCACTATCGGTGAAGTACATAAGCGCATCAGTATCGGTGCGCCCTCTCAAACTTACACCGCAATGAACTACTTCCTGACCGCTGGCCTTACAGCTGCACCGTTGATTGGCGCCCCACACATTAACCAACTCAAAGTTGCCTGCCCTGATACCTGGGCAGCGACGATCCGCGAACTTACTGAAATTGAGAAACTGTTATGACTGAACCATCCGTGGCACCAACCACGCGCCGCCGTAAACGTAAGCCCCTGGATGTCCACGCCGAGGGGCTGGCGCTGCTGGCCGAAACACTGGCCGCGTCCCGCAAGAAGCTGGAGTGGTGTGCCGAGAATGACGTGCCGGTCGATGCCGCCCAGGTATCCGCCAACGTCTCGTTGCTGAAACTGCTGGAGACAATGCGCCACGTCGATGACGACGACAAGGACAAGGATACCGCCGCCCTGGTGGCTGGCTTCCATGCCAAGACCGCCGAGCGTGCTGCCCGCTCCACGACTGCCCCGACTAAGGATGACCTGTTGGCGGAGTACGGGCTGTGATCGACGACCGCAGTACCCCACAGATCAACGCAGACCGCATCTATGCCGACATGCAGGCCAGGGCAGCAAAGGCCACTGACGACGCTCGACTGGGCCGACTGGCCGCGCTATCCACCAGCGCCGCGATGCAGTCCTTGGGCAGCACACCGGCACCCAGCTTCCTCGACTTCCGCACTGAGTCGGACGTAGCCGCAACCAGCGGCGGCATCAAAATCCCTTAACCCATCGCCTCCCAAACACTTACTTATAGAGAGATATTCCATGACTCGTAAATTCGCTGCTGCCCGCAAATCCGCTAACGCCGTAGCATTGTTCGATGCGCTCAAGGCTGCCGTCCCCTTTCATCTGGTCGAACTCCCGGCCACTAAATACCCGACTGCCCCGGCTAACCTGCAAGAGCTGCGCAAAGGCATCACCACGATGACGGAGCTGTTCACCTCTGACGAACGTGCTGACTCCAAGAAGACCAGCCGCGACGATGTAGAACATGAGCTGATGGCCGTGATGACAACTCTGTCCAACCGTGGCTTTGCATTCGCGGACCTGCCGAACCTATTCGCCTTTGAGCAAGATCGTAACCGGCACCTCGACACGGTGACCCGCTACACCCGAGCGGCCAACGCGAACACCGAGACACTGTCGGCCAAGGTGGCCGAATGGTTCTCTGACATCACCGCCGTCCTGAGTGTGGCAAAGGTGGTTGGCTCTGACGTGATGGCCGAGGCTGCCGCTGCCCCGAACAAGACCATGGCCGCGCTGGGGATCGACCTGCACGTTCGCGAGAAGCTGAACGCATCGGCCCAAGCTGGCGTCCCGGTAATGGCAGCAGGCCGTGGTCTGATGGTCCTCAAAGCTGCCAAGATCGACGCCTTGTCGCTGGACTTGGGCGACGTTGAGCTGGCTGCCGCAATGGCCTTGTACAGCTACTTCCCCGATGCTATCGAAGGCGCGTCAATGCAGGAAGCTGGGCTGCGCTTCGGCTCCGTCGTCCTGGGTGCCAATGCTGATGGCGTCGTGATCTACCGCGAGGCGGTCCAATCGAATGCATCGGGCCTGCTGCCGCACACTGCCCTGGTGGCTGCTGATGGCAAAGCCCTGGCCGCGCTGCAATCGAAGATCGACGTTCGCCTGGGTGGCGTAGACCATGCCTTCACGGGCACTGTGGAGAACGGCGGCATGACTGTTGAGGAACGTCGCCTGCGCGACTTCGGCAAGTCTGCTGTTACCACGTACTAAAACCAACCCTGCTTGCCTAACCGGCTTGCAGGGTATTTTGCTGTCGAGCAGTTCGCGGACTTCGGCCAGCAGTTCCCGCTGCCGTGTGAGCGGAGCCGTTCCGCCATAAACGCCAGTATGTTTGTTCCCGGCCTGGGTGTGCCCAAGTATACCGCCCACCTCCGCATCACTTGCCCCTGCTGCCCTGAGCAAATCCGCTGCCGTATGTCTTGCGCTGTAAAGACTGAGCTGCCCCTTGAGGTTTGGTATCTTGAGCAAGGCCGCGCTAACCGCACGACTCAACCGCGTAACACGCTGTCGTCCTCTCTCCGCTGTGCTGCCGTCACCAAAGCCTGATAGCACCAGATTGAACAGAGGAACGTCCTCCGCTGCCACAGGCAAATCCCTACGACTGGCTGCGTTCTTGGCACCAGATAGGCCAGCCTGGAATACCTGCTCCCTGTTGCCCACGATGTCCTCCCGCATGGTCAATGCCGCTGGGCCTTCGCTCAACAGCTCCAGGGGCCGCACGCCGTACCGGACAAGCAGACGCATTGCTGCCGCGTCTACCACATCACCACGGGCATCCAGGGCGGCCTGCACCTGGGCCACCACGGCTAACGGCATTGGGTCGCGGGCGTTCTTCTGGAGCGCACCACCTGCACGGATGGCCCTGGCTACTGCGCCCTGCTTCGGTAGGCTAATTCCATCCCACCCTGGCACCTCCCGCAGAATCGTTATCAGCCCTGCCGCCTGGGTGTGGATTGACGACGCCTTGCCACCGCCATCTAGCTTGCCCTCGGCATAGGCCATGATCCGTTGCACCTGCTGCGCCGGGGTGCTGGGCCAGCGTAGAACGTCATTGCAGAGCTTGCGCATGATCCCCACACGGCCAGCGCTGACTCGCTCACAATACCCGTCCAGGGCTTCCGCGAACTGCTGGGCGGTACGTCTATCGCCCTGCTGGCTGACCGGTTCCACAGGCGCTTCCACCGGGCTCGGAATGCCAGCGCCAAGGGTTGGTGGTTCACCGCGCTCCAGGGCTTCCAGCGCCCTCACAGCAGCCATAGATTCGAGTGGGTGAACGGCTTCCATCCCAGGCGGCGGCATTCCCTGCGCGGCCATCGTGTACGCCCGCTTCTGCCAATCTAGTTCGTTCTGCCAGTTCCGCGTCACCAGCTTCGCCCCTGGCGCCATGTCTGTAACCGCACGGAGTGTTACCCGCTCGACCACGGCCTGTAGGCTTGCCAGGACGGCGCGGGGATCAACCGGGACCGACGCCCTGCGCTCGACTGGATCGTTCGCCACAGGCGCCAGGGCTTCGCTACAGATGCGGTCAAACTCTACTGACACCTGCCGGGCAAGGCGCAGGGCTTCTGCGCGGTCGGCGGTGCCTAGGGCTTTGCGGTATTCAGAGCGGCCCAGCAGTTCGGCAACTGGTAGCGGGAAGCGGCGGCGGTAGTGATAACGCCCCTCACGACGGGACAAATAGGACATTCAGAATTCTCCGGGGCACGTGGTACGGTCATGTGGTGGTGTCGCGGGGCACATACAAGCGCTGAATACACCGCCATGTGTCACACGACCGAACCGCTGCAAGCCTTATTCTACCTGGCCTGCCGACGACTCGACAGTTTGAAAGTGTACCAACGAGTCAGAGACTGAATAACCCGTCTGCGTTCACAGTCGCCGGGGCTGCGCGGTATAGTCCGGGCATTGATGAATGCGAGGAAACACCGATGAAGTTCGAAGGCACCCAGGCCTATGTGGCTACCGATGACCTGAAACTGGCCGTCAACGCCGCCATCACCCTGGAGCGGCCGCTGCTGGTCAAGGGCGAGCCCGGCACCGGCAAGACCATGCTTGCCGAGCAATTGGCCGAATCCTTCGGTGCCAAGCTGATCACCTGGCACATCAAGTCCACCACCAAGGCCCACCAGGGCCTGTACGAGTACGACGCGGTGAGCCGCCTACGCGACTCGCAGTTGGGTGTGGACAAGGTGCACGACGTGCGCAATTACCTGAAAAAGGGCAAGCTCTGGGAGGCGTTCGAGTCCGAAGAGCGGGTGATCCTGCTGATCGACGAGATCGACAAGGCCGACATCGAGTTCCCCAACGACCTGCTGCAAGAACTCGACAAGATGGAGTTCTACGTCTACGAAATCGACGAGACCATCAAGGCCAAGAAACGCCCGATCATCATCATTACCTCCAACAATGAAAAAGAGCTGCCAGACGCGTTCCTGCGCCGCTGCTTCTTCCACTACATCGCCTTCCCCGACCGCACCACCCTGCAAAAGATCGTGGATGTGCACTACCCCGACATCAAGAAAGACCTGGTCAGCGAAGCGCTGGACGTGTTTTTCGACGTGCGCAAAGTGCCAGGCTTGAAGAAGAAACCTTCGACCTCCGAACTGGTGGACTGGCTCAAATTACTGATGGCCGACAACATCGGCGAAGCCGTATTGCGCGAACGCGATCCGACCAAGGCGATCCCGCCGTTGGCCGGTGCCTTGGTGAAGAACGAGCAAGACGTGCAGTTGCTGGAGCGTCTGGCGTTCATGAGCCGTCGCGGTAATCGCTAATGTTGCTCAACCTGTTCAATGAAATGCGCGCCGCCAAGGTGCCGGTGTCGGTGCGCGAGCTGCTCGACCTGATCAACGCGCTGAAAATGCGCGTGACCTTCGCCGACATGGACGAGTTCTACTATTTGTCCCGGGCGATCCTGGTGAAGGACGAGCGGCATTTCGACAAGTTCGACCGAGCTTTCGGCGCGTATTTCAACGGTCTGGAAAAGCTCGACGATCACCTGCAGGCGTTGATCCCCGAAGAGTGGCTGCGCAAGGAGTTCGAGCGCTCGCTGAGCGATGAAGAACGTGCGCAGATCCAGTCCCTCGGCGGCCTCGACAAGTTGATCGAGGAATTCAAGAAGCGCCTGGAAGAACAAAGGAACGCCACGCCGGCGGCAACAAATGGATCGGCACCGGTGGCACCAGCCCGTTCGGCTCCGGCGGCTATAACCCGGAAGGCATTCGCGTCGGTGACGCCGGCAAGCGCCAGGGCAAGGCGGTGAAAGTCTGGGACCAGCGCGAGTACAAGAACCTCGACGACCAAGTGGAACTGGGCACGCGCAACATCAAGGTCGCCCTGCGCCGCCTGCGCAAGTTCGCACGCCAAGGGGCTGCCGAAGAGCTGGACATCGACGGCACCATCGACCACACCGCACGCGATGCCGGCTTGCTGAATATCCAGATGCGTCCGGAGCGACGTAACACTATCAAGCTGCTGCTGTTGTTCGATATCGGCGGGTCGATGGATGCCCACGTGAAGATCTGCGAAGAGCTGTTCTCAGCCTGCAAGACCGAGTTCAAGCACCTGGAGTACTTCTACTTCCACAACTTCGTGTACGAATCGGTGTGGAAAAACAACCAGCGCCGCACCTCGGAACGCACCTCAACCCAGGACCTGCTGCACAAATACGGCGCGGATTACAAAGTGATCTTTATCGGCGATGCGTCGATGGCGCCGTATGAGATTACTCAGGCCGGGGGTAGCGTCGAGCACTGGAACGAAGAGCCGGGGTATGTGGATGCAGCGCTTCATGGCCAAGTACAAGAAGCTGATCTGGATTAACCCGTATCCGAAGGACACGTGGGGTATACCGCGTCGACGGGGATTGTGCGGGAGTTGGTGGAAGACCAGATGTATCCACTGACGCTACGCGGGTTGGAAGAAGGGATGCGCTTTCTTTCCAAATAAATGGAGATCCAAATGTGGGAGCGGGCTTGCTCGCGAAGACGGTGTATCAGTCAAAGATGTATTCGCTGACCCACCGCATTCGCGAGCAAGCCCGCTCCCACATTTTTGAATTGCACTGTTATTTAAAGCGCTGCAAAAGTTGAGGTGCTGCTGGTGGGCTGTCTCCTGCACCACCGGCGCCAACCGTACCTTTTCCCCGGCAAGCACTGCGCCAATCGCGCCAGCGACAACGGCGTCAACGCCCCCAAACGCGGGTAACCACCAATCGTCTGCCGATCATTGAGCAACACAATCGGCTGACCATCCGGCGGTACCTGGATCGCCCCCAGCGGGATGCCTTCGGAAATCAACGAGGGCCCCTGGTACTGCAACGGCGTGCCCAACAGGCGCATGCCCATGCGGTCGGCGCGACTGTCCAACGACCAGTCGGTGTTGAACGCATCGAACAGGCTCTGCCCGCTGAATTGGCCGATCTGGGCGCCGACAATCACATCCAACGGTGCCTTGGCCGGTAGCGTTGGATCGCCCAGCACTTTCATCGCCCCCCCGTACCGGAATAGACCAAGCGCCCGCCTTCGGCCAACGCCTTGCCAAACCCATCCACACCGCCCAGCGCCTCACGCACAACGGTGGCGCAGCTGCCGAGCACATCCGGCGCATCAAACCCGCCCGGCGCAGCCAGGTAAACCCGCGCACCGTTGAACGGCTGGGTAAAACGCAAGCGCTGGCCCTTTGCAGAATGAAGCTGCGACCGGGACTGATGGCGCGCTCGTCGATATAGGCGCCTAGGTCCGCACCGGCCAGGGCCAGCAGGCAATAGCCCTCGGCCTGCACGGTAAAACCGCCCAAGGTAATTTCCACTACTGGCGCATCGAGCGCATTGCCCAGCAGCCAGTTGGCCCACGACATCGACACCCAATCCAACGCGCCGCCCTGGGTCACGCCCAGGTGGCGCACGCCAAAGCGGCCGGCGTCCTGCAACAGGCACAGCGGCGTGCTGGCCTCGATCAACAAGCGGCTCATGCCTGCGCCTCCAACGGCGTGTCATCGCCACCCAGGTTGATGAATTCGGCGTGAACGACGGGCTCGAAGCGCACCGTATCGCCGGGCTGCATCAGGCTGTAGCCGTCGCGTTCGCGGTCGAACAATTTGGCTGGGGTGCGGCCGATCAGGTTCCAGCCGCCCGGCGATACCACTGGGTAAGCGGCGGTTTGCCGTTCGGCGATACCGACACTGCCGGCTGCCACACGTTTACGCGGTGTGCTGAGGCGAGGCGTGGCGAGGATTTCATCCACCAGCCCCATAAAGGCAAAACCGGGGGCAAAGCCGAGGGCGAATACCTGGTATTCATGGGTGCTGTGGCGGCGGATCACGTCGTGCACCGACAGGCCACTGCGCTGGCTGAGCAAGGTCAATTCGGGCCCGACGCTCAGGTCGTACCACACCGGCAACACATGGCATTGGCCGCTGCCTTGGGCCTGGGGTTGCAGGCCGGCCAGGGCTTGGTCGATTAATGCCCGCGCCTGGGCCGGGCTCAACGCAGTGAGGTCGTAATGCACCATCAAGGTGGTGTAGGACGGCACCAGGTCCACCAGCGCATCACCAAACCCTTCGCGCAAGCGCTGAGTGGCAGCGAGCATCCACGGCATATTGGCTTCGGCGATCACATCAAATAAACGCACCATCAGGCAGTCGATGGCGACTACTTCAATCCTTGGCTTCATGCGGGCTTCAACGCCTCGCGAATACGCTGCACGGCGGCGATCGAACTGGCGTTGTCGCCGTGCACGCACAAGGTGTTGGCTTGAAGGACCAGCGGGGTGCCGTCACTGGCAATCAGCGGTTCGCCGCGGAAATGGTCAGGGCTTGCTGCACGATGGTGTCGGAATCATGGTGCACGGCGCCGGGCAACTGCCGCGAAACCAAGTGGCCTTTGTTGTCGTAGGCACGGTCAGCGAAGGCCTCGAACCACAGGACCACGCCGAATTCATCGCCCAACGCCTGGGCTGCGCTGTTGTCGCGGGTGGCCAGCAGCATCAGCGGCAGGTCGCCGTACGCCGCCACGGCCTGGATCACCGCACGCAATTGCGCCGGGTTGGCCATCATGTCGTTGTACATCGCGCCGTGGGGTTTGACGTAGCTGACGCGGCCGCCTTGCGCGCGGCAAATACCGTCGAGGGCGCCAATCTGGTAGTGCAACAGGTCCTGGATTTCCTGGGAGGTATAGGCCATGGAGCGGCGACCGAAGCCTTGCAGGTCCTGGTACGCCGGGTGCGCGCCCACTTGCACGCCGTGCTTGAGCGCCAGGCTGACGGTCTTGCGCATGATACTCGGGTCGCCGGCATGGAAGCCGCAGGCCACGTTGGCGCAATCAATGAACGGCATGACCTCGGCGTCCAGGCCCATGGTCCAGTTGCCAAAGCTTTCGCCGATGTCACAGTTCAGTAGAAGGCGGCTCACGGTAGGGTGCTCCTGTAGGCTTTATTTTTTTTGTAGTGTGGGATTTTTCACGCAGAACTCGCAACTTGTCCTGAGCCCCCAACGACGCTTATCGTGGAATAACTCGATTTTTGGCGCCGACACCGTGCGGCGTCCAACTAATAAAACCGATCCATGCATAAGAAAAAGTTGATCCCATGAATTTGAAGTTCCTCGAAACCTTCGTCTGGGTGGCCAAGCTCAAGAGCTTTCGCCTGACCGCCGACAAGTTGTTCACCACCCAGGCGTCGATCTCCAGCCGCATTGCCGTGCTGGAAAGCGAGCTGGGGGTGAAGTTGTTTCTACGCGATTCACGCGGCGTAAGCCTCACCCCGGAAGGTTTGAAGGTGCTCGATTACGCCGAGCAGATGATGGTGACCATGCAGGGGTTGAAGCAGTCCCTGGAAACCACCAGCAGCAAGGTCGGGCGCATTCGCATCGGTGCGATGGACACGGTGATTCACACCTGGCTCAGCCCGTTGGTGGCCGAATTGATGGACCATTTCCCGTTGGTTGAAATTGAATTGGTCGCCGATACTGCACTCAACCTCAGCGATCAGCTGCAAAAAGGCTTTCTCGACCTGATCCTGCAAACCGACCTGCTGCGCCTCGAAACCGTACGCAGCCTGGAGCTGGCCAGCCACCCCATGGCGTGGATCGTCGCCAGCCAATCGATCTACCACCGCGACTACGCCTCCCTCGCCGAATTGGCTCAGGAGCGCATCATTACCTACTCGAAAAACTCCCATCCGCATCAGGACGTGCTTAGCCTGATGCAGGCCAACGGCGTGGCGGCACCGCGCATGAACTGCGTGAATTCGGTGTCGGCGATCACCCGGTTGTTGCGCGATGGCTTCGGCATTGGCGCGTTGCCGCCGGTGCTGGTGATGGAGGAATTGGCGCGGGGGGAATTGGTGATGTTGCCGATGACGCAGAAACTGCCGAATTTGCAGGTGGTGGTGTCGTGGCGGGTGGGGGTGGAGTTGGTGGAGGAGATTGTGGGGTTGTGTCAAAAAGTGGTGGCACGGTATGCCGAAGAAGTCGGTGAAGAGCGGATGCTACTGACGAAATCAGATTAAAAACTGTGGGAGCTGGCTTGCCTGCGATAGCGGTGAACCAGCCACAGTTGTGTCATCTGGCAGACCGCTATCGCAGGCAAGCCAGCTCCCACATTTGACCGCGTTGGGCTTTAGAGACCTTTCAGGTCACGCTCTTCGATGGTCGGCTCTGGCGCAAGCGCTTACCGCCCAACACCACCCAGTCGATCAGCCGGAACAGGCATTCGATGCCGAACGACAGCAACATCGCCCCGCCCAAGCCCCAGCCCATGGCCTCGGGCGTGAGCAGGATCTGGTAGCTGTAGCCATTCCAGGTCTCCTGGCGAATGTCCGGGTCGGCCGCCACCGCCACTTGTAGCGCGCGGATGTACCACGGGCCTTGCATCGCCTGGAACTGCTTGTCCAACGCCACCTGGCGGTCAAGCATGGCGCCCAGGCTGCTGGCGTCGCTCTGGAACACCGGGTCATCGCTGGCACGGTAATGCGCAACCAATGCCTTCAAGTCTCCGTTGAAGAACTGCTGGGCGGTGGAGTCAAACCCGCGCAACCCGGTCTGAGCCTCGATCAGGTGGGCTTCGACACGCTTGGCGTAGTCGTTGATAAACCCCGGCACTTGCACGCCAACCAACAAACCAATGGCAAACAACACCAACCGCAGATAGCTGAGCAACATGGTCGATATCCTTACTCGGTAATGCCCTGGCTGACGCATTCACCGCGCCGCCACAGGCTCCATTGGCCCGGTTCGTAGCGGGTCCAGTTTTCGTTGTCGGTCAAAGGTTCGGTGGCGATCACCGTCACCACATCATTTGGCGTGGTTTCGGCCTGAAAATCGACGATTACGTCGACATCTTTCAAGCGCGCCGGGCCAAATGGGGCACGCCGGGTAATCTGCGCCAATTTGGTCGAGCAGTAGCAAAACAGCCAATCGCCATCGCTCAGCAGGCAGTTGAACACGCCTTTGCTGCGGTATTCGGAACAGGCCGCGATCAGGTCCGGCAGCACGTTTTCAATGTCGACCGGCTCCGGGAAGGCTTCGCGTACACGGTTGAGCAAATCGCAAAAGGCCGCTTCGCTGTCGGTATCACCCACCGGGCGGTAGAAGGTGGCGCGGGGATTGAAGTCTGCCAACTGGCCATTGTGCGCGAAACACCAGTTGCGCCCCCACAGTTCGCGCACGAACGGGTGGGTGTTGGACAGGCACACCTTGCCCACGTTGGCCTGGCGGATATGGCCGATCACCACTTCGCTTTTGATGGGATAGCGTTGCACCAGCAGCGCGACTTCCGACTCGCTGCTGGCGGCCGGGTCCTGGAACAGGCGCAGGCCGCGGCCTTCGTAGAAGGCGATGCCCCAACCGTCACGGTGGGGGCCGGTGCGCCCACCGCGCTGCATCAGCCCGGTAAAGCTGAACACGATATCGGTGGGGACGTTGGCACTCATGCCCAATAATTCACACATGCCAGGGCTCTCGCTACAACGTTAAAGGCGCGGTTCGACGCGCATGCCACTCACAGGCGCCGGACGGCGGAAAGGCTCGTCATCATCGTCAGGCTCAGCGGCCAACGCGGCGTCGGCGGCGGCCTTGCGCTCACGACGCGCCTTGGCGGCGCGCTCGATGGGCCAACGGATCAACACGATCACGATGTACACGGCAAACGCGATCATCGTGTACATGAACAAATCGGAAATGGCCCGCCAGGCGTTGTTGCCAACCTTGAGCACCAGGTCCAGCGCGGTGATGGCCACGGCCGGCGCGAACTGGGTCTTGACCGGGTCGACGATGGTCGGGCTGAACAGCAACACCGCCATCAGCAGTTGCAGCGGCTCGCGCAACCAACGCCAGATCCAGCGGGTCATGCGCCACCACACCAACAGGCAGCCCAAAGCGGCGAAGGCGTAAAGGCCCCAAGCGGTCAGATAGTCGTTCTCGGTCATGGTGTCCATGGCAAGGCTGGCAAAGAGGCGGCTATGATAACGGCTTTTGCGTGTCGCGGCTGCAATGCCTGCCACCGTCCGCCAGACAGAGAGTGATCCATGCCTATATCGACCGCCCCGATTGCCCGCAAGGCCACTGGCCCAGACCCTTACGCCTGGCTGCAAGAGCGTGACAGCGCCGAGGTGCTCGATTACCTCAAGGCCGAAAACGCCTGGCAGGAAGCCCAACTCGCCGACCAGAAGGCCCTGCGCGAAACCCTGTTCGAAGAGATCAAGGGCCGCATCCTCGAAACCGACCTGTCCCTGCCCTCCCCGTGGGGCCCGTACCTGTATTACACGCGCACCACCGCCGGCGACGAATACGCCCGCCACTACCGCTGCCGTCGCCCCGCCGATGACAGCAACCAGGTGGACGACAGCAGTGAAGAGCTGCTGTTGGACCCGAATGTGCTGGCCAACGGCGGTTTCTTCTCGCTCGGCGCATTCAGCATCAGCCCCGACCACCAGCGCCTGGCCTACAGCCTGGATACCAGCGGTGAAGAGATCTACACCCTGTACGTGAAGGAATTGGCCAACGGCAAGGTCAGTGAACTGGAATTCCAGGACTGCGACGGCAGCATGACGTGGGCCAATGACAGCCTGACCCTGTTTTTTGGTGAACTGGACGACACCCACCGTCCGCACAAGCTGTATCGCTACCGTCTGGATGGCACGGCGGCGCAGGAAGTGTTCCATGAACCGGACGGGCGTTTCTTCCTGCACTGCTACCGCTCCAGCTCCGAGCGCCAACTGCTGCTGGCCCTGGGCAGCAAGACCACCAGTGAGATCTGGGCGCTGGACGCCGAGCAGCCACACCTGGACTTCACCTGCCTGGCACCACGGGTCGAAGACCATGAATACGATGTTGACCACGGCCAGCTGAATGGCGCGTGGACCTGGTTTATCCGCAGCAACCGCGACGGCATCAACTATGCGTTGTTCGTGGCGACCGACATTGGCGACGTGCCGACCGAGACCGAGTGGCAGAACCTGATCCCCCACAGCGACGACGTGATGCTCGACGGCGTGAGCCTGAACGCCAGCGCCATGACCCTGAGCCTGCGCATCGGCGGCCTGCCGGTGATAGAAGTACACCCAGAGGGTCTACCGGCCTACCGCGTGGAATTGCCCGACGCCGCCTACAGCCTCTACGTACAGAACAGCCTGGAATTTGTCAGCGACAAGATTCGCCTGCGCTACGAAGCGTTGAACCGTCCGGCGCAGGTACGCCAGCTGGAACTGGCCAGTGGCACGCAGCACGTGCTCAAGGAAACCCCGGTACTGGGTGTGTTCAATGCCGACGATTACGTGAGCCAGCGCCTGTGGGCCACTTCTGCCGATGGCACCCAGGTGCCCATCAGCCTGGTGGTCAAGCGCGACCAACTCGGCAAAGCCACACCGCTGTACCTGTACGGCTACGGCGCCTATGGTTCGAGCCTCGACCCGTGGTTCTCCCATGCGCGCCTGAGCCTGCTGGACCGGGGCGTGGCGTTTGCCATTGCGCACGTGCGCGGCGGTGGCGAGCTGGGCGAAGCCTGGTACCGCAACGGCAAGCAGGAGCACAAGCAAAACACCTTCAGCGACTTTATCGCCTGCGCCGAACACTTGATCACCGAGGGCCTGACTACCGCCAATCAACTGGCTATCAGCGGCGGCAGCGCGGGCGGCCTGCTGATCGGTGCGGTGCTTAACCAGCGTCCGGAGCTGTTCCAGGCAGCGATTGCAGAAGTGCCGTTCGTCGACGTACTCAACACCATGCTCGACCCGGACCTGCCGCTGACCATCACCGAGTACGACGAGTGGGGCAACCCTGAAGAACCTGACGTGTATGAGCGGATAAAGGCCTATGCGCCGTACGAAAACGTCCGCGCCCAGGCCTATCCGCACCTGCTGGTGATCGCCGGCTACAACGACAGCCGCGTGCAGTATTGGGAAGCAGCCAAGTGGGTGGCCAAATTGCGCGATACCAAGACCGACGACAACCTGCTGTTGCTCAAGACCGAACTGGGCGCCGGCCACGGTGGGATGAGCGGGCGTTACCAGGGATTACGTGACGTAGCACTCGAATACGGATTTGTGTTCAAGGCGCTGGGGTTGATTTAGGAACTTAGCGCAGCGGTTCTGTCTGAACACAGGACCGCCCTTGTTTGATGGACCCAGATTGCAGCCATGCCACAACCGACCTTATTGAATAACGAAATTCGCGACATGCTGATGGACTGCGGCCTGTTCGATCCGCTGTTGCCGGAAGATTTCCACGTGGCTGCTGGCTACTTCAACATCAGCAGCATTGCCCGCGACGAGGTGATCTTTGTCGAAGGCGATGCCGGCACCTTCATGTGCATCATCCACAACGGCCAGGTGGCGGTGCAAAAAACCAACAGCGATGGCCAACGCCTGACCATCGCCACCCTGCGCAGTGGCCGGGCCTTCGGCGAAATGGCGGTGCTCGATGGCGAGCGCCGTTCCGCCAGTTGCGTGGCGGCCAGTGACTGCGTGCTGCTGAACCTGGGCAAGGACTCCCTGGAAAAATGCTCAACGAAGCACCCAGGGTCGCCGCCAAGATCATCCGCGCCATTGCCATCGCCCTGTCCAAGCGCTTGCGCATGGTCGATGGGCAACTGCTGTCCCAACAGATTTAACCGCCGGGCGTTTTCGGCTTGCTGTCGTTTTGCAGCAGGCCGGGCACCGTCTGGTCCTTCGGCGGCGTCGGCAGCACGATAGGTACCAAGGCTGGCGAGCCGTTCGTCTTGGGCACGGCTGGCGGGGTGACTTGCGGGTACAACGTCGGCGTCGGGGTGCCCGGCGCGCCGGGTGTCGGGGCTGGCGCGACCGGTACGGTTTGCAACTCCTGAGCCTGCGCCGCACCCAATGCGAGCGCGCTCAACACAATGACCGTTAGAATGCTGCACTTCATCGATGGCTCCATGGCCTGACCGGAAAGTCACAAGGCTACTCCCAACCGCGCAAGAATGCCCTTCCCAATGAGATTCCCATGAAACGTTTCGTTCTGCTGGACACCACCCCGATCCCCGACAACGGCGGTGCCTTGTGCCTGTTCGAATACGGTGAAGACTTTGTCATCAAGATCCAGGGCGGTGACGGCGGCCAATTGATGAACACGCGTATGCACGGCTCTGAAGATGCGTTGGCAGAAATTCCCTGCCGCAAGGTGGCCGGCCGTGCAGATTCGCGGGTATTGATCGGCGGCTTGGGCATGGGCTTCACCCTGGCCTCGGCCCTCAAGCATCTGGGCAAGACGGCCGAAGTCGTCGTCGCAGAGTTGGTACCTGGTGTCGTGGAGTGGAACCGGGGTCCACTGGGAGAAAAATCCGGCCGTCCGCTGCTGGACCCGCGCACGGTGATCCGTATGGAGGACGTGGCCAAGGTGCTGCAGGCCGAGCCCCAGGGGTTTGACGCAATCATGCTCGACGTCGACAACGGCCCTGAAGGCCTCACGCAAAAAGCCAATAGCTGGCTGTACTCTGCCGGTGGCCTCGCCGCCTGTGCCAAGGCCCTGCGCCCCAAGGGTGTGCTGGCGGTGTGGTCGGCCAGTGCCGACAAGCTGTTCAGCGACAAACTGCGCAAGGCCGGCTTCAAGGCCGAGGAAGTGCAGGTGTTCGCCCATGGCAACAAGGGCACGCGGCATACCATCTGGATTGCCGAAAAGCTCAAGGGCTAATTACGCCGTGAACGGCTAGAATCAACCCTATCCGTGACCCACCCAAAAGACAGGAGCCATGATGAGCTCGACCAACCCGCCCTCCCACACCGCCAAGCTGGATCGCATCCTTGCCGATGCCCAGCGCGACCGCGAAATGGGCTACCGCGACAAAGCGTTGAAGATGTACCCCCACGTGTGTGGCCGCTGCACCCGTGAGTTTTCCGGCAAGCGCTTGAGCGAACTGACCGTGCACCACCGCAACCACAACCATGATGACAACCCCCAGGATGGCTCCAACTGGGAGTTGCTGTGCCTGTACTGCCACGACAACGAACACTCGCGCTACACCGACCAGCAGTACTTCAGCGAAGGCTCCACCAGCAGCCCGACGATTGCCAAGGCCACGCATAACCCGTTTGCGGCGTTGGCGGGGTTGATGAAGAAGGACGACTGATAGTTCGTCGCTGCCTGATCGGGCCTCATCGCAGGCAAGCCAGCTCCACACTCGACTGCATTCCAACTTTGAAATGCAGTCGAGTGTGGAGCTGGCTTGCCTGCGATAGCGATCCCCAAGCACCACACTCCCCAAGGCCGTATAATCGCCGTTTTCCTCCAAGGCACCCTTCCCCGTGGGCAATAAACGCTACAGCTGCATCGGTCTGTACAACCCCAAATCCCCCGAAAACGTCGGCTCAGTGATGCGCGCCGCCGGCTGCTACGGCGTGGCCTCGGTGTTCTACACCGGCGTACGCTACGAGCGCGCGCGGGATTTCATCACCGACACCAAGAAGGTCCACCACGACATTCCGCTGATCGGCATCGATGACCTGAAAAAATCCTGCCCCTGGGCTGCATCCCCGTCGCCGTGGAACTGGTGGAAGGCGCACGCCCCTGCCCGAATACACCCACCCCGACCGTGCGCTGTACATTTTTGGCCCTGAAGACGGCTCCCTCGACAAAGAGATCCGCGACTGGTGCGAAGACGTGGTGTACATCCCGACCACCGGTTGCATGAACCTCGCCGCCACCGTCAACGTAGTGCTCTACGACCGACTGGCCAAGGGCAACAACACCCGTTCGGGCCCCAAGTACTGATTTTTTCGGAACATCCGGCACCTGTGCGCAGTCAGCTACTTATCACTTGCCCTTGTTGGAGACAGATCATGAGCGACAGCAAAACCTTGCGACCTATCATCGAACACACCCCGTTTGAAACCCAACCCACGCAAAACGTGCACGGCTGGGAGCGCATTGGCTCGGTGGCCGGTGGCGTGATGATGGTGGGCAAAGGCCTGCGCCGTGGTGGGCTTTTCGGCTTGATCCAAGTAGCGATTGGCGGCGTAGCGCTGGCCCGTGGCTTTACCGGGCACAGTTCGCTCAAAGACAAGCTGGAACAGGGTCGTCAGGAGATGAACAGCGTGCGTACCAAGATCGAGCGCGCCGGGGCAGAGTTGAGAAACTTGAAAACCAAGGCTGAAGTGGCGGCTGAGAAAACCACTGGTTAACAGAGATCTTCCAAACAACGCAGATCTAAATGTGGGGCGGGCTCTCTCGCGAAAGCGGTCTATCAGTTAAAGATGAGTTAACTGACACGCCGCCTTCGCGAGAGCCCGCTCCCACATTTTGTTTTGTGCAAGACTTGGGATCAGCGCAGCAATTTGCTGTCCAGCACCACCGACGACTCACCGATGATGCTCTCGGCAAGTTGCACAAACTCCGCCGTGGTAATGCTATTGGCCCGCATTACCGCCTGGGCCAGGTCATCCAGTGACCGTTTGTTGTGGGTCTTCACCCGAATCTCGCGATCCAACTCCTGCAACACCACCACCGCCCGCGATACCGTTGCGCCGCTGACATGCTCGCCGCGCAAGCTGGTCACGTCCTTGCCTTCCTTCGCCAACCTGGCCTGGATCGCCTGATAACGTTCATCGGTGATTCCCCGGCACGGCGCACCAGTTCGATGGCGTAGTACTCCGCCATGCCTTCGCTGATCCAGTCGCTGGTGTCGTGATCGTTGAAGCGCCCAATCGCCTGCACCACTTCACGGATCAACGGGCTGCTGCCGTTTTCGCTGATCAGCGGCGTGCGGCTATTAAGGTAGATAGAGTCCCGGGCCGAGAACGCGCCACGGCGCATCGGATCGCCAGCACCTACCACCAACAACTTGGCGGGGTGGCGTGGGAACGCCGCCTCGACCTGAGGCCAGACGAACGTCAGCAGCGTCACCACATCCATGCGGCGCATGCCCTGGCCCTTGGGCGAGGCGACGGTGACTTCGGTTTCGCCCAGGCGCACCCGACGGCTGCCCACGGTGCCGGCGAGCATCCAGCCGGTGGGGCGGTCGAACAGCCGGGAAACATTGTCGATACGGAATTTGTTCTTGCCGACGCGCGGCCAGGCGGTCTCGATGCTTTTCCAACCGGCGGGCAGTTCGAACACCAACCGCGAGACCAGTTCGATGCCGTCCTGTTGGTCGAGGTGCGCGGGCGGCACCAGGTCTTCGCCGCGAAACAACGCCCAGCTCGGCGTCATGCGCGCTTCATAGACGCCCGTCTTGCGTGAATGAGTGAGACGCACGCGGTAGGTCAGGCTGGACTTGCTCGCGCTGGGCTGCCACAGGCCGCGGTTGCCGGTGACTTTCCACTGGCCATCGGCCTTGAAGTCGCTGTAGTCACCGTCGCGGCCCAGGTCGAAGTTCAGGCTGCGCACCGCCGCGCCCTGGGACAGGCTCACCCGCACTTCGGCTTGATCGCTCTGGGGCAGCAACTTGACGTGGTAATCCAGGTCAACTTTCTTCGCGCACCACGCGGGCGTGCTCAGCGCCAGCAACACCAGGCTTGCCAGCAGCTTTGTTACCCCCCTCATACACACTCCTTGTCAGCCTGCGCGGAAAATCAGGTAATCCTCCCAGTCGTCTTCGGGCACGCTGCCTTCGCTGAGCATGCGCCCGGACTGGGAAATACGTTCGTGGTGCACGGCGTCGCGGTCGCCGCAGACCAAGTGGTGCCACAACGGCAGGTCCTTGCGCTCACTGACCAAGCGGTAACCGCAGGTCGGCGGCAGCCATTTGAACTGGTCGGCCTGGCCCGGGGTGAGCTGGATGCAGTCGGGCACCGAGGCACGACGGTTGGGGTAGTCGGTGCACTGGCAGGTTTTCAGGTCCAGCAGTTTGCAGGCGATGCGCGTGTAATAGACGCTGTTGTCGTCTTCATCCTCAAGCTTTTGCAGGCAGCACAGGCCACAGCCGTCGCACAACGACTCCCACTCCTCCTGGTCGAGGTGCTCAAGGGTTTTGCGTATCCAGAAAGGTTCGACTTTGGCGGCCATGGCTCTACATCAGTATCGGTAGGTGAAAAGGCCGCCAGTCTAGTGCCCAAGGCCCGTGGAACCAAGTGCTTGCGACTGGCGGTGTTACCAGACTTGTCAGCGACCATCCATCGCAGTAGCTTTGTGGGCCGCAAAGGCCCTGCGTCGAGCGCCATAAATGCTATACCGCATTGCCCACGACGCCCCATGGAGCCTTGAAAAACCCTCGCCGAGCGCATCGGTGCCCCGTTTTTTGAATCTGCGCCTGTTTCCAACCCTAGCCCATTGTCGTCATCAGGAACTGTTCATGAGCACAAACCCACGCGTTGCCGATTACCCGATCCACACCCAGTTCACCGAACGCTGGTCGCCCCGCGCCTTCACCGGCGAGAGCATCCCGCAAGAAACCCTGCTGAGCTTCTTCGAAGCCGCACGCTGGGCGCCGTCAGCCTATAACTCGCAGCCATGGCGTTTTCTCTACGCGCGCCGTGACACGCCAAACTGGGAACGTTTCCTGGGTTTGCTGAATGAATTCAACCGTGGTTGGGCGCAACACGCTTCGGCCCTGGTGATCATCGCCTCGAAAACCGACTTCACCGCCCCTGGCGCAACGGAAGAAACCCCGGCGCTGTGGCACACGTTCGACACCGGTTCGGCCTGGGGCCACCTGGCACTGCAAGCCAGCCTCAGCGGCTGGCACACCCACGGCATGGCCGGCTTCGATCAGGAGCTGACCCGCAAAGAGCTGAAGATCCCGGAAGGTTATGCACTGCACGCCGCTGTGGCGATCGGCAAGCTGGGGGACAAGTCGACGTTGCCGGAGTACCTGCAAGGTCGTGAAGCGCCCAGCCCGCGCCGTCCGTTGAGCGAGCTGGTGTCGGAGGGTGATTTCAGTCTGTAAAGACCAATAACGCTGCGTCCTTCAGGGGCGCAGCTTGCGGTCAGGCATCAGGATCGGGCTTTATTGCTGTAGCGGGCACCGTTTCATACAGCGGACCGTAGTCCAGCAACAACTCATCACCTTTCTTGATGTCCTTGAGCGCCACGTAAAACGCCAGGTTCTTGCCCACCGCGATAGACATCACGTTGTTTGCTTTCCACACAGGGCCATTGGGCAACTGCGAGGTATTCACCAGGCTCAGCGTATTGCCGCTGTTGAGTGCGCTGATTGAGCGATTCCCCGAACGCGTGCCAAACAGATAGGTCAGTACGGCTCGCGAGCGCTTGCTTGCGCTGCTCCTGAAACAGCGATGCGTCTGACTCATGGTATTTGCCCGAATACGGCCCCAGCACCTCGAACTGGGCAATATCACGCCGTGCCCACACCGATGCACCGCGCGACGGCCCGCCATCGTCCAGTGCCGTCATGACTTCCAAGGTCTGGTCGAACCGGGGTCCATGGTTGCCTTCGCTGCGAAGCCAGTCCTTGATCGACTCCTTGATCCGAGCTGACACCTGGGCTTTCTCTGCCGGCTCAAGCCCATCCAGCAGTCCGTGCCAGTTGGCGATCCGGATGTCATTGATGGGCCCCTCGATCGCCTGGGTCAGGCTGAGCCGGGGGTTGGCCGGGTCCTGCAGGATCGGCAACGTGTTGTCGATCTGGTGGGCAGGCAATGTACGCAGCGGTGGTACAACTGGCTCGACCTTAATCAGGGGGGGACCGCTGATGAAGGGCCGGGAACCTGCACATTGGGCGCAGAGGACGCGGGTTTTGACAAATCCAGAGGTGCTTGCTGCGGCGGATTCAGCGGGTCTGGCGCCGGTCGCTTTCGCGATGCAGCCGGCGACATCGCAGCGCTTTGCTGCGCCTGGCTCAGACGGCGTGATCCTTGTGAGTTAAAGGTGCCATCGATAAAAACGTATTGGCGCCAATCGCAGGGATTGATCCGGTGCTGGCGCAGAAACTCGCCTAGTGTCGGCTGACCATTCGTTCGCTGGCTCCACTTGAGCAAGTGCTCATCGGTGATTGGGCTATAGATCCCCCTGCCGCCTTGAACAACAGCGCCTCGCCGTTCGGTCCGAGGTTGCCATCCTGGCGCACGGCGTTTTTAAACGTAGTGGCATTCAGATGATGACGGCCGGCAAAACCTTCCATGGTCATTGCGTTGCGCGCTTGCTGGGTCATGCCCTGCCAGTCCCGAATATGGTTGGCGGTCAGCACGGTGTGCGGTGTGCCGGCGGCGCGGTTGCGCACGACCACGCCAGCAGCGCTCAACTGGCCATCCGGTTGTACATAGTGCGCAAGGGTGGGCGCATGCAAGCGCCGCTGACGGGCAAAACCCTGCACCGTCAGGCGCTGCTGCTCCTGACGCGGTAAAGCCTCCCACGCCCGCAGATGCTCCGCCTCGATCAGCACACCCCTGGAGCACCCAGCCGCTGCCACTGGTCACCCTGAACGTGCTGGACCAGCAACTCCGACTGTCGGTTATTGTGATAAACCCGCGCCTGCACTACCCCGTCTTCGCCACGGGTCACTTGCCGCACCTCGTACACCGTCGGCTTCCCGCTGTCATCGATATGTCGGATAAACGATTGATGGCCATCGGCAGCCACATATACGCCCTGGCTATTGCGGGTCAGCCCTTCGATGCTCGCCTGCGGTGCCGCGAGATGGCCGAACATCTTGCTGTTCAGTGCATGCTGGCGCACGCTGTCGATCGTTCCGCCCACGGCCTGCGTGCCCGGTTCGAAGGCTTCTAGCGGGCTGCCATAGGCCCGCATCTTTTCAGCATCGAAGGCATACCAGTGACCGCCTTTGAGTACCGCGCCGCCCTCCACCGCCTTGCCACCGATGTTAACGGCGCCGGCAGCGGCGGCATCGTAGTGCTTGCTGACAGCCTTTAACAGATCGTAGCTGCCCGTGGCGCCTCTAAGCCGGTTGATCGCGTGGCCGCCATAGGTACGCAGGAAAGTCGCACTGCCCACCGACAGATCGCCCAGGCCACCCAATGGGTTGAATGCGCTGATGGTGGCACTGCCGATGACTTTTGCTCCGCGCATCAGGCGGGTTGCACCCGACACAGCGGCAGCGCCAACCTTGGCGACTTTCGCGGCAGTGGCTATACCGGCCGTGAGAAAACCAAAGATATCCAGCATCAAATCGGTAGCCCCCTCGCCATAATTTCCGCGCTGGAAATTGACGATGGCCGAGCGCAACGGAATCAGGTTCAGCAGGAACTCTTCGACCGGTTTTGCCCGGTCGGTTTGCAGGTCCAGGGTGGTCTTGCCCCGGGCCTGTCGTTTGATGTCGGGCTTGTCGAGGTCCAGGTGCTTGACGAACACATCGGCGATATCGCGGCTGCGCACGCTACTGAAGCTGTCCCAGGGGGATTCGCTGGCACTGCGCCCGACGCTCAGTTCCGGGCTGCTGCCCCGGGTCGAAATACCCGGGTTTGCTCGACCTTGTTGGCGGTGTTGGTTCGATGCTCACGCACTTGAAAACCCCCTACGCGCTCGAGGGTGCCACGGCCCAGGTCGATCTCATAGGCGGTAGTCACACCGTTGTGCTCGGCCTTGACCCAGAGTTGCGCAGTAGTCGGGCCTGGGGTTGTCGATGTGAAATCCAGGCCTCGGGTGAACGAGGTTTCCTGGAAAAACGTCAATTTTCCAAACTCCAGATTCCGACGGTCCTCCATCGGCAGTTGGGCAATCAGATGGCGGACGGCGGTTGCGCTGGCGGTTTTCTTTTGGCTGATCACGGCATTGAATGCCTGGTTGAAATCCTCGGTCACACCGAACCTGGGGTTGGCATTCAACTTGTCTATCGGTACACGCGCATCTCGGCACACGAAGGGTGCCGGGCTGGGCAGGTCCATCATGGCGATATCCAGCAACGAGTGATCCCCGACAAGGGATGTACGATGGCCTGGCCCGGCATAGTCATGGGTGTGGATCAGCTTCTCTTCAAACAGATCGCCCAGGTTACCGAACCGCGCAATCAGCTTCGCCAGGGCAATTTCCTTGCGGGTGGGGAGATCCCGGTCCAATGCCTGGCTGGCCGAATTCAGCTCGCTCAATTGCTGGTTGAACCGGGTGCCTAAATCGTTGAGCTGCGTACCGGTGTAGAGTGCATCGTCCTTTTGTCGATCAAGCCATTGGCTACACCCCAATCCACCAGTGCTGCCTTTTGCGCCTGCTCGGCCGCCGCGGGGTGGTTCATGGCGGCCGCCTTGGCCCGCTGCATGATTTGCACGAAGGTCATGCCTGGTACCGTACCCGGCGCCGCAGCCTCGATTACCGCCACGGCCACCCGCAGGCTGAGCCATGCAGGGCTGCCGTAAGTGATGTTCGCAGGCATATCTTTGATCAGGTATTCCGGTGCCCGGCGAGCCAGTAACAGATAGGCACCGGCATTGGCCAAGGCGGCCGTGGTTTTTCCGCTATCGGCCAGATGGGCAGCCAACCTGGCTAACACCGTGGACAGCGGTTTGCCCCAATGCGCCGGCTGTGCCAGATCAAAGCCGGCCATGCTGTTGCGCTGAGGCAGGCCCTGGGACTCGTGATCCATTTGCACGGCAATAGCTGCCAGTACGTAGTCAAGCGTACCTTCCTCGCCGGCAATCCCGCCCATCCGCGCTTGCAGGCTTTGTTCCATCACGCGCGCCTCGGGAGAACCCAGCAACGCATTCAACGTCCCAAGGGGGTCTTCCAACTCGGCGGTGGACAACGGTTTCCGGTAATTCAAAAAATCCAACACCCCCTTGGACTGCATGACCAGCCGCTGATCGCCCAAGTGATGGGCATGGCGCCGGGTGATATCGAGCAGCCGCCTTTGTTGTTCCGGGCTCATGGGCATCGGCCAGGACAACGCCCCGCCAAAGCTGCCAAGGGGGTGCTGCAATGCCCTATCACCTACCGCGGCGGCCAGGGAAACCAGGTGAAAATGGCAAGTGGGCAACCCTAGCCCATTGCCCTGGATGAACGCTTCGAGGGTGATGCTCGATTCAGGCCGTGCCTGCAGTGTCGTGCTGGCCAGTGCCTGCCCCACGGCCTCGGGGCTGGCGTCGGTGCCCAGGCGGTTAGCGATTTCATTGAGTTTCTCGGCTAGGCTCGACAAGTTACGCTTGTCGTCCAATGCCGCCGTTAACACCGAGGGCGGCATGGGCTTAACGGCCTCGACCGGACTGCGCGGTTCTGGGTCGTTGTGCGCTGTAAAAGTGTGAGGGGTTTGATTCGGTTGGGCACGCGAAACATTGATCGTCGACATGAGGATTACCTGCTCCGGGTTACGACAAGTTCATCGAACTCGCTCTGCAACCTGGTCTTTTTCCGCTGGTAATCCCCCAGCGTCATGTCCCGCAGGAATGCATCGCCGGCCATCACCTCCAGGTCCAGCGACTGGATATCCACCGGGTAGACTTTTTTATCCTTCGCCGAGTACAGGAAATTCTTCAACTGCAGGTCGTTGTGGTAAATCCCTTTGTGCACCCAACTGACGCTGCCAAACGTCACACTTGCGGGAATATCACGGAGCAGGAACTCCGGCGCCAAATTGGCCAACAACTGGCACGCCACCCGATTGGCCGTTGGCTCGCTGGCCTTGCCGGTGTCTATCAGATGGCGGCTCAAACCGTCGATCAAGGTGGAAGCAGGCTTGCCTCGCAACTGCGGTTGAGCGAGATCAAAGCCGGCGATTCGGGTGGGCAGCGAGTCTTTCAGGAGTTCGGTGTCGAGCTCTGCGTGTCGGCTCGACAATGCCCCCTGAGTCGAATGTAGGGAAAACGGCTGGGGGGTTAACGAAGTAATGCTCGCCATAGAAATACTTGTCCATAGATGGAAGAATCGTCCCGCTGAAAGCGCTCTCTTGGCACCTTCGGCAATGACTGAGTGTCAGTACTCAGTCGGGAGGTTCCAGCCCAAATGTCAGGACTCATATCTATGACAGGCGTGGGTTCAGTAACCGCGCTCGAAATCCACTTCGCCGCGCAAGCCTTCCTTGGCCTGGAACGCCCGCAGGTTTTGCACAAACAGCTCAACCATCAATTCTGGCGACGTCGGCGCCGAGCTGTGACCGGTGAGCAGCAGCCCCAAGCCGTCCAGAACGGATGACGCTGCGGCAACGGTTCCTGCCGACACACATCAATCACAGCACCCGCCAAGTGCCCTTCCTTCAAGGCGTCGACCAGGTCTGCATCTACCACGGCCACGCCACGCCCGACGTTGATAAACAGGCCGGTCGGCTTGAATTGCTTGAACAGCGCCGCGTCGTACAGGTCATGGGTATTCGGCGTGTTGGGCAGCAGGTTGACCACGTAGTCCACCTCTCCCACCAGTCGGCCCAATTGATCGAGCCCGGCCACTTCGATAAACGGCGCCTGCTCACGCGCGGTACTGGCGATGCCGTACAGCTTGACGCCAAACGGCACCAGGAACTCGGCAACGCTCTGGCCGATATCACCGGTGCCGACGATCAACACCTTGCGTCCCGCCAGGCTCTGGCCCATGCGGTTGTCCCACTTGCGCTCGACCTGGCTGACCAGCCGTGCGAGCACTTCGCGCTCATGGCCGAGCATGTAGGTAAGGACGAATTCAGCCATGACCTGGCCAAAGATGCCGACCGCGCGGGTCAGGCGATAGTCGCGGGGCAAGCCTTCGGCTAACAAGGGAGTGATGCCGGCCCAGGTCGATTGCAGCCATTGTGGCTGATGGCCCTGGCGCAACAGCGTCGCCAGAAGGTCCGGCTGGCCCAGCCACACTGGGCAGTCAGCAGCCAGGCGTGACAGTTCGGCCGAGTCGCCGCTGGTCAGCACTTCAAGGTCCGGTGCCGCCTCGCCGAGCAATTGGGCGTAGAGCGGGTGATCCTGTTCAGCAATCAGAACACGCATGCTTAAAACCTTTCAAAAACACTGCAGACGGCCGCCCGCATCCTTACGGCCACCGCCCACGAATACGATTCCATTGAAGAATGTGCCCCGAACGGGGCACTGACCGATCACATCGGGTCGTTGCGACGCAGCAGCTCTTCGGGCAAGTGTTCGATGTACTCGTCCTCAGGCGGCGGCATTTGCAGGTGGTAGCCCTGCTTGTCGAGGTTTTCCAGCACTTGGGCGATGTCTTCCTGTTGCAGCTTGCGCTCAGGCGTCAGCACCAGGTTGAACGCGTGCACCGGCTTGCCGAACACGGTCAGCAGGCCTTCGGGCACTCGCTCCAGCACATCGCTTTTCAGGACGTAGAGGTACATGCCGGCGCGTTTAGGGCTGCGGTAGATGGAACAAATACGTTTCAAGGCTGTTCTCCGGCAGTGGCCAGGCTGTCGAGCAGCGCCTGGCCCATCAACTCGCGGCGCCAGCCACGCAGCGAGTCTGGCAATTGGTAAGGCCCATCGGGGTAGCCACTTTTAACCAGGGCTTCGAGGGTTTTCTTGCGCAGCATCAGTTCTGGCGCCATGTCCAGGCGTTCGGCTTCGGCCTGGCCCAGTGCACGCAGTTGCTTGATCAGCGTGGCGGCGTCCACCGGCAGCGGTTCGGCAACGGCGGGCGGCCATTGGTCCATGGAGACACTGCCGGCACGTTTGATCAGGTCCAGCAGGAACTGGCCATCCTGACGCACGGTGCGCGGGTGCATGTCTTCGATCTTGCCCAGGGCGGCGAGGTTATCCGGCTGGGATTTGGCCAGTGGCCATAGCGAATGTTCGCGAATGATGCGGTTACGTGGCAGGTCACGGGCGCGCGCCTGCTGTTCGCGCCAGGCGCACAGCTCACGCAGGACGGCGAGCTGGGCACGGGACAGTTTCCACGCGAGCTTGGCGTCGCGGTACACCTCGTACGGGTCGACTTCACGGCGCAGGTTGGCGACCAGTTCGGCACCGTCCTCCAGTACCCACGCGTATTTATCGTCCGAAAGCTGCGGACGCAACCGTGTGTAGACCTCAGCCAAATGCACCGCGTCTTCGGCGGCGTAGCTGATCTGCGTCTCGGACAACGGCCGCTGCAGCCAGTCCGAGCGGGTTTCACCTTTGGGCAGTTCGATACCCAACACGGCTTGCACCAGGCGCGAATAGCCCATGGAGAAACCGAGGTTCAGATAAGCGGCGGCCAATTGGGTGTCAAACAACGGCACCGGCAGGCTGCCGGTCAGGCGCAGCAATACTTCGAGGTCTTCGCTGCAGGCGTGCACCACCTTGATCACCGCCGGATTTTCCAGCAAAGCGGCCAAGGGTTGCCAATTGTCGATGGTCAGGGGATCGATCAGGTAGCGCGTACGCCATCACCAATCTGGATCAGCCCGGCAATGGGATAAAAGGTGTCGACCCGCATGAATTCGGTGTCGAGGGCGACGAATGGCAACTGCTGCCATTCGGCGCAATGCTGGCCGAGGCTATCGTTGTCGCAGATCCAGTGAATATCGATGGCCACACGGCTCTCCCTTGAAGAATGGCGCGCAGTATATATCGCGAAAGGGACTTGCGAGCATCCGCAGTGCACAGGCAGCCATGAAAACTCGGACAGGAGATGAAGAATAGTCCGACAGACGGAAGTTATCCTCTCTTACGCAGTACGTAGACCCGCCACAGTTTCGAACCCGGCATGAACTCCTGGTGATTCAGGACCTTGAAGCCCGCCTGGCGAAACTCGTCCTCTACCACTGTACGAGAGTTGACGGAGACGATCACCGTGTCACGGCTGACCCGATGAAACTCGCGCAATAGTGCTTGGCGCACCTCGCTACTGGGCACATGACGAAACAATTCCAGGCAGAAAATACAGTCGACCGCGTTCGCCGAGAGGCCGATGGAAAACGCCGAGCCCTGGAATGTCTTGACCCGCTTGAGCAATGCCGCCGGGTGATGAGTACGGGCATGGTCGAGCATGTCCTGGGAGTTGTCCGAGGCCAGGATCACCCGGTTGACGTGCTCGGCCAACACCGGCCAGAACCGCCCCGAGCCGCACGCCAAGTCGAGGATCAGCCCCGGTTCGCCCGCCACTTTCAGCGCATGGCGCACCAGCCGTTCATCGCGCCACGACGCCAGGCGCTGCATCAGCCCAGGCGGGCGCGTGTCGCCGCAGACCCGCGCGTGCTCACGGTCGCAATGCTCGGCGAATTCATTCTCGATGGCGGATGGAGGTTGTGGCGACATCACGGACTCATGTGAGTGGAACGGTAGTGAACGACCTTGATTCGCAGCTTAACCACCGCAACGTGAAAAAAAGGTCGAAACCACCGCCACCTTGAAACACATTCATGCCTGATGCAGGTACCACCGCCAATCCTGCTCCCCCACCTCCCCCATGAACTGGCGGTACTCCGCACGTTTCACCGCCAGGTACACGCCAAGGAACTTGCTGCCGAACGCATCCCACGCCCAGCTTGAGCCTTCCAGCGCACGCAGCGTGGTCAGCCAATCGGTAGGCAGTAATTCCTTGGCCTGGGCGTAGCCGTTGCCTTCTACCGGCGCGCCAGGATCGCGCTGCTCGCGGATGCCTCGGTGGATGCCAGCCAGGATCGCCGCAGCGGCCAGGTAAGGGTTGGCGTCGGCGCCGCAGATACGGTGTTCGATATGCCGGGAGTTGGCCGGCCCACCCGGCACGCGCAGGCTGACGGTGCGGTTGTCCACGCCCCAAGTGGCCGCTAAAGGCGCGTAGCTGTTGGTCTGGAAGCGGCGATAGGAGTTGGCGCTGGGGCAGAACATCAGCAGCGAATCGAGCAAGGTGCTGAGCATGCCGCCCACTGCCTGGCGCAACAAAGGCGTGCCGTCGGCGGCTTCGCTGGCAAACAGGTTGTTCCCTGCTGCATCCGCCAGGCTCACGTGCATGTGCATGCCGGTGCCGGCCAAGTCGTCGAACGGCTTGGCCATGAAACAGGCCGTCATCCCATGTTTATGTGCCACGCCCTTGACCAGGCGCTTGTAGCGTACCGCCTCGTCCATCGCTTGCAGGGCGTCGGCACGGTGCTCCAGGGTGATCTCGACCTGGCCGGGGGCGTATTCGGAAATTGCCGTGCGCGCCGGAATGCCTTGCAATTTGCACGCGCTATAGAGATCGGCCAGGAACGGCTCGATCTGTTCCAGTTCGCGCAGGCCATAGACTTGGGTGGAGCGTGGGCGCCCGCCGTCCATGTCCCGCGCCGGTCGGGGGCGACCATTACTGTCAGGCTTTTGGTCGAGCAGATAAAACTCCAGTTCCGCCGCCATCACCGGGTAATACCCGTCGGCCTTGAGCTCGTCGATCACCTTGGCGAGTAAATGCCGGGGGTCAGCGATGGTGGCCGGCTGCCCTCTGTCGGGTGCATGCTCACCTGCACTGCCGCCGTAGGAATCAAGCGCCACGGCATGCGCTGCAAACTGCCGCTGATCGGGTAGGCACGGCAGTCGATATCGCCCACGTCCCAAACCAGCCCGGAATTCTCGACGTCGTCGCCATTGATGGTCAGGCCCAGGATCGTGCTGGGCAATGGCCGGCCAGTTTCGTACACCGCCAACAGTTCATCGCGGTGCAGCAACTTGCCACGGGGTACGCCGTTATTGTCGAGGATAAACAGCTCGAACATCTCGATGTCCGGGTGTTGCTCAAGAAAGGATTGGGCTTCGTGCAGGCAAGCAAAAACGCTCATGGGAATTCTCATACGTGTGTGTCGGGCAGGCGCGCAAATGCGCGTCATCCATGGGGTGGATCAACGTAGTAGAGAGATATCTGGTGGGCGGGCGTGTCGGCAGTGGAACAAGGACCAGAACGCAAGTGCGGACGGCAGTGTCGCGGGATGAGTATCGGGGGAGCCGTCCATGCGGGGATCACACTGAGGTAGATGCCTGCCAGCGTCACACGCCTGGATAGGTGGGTAAATTCAGGGTTGACGGAGTTTGGTTGCAACACGGCTAAACATTCGACACACCTTGCCACCCGCGTGCGCAGCTGGAAATAATGACCGCCCTCGACCATGCCCCCAAGGACCCGACCGCATGAAAGCGCCTTTAGCCCTCTGTGTACTGGCAAGCCTGGCCACCAATGCCCTGGCAGACGCCGCCCCTTCGCGCCTAGACGCGGTGTTGCAGCGCGGCACCCTCACTGTCTGCACCACCGGCGACTACAAGCCTTACACCGCTTTAAAGGCCGATGGCAGTTATGAGGGGATTGACATCGCCATGGCCGAGTCCTTGGCCAAGAGCCTCAACGCGAAGATCCAGTGGGTGCCTACCACGTGGAAAACCTTGATGCCGGACTTCCTGGCCCAACGCTGCGACATCGCCGTGGGCGGTATTTCGGTGTCGCTGGAACGCCAGAAAAAAGCCTTTTTCAGCCAGTCCCTCGGCGTCGACGGCAAGATCCCGCTGGTGCGCTGCGCCGATGTGAAGCGCTATCAGACCGTGGAGCAGATCAACCAGCCCCAGGTGCGCGTGATCGAACCGGCGGGCGGTACCAACGAAGTGTTTGCCCGCACCCACTTGGGCCAGGCGCAAATCCGCCTGCATGACAACGTGACCATCTTCGACGAGCTGCTGGCGGGCAAGGCCGACGTGATGATCACCGACGCCAGCGAAGCGCGTTACCAGCAGAAGCTCAAGCCTGGGCTGTGCGCGGTCAACCCTGAGCAGCAGATGCAGTACAGCGAGAAAGCGTTCCTGCTGCCTCGTGATGATGTGGCGTGGAAAAGCTACGTCGACCAGTGGTTGCACCTGAGCGTGGCCACCGGCGTTTACACCGGCATCGTCAATCAATGGTTGGCGGCGCCCTGAGCCACAGCGGTCTACGCTCTTGGCACACCAACAAGAACGAGGGACGGACCATGAAGGGAATGCTCCGAATCACCTGGCTGCTGCTGTTGTGTTTCAGCCAGGTGCACGCGGCCAGTACGCAGGAAGAGGACGCCACGGCGGCCAAGGCTTTGCTGGAAAAAGCCTTGGCCTACTACCAGAGCAACGGCGACAAGGCGTTTGCCGCGTTCAGCCGCCAAGGCGAGTTTGTCGACCATGATCGTTACGTGTTCGTGGTCGATACCCAGGGCGTGCTACTCGCCAGCGGCGGGCCCTCCTCGGCGTTGATCGGTCGCGATGTCAGCGAAGTGCTGGGGCCGGACCTGCGCCAGTCGTTCAAGGACGCACTCAAGGTGCCGCAAGGCCAGGGCATCCAGCAAGCCGACTACCGCTGGCAGAACTGGAACGACGGCAAGGTCGAGCGCAAGCATGTGTTTTATCAGCGCGTCGGCGAACGCATCCTCGCTGTGGGTTACTACCTGCCCCGGGCCACCCCGGAACAGGCGCGGGCGCTGCGTAATAAAGCGGCGGATGCGCTGCTCAAGGATGAAGCGGGCACACTCAAGGCGATCAACTCATTGCAAGGGGGCTTCCTGCAGGATGACCTGTATGTGTTTGTGGTGGACCTCGACACCCAGCGCTACGTGGCCCATGGCACCAACCTGCGGTTGATCAACACCGACTTCAGCAAGATCAAGGACCCGGATGGCAAGCCGGTGGGTGAGCCGATTCTCAAGCTGATGGCCGAGCAGGACCAGGGTGAGTACAAGTACCGCTGGAAGAACCCGGTGACCGACAAGGTCGAGAACAAGCATGCGTACGTGCGCAAGGCCGGGCACTTCATGGTTGCGGTGGGCTACTACAGCCCCTGACCTGAATTGAAATGCAATTGACTGTGGGAGCTGGCTTGCCTGCGATGGCGGTGTATCAGTAGCAAATGTGCCAACTGAGACACCGCCATCGCAGGCAAGCCAGCTCCCACATTTGGATCTTTAGTGTGTCAGTCAGCGTGCCTTATCTTCACGCCCACGCAACACCCGGTTCGGCATCGCAATTGCCGCCGCCAACCCCAGCAGTGACACCGCCGCACTCACCATCAACAAATGCCGGAACGTCACCGCCAACTCCCCCCGCAGTGCATCTTTCGCAGGACCGGGCGCGGCGTTGAGGCCATCGAGCAGCACGTTACCGGAACCACCCTCGCCCACCAGCGCGCCGCTGGCCAGGTGCGAGAAACTCGAATCCTGCAACAGTGCCAACAGCAACGCCGACATGCACGCCACGCCCACCGCCCCACCGAGGGAGCGAAACAGATTGGTGGTGCTGGTGGCCACGCCGATGTCGCGTTGTTCCACCGAATTTTGCGAACCCACCAGTGACGTAGGAAATTGCAAACCTGCGGCGATCCCGCAGAGCAGCATGAACACGCCGGTCAGCAGCACCGCCTGGGGTGCACTGAACGCCATGCCCAGGATCGCCAGCGGGCTCAACAGTGCACCGCTGAGGATCATCGGTTTATAGCGTCCCGTCACCGACGTCATGCGCCCAGCCGAATACGCCCCAATCGGCAACCCAATGGCCAAGGGCAGCAGGTGCAAGGCGGCGCTGTCAGCACCGCCGCCGGTAACTGTCTGATAACGCAGGGGCATCAGTACCGTCAGGGAAATCGCCTGGAAACTGGTGAAAAACACCGTGCACCAGCACAGCACCGCACTGCGGTTGGCAAACAGATGCATCGGCAACAAAGGCTCACGTGCGCGGCGTTCGTGCCAGACAAACAGCGCCAATGCCACCAGCCCACAGGCCAGAAGGCCCAACACTTGATCATCACGCCAATGATGCCCCTGGCCAATTTCAGTGATGCCCAACAGCAAGGCGGTCAGGCCGATAATCATCAACACCGTGCCGAGGTAATCGATCACCGGTTTGCGCTGCGGCACCGGCAGCCCCACCAGGGTGCGGTGGGCCACGTACCAGGCGCCGGCGCCCAAAGGCAGGTTGATCAGGAACACCCAGCGCCACGACAGGTACTCGGTCATATAACCGCCAAGCACCGGCCCGGCCACACTGGCCAGTGCGTACATGCCGCTGAAATAACCCTGGTAACGCCCGCGTTCACGGGGTGGGATGATGTCGCCGATGATCGCCTGGCTGACCGAGATCATCCCGCCCGCACCAACGCCCTGCAGCACCCGCGCCAGCACCAGTTGCTCCATGCTTTGCGCCATACCGCAGAACAACGACGCCACGGTGAACAGCCCCATGCCGATCAGCATCATCGGCCGACGCCCGTACAGGTCACCGAGCTTGCCGTAGATCGGCACCGCCACGGTCATCGCCACCATATAGCCAGAGATCACCCAGGCCAGCAGGTTGACGTCATGGAACTGGGCGGAAATGGCCGGCATGGACACCGCGACGATGGTCTGGTCCAGGGCGCCGAGGAAGATGGCCAGCATCAGCGCAGCGAGGATGCTGCGCACAGCAGGGACCGGTGGAGCGGGAGACTTGGGCAGATGATGTTCGGGCTGATTCACGATAAAACCTTCGAGCGGGGCCCGCAGGTACATATGGCCCGCGGGAATGCTCGATACGATAGCAGGCTATTCAATAGCCTCGTAAGGAAGTCCTACGTAATTTTCGGCAATGGTCCTACGGCCTGCTTCGGAGTGGATGAAGTAATCGAGTTCACTCTCGGCAATGCGCTGGCTAAAACCATCCGCCTCCGGAAACTGGTGCAACATCGAGGTCATCCACCAGGAAAATCGCTCGGCCTTCCACACCCGGCGCAGGCAAATCGCCGAATAACGCTCCAACAACTCCACCCGCCCCTCGCGGTACACCTTGAGCAGGATGCGATACAGGGTGCTCACATCACTGGCTGCCAGGTTCAGGCCCTTGGCGCCCGTAGGCGGCACGATGTGCGCCGCGTCCCCGAGCAGGAACAGGCGCCCGTATTGCATCGGTTCCACCACGAAACTGCGCAGCGGCGCGATGCTTTTTTCGATCGAGGGACCGGTCACCAACTGCTCGGCCAGTTCGTTGGGCAGGCGGGTTTTCAGCTCGTCCCAGAAACGCTCGTCCGACCATTCATCCAGGGGTTCTTCCACCGGCACTTGCAGGTAATACCGGCTGCGGGTCGGCGAGCGCATGCTACACAGCGCAAAGCCACGCGAGTGTTTGGCGTATACCAGCTCGGCGTGCACCGGCGGGGTGTCGGCGAGAATACCCAGCCAGCCAAAGGGGTATACCCGTTCGAAAACTTCTAGGGATTCAGCAGGAATCGATTGGCGGGCCACGCCGTGGAAGCCGTCGCAACCGGCGATGTAGTCACACTCCAGGCGAAAGGCTTGGCCCTGATGCTCGAAGGTGAGCCAGGGTCGATCACTTTTCAGATCATGGGGCTGCACGTTGCGCGCTTCGTACAGGGTGGTAGCGCCGGCGGCGGCACGGGCCGCCATCAGGTCGCGGGTGACTTCGGTCTGACCGTAGATCATGACCGATTGGCCGCCGGTCAACGCCTTGAGATCGATGTGGGTGAGTCGACCGTTCAAGGCCAGTTCGAAGCCGTCATGCACCAGGCCTTCAGCATCCATGCGCTGGCTGACGCCCGCTTCGCGCAGCAGGTTGACCATGCCTTGTTCCAACACCCCGGCGCGGATGCGGCCTTGCACGTAATCAGCGGTCTGGCGCTCAAGGATCAACGTCTCGATCCCGGCGTTGTGCAGCAGTTGGCCTAACAGCAGTCCCGATGGACCGGCGCCGATAATGGCGACTTGGGTTTTCAGCGTTTTCATTATTTTTATCGCCCGCAAGCTCCACCCGAACGGATAGGGTGAAAGAGTTGTCATTGGTCTTGTTGCTGACATTTTTCACTTGAGTGGCCGGCATAAGAAGGTGAAAACTGAGACAAAGCCTGCGCTTTTTGCCAATTGGGGCGATTACCGCACCACTCTCTGAGTATCGGATTGAAACCATGACCAAAACCGCGATTCCGGTCTTCAAGCTTTACGGGGAAAACCAGCAATGGCCCACCCCGATTTGTTGCACTGTGAAACCATTTCCCGGCGGAGTCGGGAATACCAGTGGGAAATCCAACCCCACCGGCACGCGGATCTGTGCCAGTTGCTGTTCGTGTACAAAGGCCAGGCACAGTTGGAAATCGAAGGTCAGCGCACCACACTGCACGAGGCGACGCTGCAGGTATTGCCGCCGCTGTGCGTGCATGGTTTCCGGTTTTCCGAAGACGTTGAGGGTTATGTGGTGACCTTGTCGGCGCCGCTGGTCAGCCATTTGCAGGCGCAGCTGGGTTCGACCGTGGACGGCTTGCAGGCACTCGGCAGTTACCCGGCGGGCAAAGACAGCGACTACCTCAACAGCCAGTTTGCCCGCTTGCAGGCCGAATACGCCGATGAGCAACCGGCACGAGACATGATGATGCACGCGCTGGTCAGCGTGCTGTTGGTGTGGATCAGCCGCCAGGCCATCCAGCGTCGCCATCCACGCGCCCCACGCGGGCGCGAATATTTCCGACGTTTCACCCAGCTTGTGGAACAGCACTACCGCGAACACCCGAAGATTGAGGATTTGGCCCACAAGCTGGGTATCTCGGTCTCACACCTGAACGGGACGTGTCGGGAACTGGGCGGGCAGCCCGCGTTGCAGATCATGCATGACCGCCAGTTGCTGGAAGCCAAGCGCCTGCTGACCTACACAGGAATGACCATCAATGAGATGTCGGAGGTATTGGGTTTTTCCGACCCGACCAACTTCTCCCGTCTGTTTCGTCGACGGGTCGGGTTCTCGCCCAAGGCGTTTCGCGAGCAACTCAAGGCCGAACAGTCGGCTACCTGAGTGCGCTGAAACTGCCGGTACGGGGAACGCATTGGTCCTGATGGCAGCTGATCGCGAACGCCGTCGGCTGCAGACGTGTCTGTTCGACACGGTAGGCGGCAGTGCCGTACAGCGCAGTGGCCAAGGCGCTCAGGATGAAAATCATCAGGTACTTTCTAATTTTTAGAGTCATGGCACAGACCTCAGCACGGATCTAAACAGTGCTGTTTAAAGCATAGGTCAGACCCGGCGAGTTGCCATTATCGGACGACATTCAACCGCTTTATGTCGGCTCAAAGACCGACGTCCCACCCAGGCTCCTCCGGAAACCGCAACACCAGAAAATCCAGCAGGCTGCGCAGTGCCGACGGCATGTGCTTGCGCGAGGCGTACACCGCGTAGATGTTCATCTGCCGAGGCTCTGCGTGAGGCAACAGGCGCACCAGTTCGCCACGGCGGATGTAATCGCCGGCCTGGTAGCTGGGCAGCATCGACACCCCTGCCCCGGCCAGGGTCACGCGCAATAAGGTACTGGCCTCGTTGGCCGTGATGTTGCCGTGCACGGGCACCGACACGTGTTCACCGTGTTCTTCGAAATGCCACAAGCTCTTGCCAAAATAGGAGTGGGTCAGGCAATTGTGCCGAGCCAAGTCGTCGACTGTCTGGGGCGCCGCATGCTCCAGCAGGTAGGCCGGGGTAGCACACACCACGGAGCGACAGACGGTCAGCCGCCGGGCAATCAGGTTAGGGTCCAGGTCGCTGCTGGTGCGGATGGCCAGGTCGATGCGCTCATCCACCAGGTTTACCGTGCGGTCGAGCATTTGCAGGTCAACCGTCACCAGCGGGTAGCGCTTGACGTATTCGGCGATGGCCTCGGCCAATTGGGCCTGGCCGAACGAGGTGCTGACACTCAGGCGCAACAGGCCACGCGGTGCGTCATCCGGCTCGCTGACGGCGGCCTGCATGTCACCGCACAGCTCCAGCATCTGGCGGCAACGCGGCAGGGTTTCGCCACCGGCGGCGGTGAGGCTGAGCTTGCGGGTGGTGCGGTGCAGCAAACGTGCGCCGACCCAGTCTTCCAGCTCGGCCAGATAGCGCGACACCACCGGGCGCGACAGGTCCAAATGGTCGGCAGCGGCAGACTGGCTGCCCAGGTCCACCACGGTGACAAACACGCGCATTGCTTGAAGACGGTCCATGATTTGCCCGATTTTAGAAACAAACTATGTCCCAGCATCGCATTTTTAGTTGCGTTTGGTGCAACTAAGCTCTGTGCATCCCTTAGCGATGGCAGGAGCTGCCCCATGTTTTCGACTTTCAAGCGCTTGACCCTGGCGACCGCCGCCCTGGCCTTCGCCGCCCATGCGGCAGCGGCCGACCTGACACTGGACGTCTACAACCCAGGCGATGCCGCGATTTTCCCGGTCAGCTCGGTGCTGGTCAGCGGCGCCAAGGACGCGATCCTGGTGGACGCACAATTCGGCAAGGGTCAAGCCGAGCAGCTGGTCCAGAAGATCCGCGCCAGCGGCAAGCACCCTCACCACTATCTACATCAGCCACGGCGACCCGGACTACTACTTCGGCCTCGACACCCTGACCGCCGCCTTCCCCGATGCAAAGGTGCTGGCACCGCAACCGGTGGTCGATCACATCAAAGCAACCGTGGCCGGCAAACTGGAGTTCTGGGGCCCGAAAATGGGCGCCGACAAGCCCGCCAAAACCATCGTGCCCGACGTGCTCGAAGGTCACAGCCTGACTCTGGAAGGCCAGCAGTTGGACGTGATCGGCCTGGATGGCCCGCAGCCGGATCGCACGTTTGTGTGGATCCCGTCGATCAAGGCGGTGGTCGGTGGCGTGGTCGTCTCGCAAAACATCCACCTGTGGATGGCCGACACCAAAGCGCCCAATCCCATAAGGATTGGCTGGCTACACTGCAGCGCATCCAGCAATTGAAACCGCGCACAGTCGTTCCAGGTCACTACCTGGGCACGCTCACCTTGGACTCCGTGGCGTTCACTGCCGATTACATCAAGGCCTTTGATATCGAGGCTGCCAAGGCCAAGGACTCCGCCGCCCTGATCGCGGCCCTGAAAAAGCGTTACCCCACCCTCGCCGACGAAAGTTCGCTGGAACTGAGCGCCAAAGTCGCCAAGGGCGAAATGAAGTGGTGAATGGTTTTAAACCCTGACTAACTGGAGAACGTCATGAGCAAGATTGCAATCATTGGTGCCACCGGCCGTGCCGGTAGCCAACTGCTGGAAGAAGCGCTGCGTCGTGGCCATAGCGTTGTCGCTATCGCACGCAATACCGACAAGATCGCCGCACGCCCTGGCGTCACGGTCAAACAAGCCGACGCGCTGGATGCTGAGGCCCTGCAACACGCCGTCAGCGGCAGCGATGTGGTGATCAGTGCCGCGCACTTTGCCACCCTGCCCGCCAGCGCCGTGATCGGCCCGGTGAAAAAGGCCGGTGTGAAACGCTTGCTGGTGGTGGGCGGTGCGGGCTCGCTGTTGCTGCCAGATGGCAGTCGCGTAATCGACAGCCCCGGCTTCCCTGCCGAATACAAAGCCGAAGCCAGTGCGGGTGCGGAGTTTCTCGACGTACTGCGTCAGGAAAAAGACCTCGATTGGACCTTCCTGTCGCCGTCGGCGGAATTTGTGGAAACCGAGCGCACCGGTAAATTCCGTGTGGGCCAGGATGATTTGCTGGTGAGCAGTGAAGGTCGCAGCTGGATCAGTTTTGCCGACTACGCCATCGCGCTGATCGATGAAGTTGAATCGCCAAAGCACCCGCGCCAGCGTTTCACCGTGGGCTACTGACACGACTCGGTAAAAACTGTGGGAGCGGGCTTGCTCGCGAAAGCGGTGTGTCAGATAAAGATTTACTGACTGATCCACCGCATTCGCGAGCAAGCCCGCTCCCACATTGGGTTCTTCGATTTCACGGCTGTTGTGCTTGGCTCACGAGCCAATTCATCAGAGCCTCAAGCTCTTGCGACGGCTGCGTCCCCGGCGGATACACCAAGTAATACCCCATCCCCGTCGGCACCCGCAGTTCAAACGGCATCACCAGCCGCCCCGCTTTCAAATCCTCGCCAATCAACGCACTGTCGCCAATCGCCACGCCCGAACCCTGGGACGCCACCGTCATGGCCAGGTCCAGCGTTTCGAAATGATGTCCCTGGGCCAAATTGCCCAGCCGCGTATTCGCCGCCGCAAGCCACAACGCCCAGTCCCGCTCATCCCGCGTGGGGTGCAGCAGCACTTGTTGCTGCAAGTCCGTCGGGCTGGCCAAACCGTCGAGCAACGCCGGTGCGCAAACCGGTGTGAGTTGTTCATCAAACAAGTGCCGCGCTTCGGCCGATTGTTCAGCGATGGGCGCATAGATGACTGCCGCGTCGAATTGCTCGCGACGAAAATCCACGGTGTAGGCCACGGTGGTGGTGAGTTCCACCGGCACGTCCGGGCGCTCCTTTTGCCATTGCATCAAGCGTGGCAGCAGCCAGCGCATGACGCAGGTGGAGGCCTTGAGCTGCAGGGTCTGGCGGCGGCTGCCGATCTGCTCCACCGCGTCACCGATCAGGCCGAAAACCTGCTGCGCGCGCAGCGACCATTCGCGGCCTTCTTCGGTCAGGCTCAAGCCCCGTGCCTGACGCTGGAACAGCGGGTAACCCAGGTGGCTTTCCAGCCCGGCAACCTGCCGGCTCACCGCGCCTTGGGTGATGTGCAATTGCTCGGCTGCGCGGGTGAAGTTGCAACACTGGGCAGTGACCCAGAAGGTGTGCAACGCAGGCAATGGAGGGAGGCGTTTCATAGGGCGCAGCCATGACGTGAGGACATGGCTAGTATGACTTTTATCGATTGTTGCCGCTACCGGCCAGCCGGTCCAATACCGCCTCGAATCAATAACAAGAGCGACATCTATGGCGACCTGCGGCGAAGTATTGGTCAACCTCCTGGAAGGCTATGGCGTGGACCAGGTGTTTGGCATCCCCGGCGTGCACACCGTGGAGCTGTATCGCGGCCTGGCCCGCTCCAGCATCCGTCACGTCACCCCGCGCCATGAACAGGGCGCCGGCTTCATGGCCGACGGCTATGCGCGCACCAGCGGCAAGCCCGGCGTGTGCTTCATCATCACCGGCCCCGGCATGACCAATATCACCACGGCCATGGGCCAGGCCTATGCCGACTCGATCCCGATGCTGGTGATTTCCAGCGTGCAGTCGCGCAGCCAATTGGGCGGCGGACGCGGCAAGCTGCATGAGCTGCCGAACCAGGGCGCGATGATGGCGGGTGTCGCGGCGTTCTCCCATACCTTGATGTCGGCGGCAGAATTGCCCGGCGTATTGGCGCGGGCGTTTGCGTTGTTCCAGGCCGGGCGGCCGCGCCCGGTGCATATCGAGATTCCACTGGATGTGCTGGTGGAAAACGCCGACGCGTTGCTGGGCATTGAACCGGTCAGCGTGGCCCGTGCCGGCGCAGCACCGTCGGCGGTGAAGCAGATGAGCCAGTTGCTGGCGGCGGCCAAGCGGCCATTGATCCTGGCCGGTGGCGGCGCCATTGATGCGGCGCCTGAGTTGACTCGTCTTGCCGAAACCCTGGGGCGCCAGTGGCGCTGACAATCAACGCCAAAGGCATGCTGCCCGGGGCCCACCCGCTGCTGATCGGTTCGACCCAAACCCTGGTCGCCACTCGCGCCCTGGTGGCCGAAGCGGACGTGGTATTGGCCATTGGCACCGAACTGGCGGAGACCGACTACGACGTGACCTTCGCCGGCGGTTTCGAGATTCCCGGCGCGTTGCTGCGCATCGATATCGACCCCGACCAGACCGTGCGCAACTACCCGCCGCATGTCGCCCTGGTGGCCGATTCGCAGATCGCTGCCGCCGCCCTCTTGGCCGAGTTAAACAACACGCCATTACCGGCTCGCGATGCCAGTTGGGGCCCTCAACGCGTCGCCCGTTTGTGGGCCGAATTGACGCCTGCCTGGGACGCCGCCACCCGCGCGCAAACCCTGTTCCTCAACACCGTCCTGCAAGAACTGCCCGAGGCCGTGCTGGTGGGCGATTCCACCAACCGGTGTACAGCGGCAACCTGACGCTGAACCCCGACCACCCGCGCCGTTGGTTCAACTCGTCCACCGGCTACGGCACCTTGGGCTACGCGCTGCCGGCTGCAATCGGCGCCTGGTTAGGGCGTGGTGACGGGCAACCGGTGGTGTGCCTGATCGGCGACGGCGGGCTGCAATTCACCCTGCCGGAACTGGCCAGCGCCGTCGAAGCCCGCACACCGGTCATCGTGTTGTTGTGGAATAACCAGGGCTACGAAGAGATCAAGAAATACATGGTCAACCGCGCCATCGAACCGGTCGGCGTAGACATCTACACCCCAGACTTTATCGGGGTCGCCAAGGCACTCGGGTGCGCCGCCGAAAGCATCCAGGGCATCGAGCATTTGCGCTCTGCATTGCGGGCTGCGGCTGATCGCCAGGGGCCGACGCTGATTGAAATCGACCAGGGACGTTGGATGCAGGAGGTAGCAGCATGAGCACAGTATTGAACGGTGTGTATATCGATGGCGCGTGGCGTGCGGGCCAGGCTGTACTGGACGTGATCAACCCGGCCACCGAGGCGACGTTGGCCCAGGTCAGCGTGGGCGATGCCGTGGCGGTGACGCTGGCCGTGGATGCAGCCAGCGCCGCGTTCGGCGACTGGTCAAAAAGCACCGGGCGCGATCGCGGCGCGCTGTTGCGCAAGGTCGCCCAGGGCGTCAGTGAACAACGCGAACAATTGATGCACGTGCAGTCGAGCAACAACGGCAAACCGCTGTTTGAAGCAGGCATTGACGTGGACGATGTGATCGCCACCTTCGAGTACTACGCCGGCATCGCCGAAGCGATGGACGCCAGCCAGGACCAGCCAGTGACGCTGCCCAGCGCGGACTTCAGCGCGCGCTTGCGTCGTGAGCCCTGCGGCGTGGTCGGGCTGATCGTGCCGTGGAATTTCCCGATGGTCACCACCGCCTGGAAACTCGCGCCGGCCCTCGCCGCCGGGTGCTGCGTGGTGCTCAAGCCCTCGGAAGTCACGCCGTTGGCCGAACTGCAGTTGGCACGCATCATTGCCGAGGCGGGTTTCCCTGCAGGTGTGTTCAACCTGGTGTGCGGCACTGGCTTGGCCGTGGGTGCACCGATGGCGGCAGACCCTCGCGTGGCGAAGGTTTCCTTCACCGGCAGTAACGTCGTCGGCGTGCAGGTGATGCAACGCGCCGCCGAAACCATCAAGGGTGTGAGCCTGGAGTTGGGCGGTAAATCCTCGTTGTTGGTCATGGCCGATGCCGACCTTGATCTGGCAGTGGAACTGGCCTGCGGCGGTGGTTTCTTCAACGCGGGGCAGATGTGTTCCGCCACCAGTCGTGTGCTGGTGGCCGACAACCTGGCAGATGAATTCCTGCAACGGTTACAAGCGCGGGCGGAAAGTATTCGCGTCGCCGATCCGTTTGCCGACGATGTTGAGATGGGCGCGCTGATCAATCGTGCGCAGTACCAACGGGTGCTGGGTCATATCCAACGAGGCATCGATGACGGTGCACGGTTGTTGTGCGGCGGTGAGCGTCCGGCGGATTTGCCGAACGGCTTTTTCATTCGGCCAACGGTGTTTACCGACGTGCCGCTGGACAGCGCGTTGTGGAATGAAGAAATCTTCGGCCCGGTGTTGTGTGTCAGACGTTTTGCCACCGAGGACGAGGCAATCGCCCTGGCCAACGACAGTGATTTCGGTCTGGTGGCCAGCGTGGTCAGCGCTAACACCGAAACCGCCGAACGTGTGGCGAATGCGCTGCAGGCCGGGATGGTGTGGATCAACGCACCGCAGGTGATCTTCCCGCAGACCGCGTGGGGTGGTTACAAGCAGAGCAGCATTGGTCGTGAACTGGGGCCGTGGGGGTTGGCGGCGTTCCAGGAGATCAAGCACGTGATCCGTGCCCACCCAACACGCAATTTTTAGATAGGTCCTGCGACTTTCTAATTTGCCCCCCTCCCCTGGCCGTGGCCTGATTCGCGCCTGTTCACTCAAGGCTGGCCCATGGAAAACGTTCACGCAAAACCCACCACAGCCGTTTGGCTGATGATCAGTGTCGTATTGGTCGCCCTTAACCTGCGCCCGTCGATGGCGGCCGTGGGGCCTTTGTTGTCATCGATTCGCGGCGATGTGCCGCTGAGCTTCAGCAGCGCGGCGTTACTGACCATGTTGCCGGTGATGGCCATGGGCTTGGCGATGTTTTTTGGCATGGGCCTGGCCAAGCGCTTCGGTGAGCATCGCAGCATCGTGCTGTCGTTGCTGGTGATAGGCGCGGCCACGCTGTCGCGGTTGTTCCTCGATTCGGCGCTGGAGCTGATCGTCAGCGCCATCGCCGCCGGTGTGGGCATCGCGATGATCCAGGCGGTGATGCCGGCGCTGATCAAGTCGCGCTTCAGCGATAACGTCTCGTTGTTCATGGGCTTGTATGTCACGGCGATCATGGGCGGCGCCGCGTTGGCGGCGTCGTTCTCACCGTTCGTGCAAGGACAGACCGGCAGTTGGCGCATCGGCCTGGCGGTGTGGGCGGCGCTCGCGGTGTTGGCTTTGGTGTTCTGGTACGCGCAGCGCTCGGTGTTACCGCCGCTGCCCCACGCCGGTTCCGGCCCACAAGCGTCATTTTTCGGCAACGCGCGCGCGTGGCTGCTGGCGATCTTCTTTGGCCTGGGTACGGCGTCCTACACCTGCGTACTCGCGTGGCTGGCGCCGTACTACGTGGAGCAAGGCTGGAGCGAGCAGAACGCGGGTTTGCTGCTGGGCTTCCTGACCGCCATGGAAGTGATCTCCGGCCTGATCACCCCAGCAATCGCCAACCGTCGCCGGGATAAACGCGGCGTGGTTGCTGTGCTGCTGGTGCTGATCATCCTCGGGTTCTGTGGCCTGATCCTCAGCCCGCAACACCTCAGCCTGCTGTGGCCGTGCCTGCTGGGCCTGGGCATCGGCGGCCTGTTTCCGATGAGCCTGATCCTGTCCCTCGACCACCTGGACAACCCGCGCCGTGCCGGAGGCCTCACCGCGTTTGTGCAAGGCATTGGCTATCTGATCGCCGGTTTGTCGCCGTTGATCGCCGGCATGATCCGCGACCAGTTGGGCAGTTTCGAATGGGCCTGGTGGTCACTCGCGGCGGTGGTGGTGGTGATGCTGCTGATGGTCACGCGCTTCAACCCTGCGCATTACGCCCGGCATATCCGCTGACGTCGTGTTGTAAACAGTATTTGTCTCACTCCAAACATAGAAACGCCCTACAGAGCCTTCTTATGGTACGACCGTTCCGTTAAGCTTTTGCCCTTGTCGCGCACTGCCACAGTGCCAAGGCTTACCGGATGGAATGGATGCTAAACAGTAACTTGCTCAGAAAGCTCGACATGCAGGACTTGATGGTATTTATCGCCGTCTACGACCAGAGCAGCGTTACCGAAGTGTCCGAAACGTTGTTCGTCAGCCAGTCCACCGTGAGCTACAGCTTGAAGAAGCTGCGCACCAGCTTCGAAGACGAGTTGTTTATCAACACGCGGGCGGGCATGCGCCCGACGTACAAGGCCACCACCATGTATGGCCATGTGCAGAAGATCCTCGAAAGCATCAACCTGTGCCACGCCGGCGGCCAGGCATTTGACCCGACGCAAAAGGCTGTGACCTTCAATGTGTGTGCCCCGGAATATTTCGAGCAACTGATCCTGCCGCGCCTGCTGAAGAACTTCGACCGCGCCGACTTGCCGGTGATCGTCAATGTGCAAAAGCTGGAAACCGACATCCCCGCCGACGACCTGCGTGAGGGGCGTCTCGACCTGGTGATCTGCTTCGGCCCGAACTTCCACCGCGCCCACAAAGACTTCAAGACCCAGATGCTGTTGGAAGACGATTTGGTCTGTGTGTTCGACAAACGCTCAGCCCCTCGGGAACCGGCATTCAGCCTGCAATCCTTCGTCGAACGGCGCCACGTGTTCCCTACGCCATGGACCTCCGACACCAACATGATCGACGGCTGGCTCACACGCCAGGGCCACAAGCGCCAGGTCATCGCTCGCGCCAACAGCTATGGCGCGGCGTTGAAGATGATCACCGGCACCGACTTCATCGTCACCCTGCCCCGCCGCGTGCAAAAGCTGCTGGCGCCCGCGTCGACATTTGGCCACCGCGAAGCGCCCAACGGACTGCCGGGCTTTACCTTGGATATGCAATGGAATGAAACCAGCGAACAGGACAGCGCCAATACCTGGTTTCGTGAGCAAGTGGTCAAGGTGTGCGCGGATCAGGGGTTATTGTAGTGAGCGGGCAAGGGCGTTAGCCGATGGCGACTTTGCTGTAGGAGTCGCGATCAATGTCCAGCAACTCGACACTCAATTGCACCTGCACGCCTTCCGGCCAGGGGCCGAGGTCCTGCACCACGGCCAGCAGGCTTTCCGATAGCTGCTGTTTGATCTGTGACGAACGCCCGCTGAGCAACGCCAGGCGCACCGCAACAAACCCACGCTCGTTCAGGCCGGTGCCGACACGGAAGCTCTCGACCTTGAGCGCACGACTCTTGATATCAAACTCGGCGCCGAACTGACCGGAAGCCACCAGTGCGTGGTTCAGGCGCAACAGGGCCTTGTCGGTGTCCAGTTGCGTCAGGTTGGCGGTGTATTCCAAGTGCAGGTGCGGCATGGGTTTCTCCAAGTTTTTTGTAGGAAGATTCTTAGGTATATCACGAGGCATCACGCCTCAGGCGTGAAAGCTCTGTCAGTCAGGGTTTGGCCGCCAATCCTCGATCACTCATGAACGCCTCCAGCCGCGAACGCACCCAGCGCTCGGCGGGGTCAGTGTCCACATGACTGAGCCAGACCATGGACAAATCCAACGTCGGTGTTTCGAACGGAAACGGCTCGCAAAACAGCTGGCCCGACACCGCCATGGCCTCGGCAGTGTAGTCCGGCAAGCTGGCAATCAGGTCCGTCCCGGCCAGCAACGCTGGTAACGCGCTGTACTGCGGCACCGACAGCACCACCTGGCGCTTGCGGCCGATTTCCGCCAGCCACTCATCAGCAAACCCCGACACGTTGGCGGTGTGGGACACCAGCACGTGGGGGCGTGAGCAGTATTCGTCGAGGGTCAGCGGCGTGTCCGAGTGGTCTGCCCGCAGGATGCGCGGGTGGATATGGCGCAGCAGCTTGCGCTTGGCGTTGGCCGGCAGGCCTCGGGTCTGGGTGATGCCCACGGTGATGTCACCGGAGGCGAGCAGATCGGGAATGCGCCAATAGTCGACATGCTGCACCACAAACACCACCGACGGTGCTTCCCGGCGCAGGGTGCGCAGCAGGGGTGGCAGCAGGCCAAATTCAACGTCATCGGACAAACCGATACGGAATGTCATGGTGCTGATGGACGGGTCGAAATCGTGGGTCAGGCTCAGGGCCGACGACAGTGAATCCAGGGCGGGCGACAGATGCTGGATGATTTCCTCGGCACGCGCCGTGGGCTCCATGCGGTGGCCAACGCGAATAAACAGCGGATCATTAAACAAGGTGCGCAACCGGTTGAGGGCCGAGCTGATGGTCGGCTGCCCCAGAAACAGCTTCTCGGCCACCCGTGTCACATTGCGCTCCAGCATCAGCGCTTCGAACACCACCATCAGGTTGATGTCGGCCTTGCGTAATTCATTGCGATTCATCGGCGCCTGCCCCTTCCCAAGACAAGCCGCAGTTTAGAAAGCCCACGAGGCTGCGTCTATGTGCGCACTGTTCATCCGGCGGCTTTGGGACTATAAATCAGCTCTTGTAGGTCGCAGGAACACTACTGTGCTGGTCATTATCGCCTTGGCCGTTGTCGTGGCCGGGTTCTGTCTCTGGGTTGTCCAATTCATCGCCACGCCCACCGTGAGGACGCTGCTGCGCGTGTTTATCGGTTTATGCCTGGCGGCGGTGATCGCGTTTCTGGTGCTGGCCGCGGGTTTTCCGACGTCGCTACTGGTGTAACCCCTTTGATTGCTTCTGGAATGGATGCCCCGCTGTGATAAAAAAACTCTGCCTGGCCTCGCTGGTGCTGATCGCCAGCTGTGCGCCGTATCAACACTATGCGGCGCCTGTCCAAGGTCCGCGTGCGCAGATCAAGAGCGAGCTGTACACGCCAAACAGCTACAACTACTTGCTGTCTGTAGGTGTATCCACCGACACCGACTGCCGCCTGGGACGGCAAGCTGCACGGGGCAAGGAAGCCGAATTGTTCTCCGTTTACAACGCCACGCCTCGCCCCCAGGGCTTTCAAGAGATTGCCGCCAACACCCCACTGCACTTGGTGCTGCAAGGCTCGGCAAGCGCCGGCCGCGTGTGTACCCTTGAATTCATCACTGAGTTCGCCGCGAAAGGACGTTACCTGCTCAAAGGCGGGATGCTTGAAAACGGCGGGCTCTGCCGGATCGAAGTGGTCAACGCCGACACGGGCGCTTCGCTCGCTCAATTCGAAACACCGACCCAAGTACCGCCCGCTTCCACGGAGTCCTATTCCTGGAGGCAATTGATGGACCAAAAGGCTGTTACCTCCCCTCTACTGACAAGGATCGCCAACCATGAAATTTGCCTACACCATCATCTACGTGCCCGACGTGGCCGCCTCCCTGGCGTTTTTCGAAAAGGCCTTCGGTTTCAGTCGCCGTTTCCTGCATGAATCCGGCACCTATGGCGAATTGGAAACCGGCGATACCACGCTGTCGTTTGCTGCCCATGAATTGGGCGAGATGAATTTCAAGGGTGGGCATGTTGAAGCGCACACCTCCCGGCAGCCGCTAGGCATGGAAGTGGGGTTCGTGACTGAGGATGTGCTGGTCGCCCATGCAAAAGCACTGGCAAACGGCGCGACGGAATTGTCGGCACCGAGCGCCAAGCCGTGGGGGCAAGTGGTGTCTTATGTGCGTTGCCCGGACGGGACGCTGGTGGAGCTTTGCACGCCAATCCAAGGCTGAACACAAAACTAATGTGGGAGCGGGCTTGTGTGGGAGCGGGCTTGCTCGCGAAAGCAGAATGCCAGTCAACGAATCTAGAGACTGACACACCGCATTCGCGAGCAAGCCCGCTCCCACATTTGATCTTTGCAGCCTCATGAATCAGGGTTTGAGCGGGCGCTCCTGGTCCCGTTCGGAAAGCTCCGTGCCATCATCGGGATGCTTCCAGGTCTGCGGTTTCTCTTCCTCGTGCCGCTTTGGTTGCTCAGGCTTCGTCTCATCCCGCCGCTTCTGTTGGTCAGTCATTGCCACCTCCCATCCGTAAGAATTGGTCACAGTTCAAGCATAGATCAGGGCCTGACGTTTGGTCGGAGCGATTGATTGATAGCCTGCGCGCATCAATACATCCAAATAACTCACTTATCATTTCTAAATGTGTCAGCCACTATCCGCGGTCTTAAGCGAAACAAGCACTTTAAAAAGAACGCTGGAGACACAAAACCATGACTAGCCCTACCCGGCCCGACTCTGCCCGCTCGAAAGTTGGTGCGGTATTCCGCGTTACTTCGGGCAACTTCCTCGAACAGTTCGACTTCTTTCTGTTCGGTTTCTACGCCACCTACATCGCTGCCGCGTTCTTCCCCGCCGCTAATGAGTTTGCGTCATTAATGATGACCTTCGCCGTGTTCGGCGCGGGCTTCCTGATGCGTCCGTTGGGCGCGATCATTTTGGGTGCCTATATCGATGACGTTGGTCGTCGCAAAGGCCTGATCGTGACCCTGTCGATCATGGCCAGCGGCACGCTGCTGATCGTGTTGGTGCCCGGTTATCACACCATTGGCCTGTGGGCCCCGGCGCTGGTGCTGTTGGGCCGCTTGCTGCAAGGCTTCTCGGCCGGCGCGGAACTGGGCGGTGTCTCGGTCTACCTCGCCGAAATGGCCACCCCCGGCCGCAAGGGTTTCTACACCAGCTGGCAATCGGGCAGCCAACAGATCTCCATCGTGGTCGCCGCCGCTCTGGGTTATGGCCTGAACGTGTGGATGGAACCTGCCGTGGTCGCCGATTGGGGCTGGCGTATTCCGTTCGCCATCGGCTGCGTGATCATCCCGTTCATCTTCATCCTGCGTCGCAACCTGCAGGAAACCGAAGAGTTCGCCAACCGCAAACATCGCCCGACCATGCGCGAAGTGCTGGCCACTCTGGTGAAAAACTGGACCGTGGTGATCGGCGGCATGCTGATGGTGGCCATGACCACCACCGCGTTCTACCTGATCACGGTGTACGCGCCGACCTTTGGCAAGACCGTGCTGCAGCTGAGCACCTCCGATGCCCTGCTGGTGACCTTGCTGGTGGCCATTTCCAACTTTGTCTGGCTGCCGATCGGCGGCACCCTCAGTGACCGCTTCGGCCGCAAGCCGGTGCTGATCGCCATGACCGCCCTGACCGTAATCACCGCCTACCCGGCGCTGTCGTTCGTGGTCAACGCGCCAAGCTTCGCCCATATGCTGGAAACCCTGCTGTGGTTCTCCTTCCTGTATGGCATGTACAACGGCGCGATGATCCCGGCCCTCACCGAGATCATGCCGGTAGAAGTACGCGTGGCTGGTTTCTCATTGGCCTACAGCCTGGCGACCGCGATCTTCGGTGGCTTCACCCCGGCGATCTCCACCTGGTTTATTCACATCACCGAAGACAAGGCTTCGCCGGCCTACTGGATGATGTTTGCCGCAGCGTGTGCCCTGTGCTCGACCTTGGCACTTTATCGCCGTGCCAGTACCCGTGGGCAGGTGATCCGGGAGGCGGTGTGATGATGCCTCTGTTCAAGACCCTGACGGCCCTGGCCCTCGGCGCACTGGCGCTGACGGCCCAGGCCGAAGAGCTGAAGGTGATGACCTCCGGTGGCTTTACTGCCGCTTATAAATTGCTGGGCCCGCAGTATGCCCAGCACAGCGGCGACACCTTGGACACAATCCTCGGCCCATCGATGGGCAAGGCGCCGGAAGCGATTCCCAACCGCCTCGCCCGTGGCGAACACGCCGACGTGGTGATCATGGTCGGCTACGCCCTGGATGACTTGATCAAACAGGGCAAGGTCGACAAGGCGTCCCGCGTGGAATTGGCGGACTCGCGCATCGGCCTGGTGGTGAAGGACGGCGCAGCCAAACCGGCCATCGGTACCGATGCAGAACTCAAGGCCGTGCTGAGCAAGGCCAAGTCCGTGGCGTATTCGGACAGCGCCAGCGGCGTGTATGTCGAGAAGGAGTTGTTCAAGAAACTCGGCATGCCCGCCAAAGGCACCATGATCGAACGCATCCCGGTGGCCGAGCAGGTCGCCAAGGGTGACTACGAAGTGGGCTTGCAGCAGGTGGCGGAACTGCTGCCGGTAAAGGGCGTGACCTACGTCGGCAAGATCCCGGAAGACGTGCAATCTGTGACGCGCTTTGCGGCGGGCATTCCGGTGAACGCCGAACACCCTGAGCAGGCCAAGGCGCTGTTGCAGTACCTGGCCTCGCCCGAGGCGCAACCGGTGGTGCAAGCCACCGGCCTGGACTCGGTGTCACGCTGACCGGAACGGCATCTCTCGCACCAGTCGCTCCAACTCCAACGCCGCCGGCGGCAATGTCCGCCCGCGGCGTTTTATCAAGCCCACATTGCGCATCACCTGCGGCTCCACCAGCGGCACACTCACCAGGATCGGGTGCGTGCCGGCCGGCATCGCAATCGAGGGCACCATCGCCACACCCAATCCCGCCTCCACCAGCCCGATCATCGTGGTCACGTGGTGCGTTTCACAGATACTCGGTTTTTTCACCCGCACGCCGCGCAAGGCCTGGTCCAGCAGGAAGCGGTTGCCCGAGGTCTTGTCCACGGTGATGTAGTCGTGCTCGTAGGCTTCGGCCCACGGCACGCTCTCGCGCCCGGCCAGCGGGTGATCACGACGACAGGCCAGCACATAGCGCTCCTGCAGCAGCAGTTCGAACTCCACTTCATCGGCCAGGCTGCCGCTGAAACTCACGCCAAAATCCGCCTCCCGCTTTCCACCGCGTTGCACACCTCACCGGCACTGGCATCCAGCACCCGCAGGCGAATTTTCGGGTACAGCTTGTGGAACTCGGAGATCACGTGGGGCATGAAGTAGTACGCCGTGGACGGCACACAGGCGATGGTGACGTTACCCATGCGCGTGGAGGCGACGTTGCTGATGCCCATCAACGCCACGTCGAGGTCGTCGAGCATGCGCTCCACTTGCGGCAGGAACGCGCGTCCAACCATAGTCAGGCTGACCCGCCGCGTGGTGCGCTCGAACAGCTTGACGTCGAGCGCCGACTCGAGCTTTTCGATACGCCGGCTGAGGGCGGGCTGCGAAATACGGATGGCCTCGGCAGCCCCGCGAAAACTGCCCTTGTCTACCACGGCGCGGAAGGCTTGGAGGTCGTTGAGGTCGAAGTTGATGATCACGAGGATGGCCAGGGTGGTCGAGGTAGAGAGGCATTATCGTACGAGCGTAGATGGGAAGCTACGGAGAGCCCCACCAGAAAGGCGGATACTGTGGACTCGTCCATTTCCGAAGAGGCCGTGGGTCTCTTCCTGTTTTTCTTGAGGTAACGACAGGGTTGCGCCGCATACCTAAAATCCCTTGCTCGACTCTATGACTAAGGATCAAGGCATGGCCGACCCTATCGTTAAAAGCACACCGCTGACTTGGTATGTTGAAAATCTGGCTGCGCTGAGCAGTATCGCTACGTTGGTAGCCATCGTGTGGCTGCTCGGTTTCATCTACCGACGCTCCGGCTCGCTGCTGTTCTTGCGCGATTGGGTATGGCGATTTTTTGGCGGAAAGCCTCACTTCGAAACCCAGCGTTTTGAACGTATGCGCAAGGACCTGCGCGAGCTGGAGTACTACCGCTACGAATTCAACATTCCCGCCAATACGCTGCTTGAAGCAGATCAGGCCGAGGAGTGGATGTACGACAATGGATTCTCCCCACGTGAATTCGGCCGTGTGAAGCACTACATAGACTGGCGCGACTTCACCGCGCTTTGTTTCATCACCCGACGTTTTTCGCAATGGCGCATCAATACCCTCTTCATCCTCGCCATGACCTTATTGATGGGCGTTGCCGTAGCGCTTCCATTGACCGATACAAAGTATTTGATGGTGTCTTTGAAAAACGCACCGCAAACGCCGTCCTTCTATTTATCCGAAGACAATGTGAAGTTTGGACTCTGGTCCGATGCGCGCCTAACGGTGGATCAATGTCGAACCTCAGCGGCACTCCAGCCATTTATCCAGCCCGAGTTCCCCGAGAAAAAACTCGATATCATTTGTTCTTTTTTATCGACAAAACCTATAGCCAGTACGTACGCGAGGGCCTGAGTGAACAACGCGGACTGCTTTTGGGGTTCGTTTTTCTGTCAATGTTCGGAATGATTGTTCTGGTACTTTTCATCGCGCGCATGGAAGTCGCCCGCAAGCTCTATCGTCAATGGCAAGCCCAAGCGCATTGAAAAAAACCTCACCTGCGTAGTCTGCATGCCAAATCCAATCGACTGAGCGATCAATGACCACCGCATCCAATAACAAAAAACCAATGCGCCTATGGCGACTGGGGGCCTGCCTCGTGGGCGCCCCTTGCATCGCCGCCCTCGGTTTCTTTGCCTGGCAAAGTTTCTATCCCGTGAGTGCTGCGGCCGGTTGGAGTGTCCAGGTAGTCCATCGCGACGTGGCGAAAGCAGCATCGTTGATGCCGTTGTCGGACGGTTCGCTGGTGGTCAGCCAAGAGCTTGACAAGGGTAAGGGCAGCATCGTACGCATCCACCCCGACGGCTCGCGTGAGGTGCTGGTGGCCAACTTGTCAAAACCCGACGGCATCGTGCCAACTCGTGGCGGTTGGGTGTTCAGCCAGGAGTCCGATGGCTTGCCCGTCAGCTTCTATAAGGACGGCGTGGTCACCGAGCTGTTCAAAGGTGACAGCGTGCAAGGCCTGTGGGTTGAGGGCGACGATCTCTACGCCATCGAAGACCGCAAGCCGGCCGGGCGCTTGCTACGCTACCGCTGGAGCGACCAGTCCCTGACGGTGTTACGCGACCAGGTGCAGGAAGGCGAAGCCATCGTGCGTTGCACCGATGGACGCCTGCTCTACAACGAGAAGAAAAAAGGTGTGGTGCGTGAGCTGACAGCCGACGGCAGCGACCCGGTGGTGCTGAGCAATCTGAACCAGCCGACCTTTCTGATGTGCGACGAGCGCGGGCTGTGGGTCAATGAAGATGCCACGCACCGCGCGCGGTTGTTGCTGATTGATAAACAGGGGCGCCAAAGACCATTCTCTCCTTCCTCAAAGCCCCTCAGTCGATTGTGCCGACCGGGCATGGGACTTATCTGCTGGCAGAAGGTGGGAGAAGTCGCGTGCTGGAACTGACGCCTGAGTAGCGCCTCCCCCCCCTGCTGAGCAGGTTGTTCGAGACGCCACTCTGTAAAGCCTGTCGCCTCGTTACTTCGCCCAGGCCTGCGGGCCACTGAAAAACGCCTGCGCATTGCTGTCCAGCGTTTCCAAGTGATAGCCACCCTCCTGCACGATCACACACGGCAGCCCTATGCCACGAATGCATTCCCCCAGCCGCGCGAACCCTTCACGCGTCACCGCGACTTTGCTTTGCGGGTCCAGCTCGTAGATGTCGAAGCCCAGGGACAGCACCAACACATCCGCCGAAAATTCCTTGACCGCCGCCAGGGCTTGTTCAAGTTTTTCGAAAAACAAGGCCTCGCTGGCACCGTGGGGCATTGGCAGGTTGAGGTTGAAGCCTTCACCGCGGGCGTTTCCGCGCTCGTCGGCAAAACCGGCAACACCGGGGTAAAAGTTGGTGGGGTCACCGTGGATCGAGACGTAGAGCACGTCATCACGGTCGTAGAAGATTTCCTGGATGCCCTGGCCGTGGTGCATGTCGGTGTCGAGCACGGCAACGCGCTGGAAGCCTTCGCGCAGCGCCTGTGCCGCCACCGCAGCGTTATTGATGTAGCAGAAACCACCGGCCGAATCGAAGCGCGCATGGTGGCCCGGAGGGCGACAAAGTGCGTAGGCGGCGGGAGCGCCATCGAGAACGTCCTTGGCAGCGGCGACGGCACTTTGGGCCGACCAGTAGGCCGAGCGCCAGGTGAGTTCGCCGATAGGGCAACTGCCATCGGCCAGGTAGCGCGCAGCCTGGGCAAGAATGCCGCGCAAGGCATTGGGCTCGCGCACGAAGATATTGGACATGACTTCATCGCCCCAGTCTTCGGGGACTTCCTTCCAGCGTTGATGCGCTTCTTCAAGGAAGGACAGGTAAGGCGCACCGTGTACGGCCAGTAACGGCTCAAGGCCATGGTCCTGAGGTTGCTGGATCTCGAAGCCCAGGGTGTGCGCCGCCAGCAACAGGTTGCGAGCGCGCTCAGGGACTTCCTGGGGGGTGCGCATTTGGCCGCGTGAGTAGTAGCTGCGCGGATGATGCAGGAGTTGTTCTGGGTGGAAAAACGTACGCATGGAATTCTCCTTACTGAACCTGGCCGGCGCGCTGCAACACGGCGTTGAGCAATACATCGGTGCCCTGGCGCACATCTTCGGGCAGCACGTCTTCAGCTTCATTGTGGCTGAGGCCGCCGACACAAGGGATGAAGATCATTGCGGTCGGGCAATAGCGCGCCAGGTGGATGGCATCGTGGCCGGCGCCGCTGACAATGCGTTGCTGGCTGTAGCCCAGCGCGTCCACCGAGGCTTGCACACAGGCGACACAATCGGCATCAAACGGCGTGGCTGGGCTGATCCAATGGGGGCTGATGGTGACACTCAGGCCACGTCTCTCGGCGATGGCCTGCAAACGCGCCCGCACTTGCTGCTCCATGGCGTCAATGTCGACATCGCGATGGTGGCGCAAGTCGACAGTGAAGTTCAGTAGCCCTGGAATGGTATTGCGCGACGACTTGGCAATGCTCAATTCACCGACGGTGGTGAGGCCTTCGGGAGCGAAATCCGCGGCGAGATTTTCCAGGGCCTGGATCATTGTTGCAGCGCCATACAGCGCATCCTTGCGCAGCGGCATTGGCGTCGTTCCCGCGTGGGCGGCCATGCCTTCGACGCGCACGTCCAACCAACGAATCGCTTGGCCGCCGGTGACCACGCCGATGCTCTTGGCGTTGTCTTCCAGGATCGGGCCCTGCTCGATATGCGCTTCGAAATACGCATCCACCGCGCCACCCAACGGGCGCGAACCGTTATAGCCGGTAGCACGCAACGCCTCGGCCACGCTGATGCCATCGGAATCCGCCGTGGCCAGGGCCTTGTCCAGCGCGAGGGTGCCGGTAAACACTGCCGAGCCGAGCATCGCCGGGGTAAAGCGCGCGCCCTCCTCGTTGGTCCACACTGCAATTTCCAGCGGCTTGCGGGTCTGGATGCCATGGTCATCAAGGCTGCGAATCACCTCAAGGCCAGCCAGCACGCCGTACACACCGTCAAAACGCCCGCCTTCGGGTTGGGTATCCAGATGGCTGCCCATCATCACCGGCGCGGCGTCGCTCTCGGTACCGGCGCGGCGGGCAAACAGGTTGCCGACGGCATCCACGCTCAGGGTCAGCCCGGCAGCTGTGCACCAGTGGCTGAACAGTTCACGACCGGCCTGGTCTTCGGCGCTCAGGGCCAGGCGGCAACTGCCACCGCGCGCGGTCGCGCCGATCTCGGCCATGGCCATCAAGCTGGCCCACAGACGCTCTCCATTGATCTTCAACATTGTGCAATCTCCCTCAAACACTGTGAGCCATCTCAAGACGATGAGCCGTGGCGTGACGGCGCGACAACGCCAATACACACACCAGCGAGACCGCCGCGATCAGGCTGTAGAACACTGCCATCGGCCACCACTGGCCCTGGTATTCATGGGCCAGCCACGTGCCGATCAATGGCGTGAGGCCACCGGCCAAGGCGCCGCATACCTGGTAGGCCAGGGAGATCGCGGTATACCGCACACGGGTTTCAAACAAGCCGCTGACAAAACCTGCGATCACCGCATAAAACGACGCCATGCACACCACCGCCAGGGCGATCCCCAGGATGATCAACGGCGCTTGACCGCTACTGACCAATACAAACATTGGATACGGCGAGGCCATGGCCAGCACGGTCATGGCGCACAGGAAACGTGTCGCGCCGACCTTCTCGGCCACCCAGGCGGCCAGCGGCTGGACACAGAATTGGATGATGGCGACGACAAACAGGCACTCCAAAATCAGCGAGCGCGGTAGGCCCAGTTGCTGAGTGCTGTAGGCAATCATGAAGGTGTTGGTGAAATACACGCCGGCGATGCCCAGGGTATTGGCGCCGATGCACAACAACAGTGGGCGCCATGCGGTTCGCAGCACCTCAATGACTGGGGCCTGGTCTTTTTTGATCGCACGCGCCTTTTCGGCCTGGGCTTTGTCTTCAAGGAATTCAGGCGATTCGTTCACGCCCAAGCGAATCGCCAGGCCGACAACCAACAGCAACGCACTGGCCAGGAATGGAACACGCCAGCCCCAACTCAGCAGGTCTTCTTCCGGCAAACGGGTGACCGCGCTGAACGCCAGCAGCGACAGGATCAAGCCTGCCGGGCTGCCCAGTTGGGCAAAAGAGGCAAAGAAGTTACGGCGCCCTTTCGGCGCATGCTCGCCGGCCATCAACACGGCTCCGCCCCACTCGCCACCCACCGCGATGCCTTGCACCACACGCAGCAGGATCAACAGCACCGGTGCCGCGACACCGATCTGCGCATAAGTAGGCAGCAGGCCGATACACACCGTGACCACGCCCATCATCACCAGCGTGATGACCAGGGATTTCTTGCGCCCGATGCGATCGCCGATGTGGCCGAACACAATGCCGCCCAACGGCCGCGCAAAGAAACCCACGGCAAACGTGCCGAACGCGGCCATGGTGCTAAACAGTTTGTCTTCGGAGGGGAAAAACAGCTGGCCGAACACCAGCGCGGCGGCGGTGGCATAGATGTAAAAGTCGTACCACTCGATCATGGTGCCGATAAAGCGGCGGCCGCAGCACGGCGTGGCTGCGGCGAAGCGGAAGGCTTCATGGGGCAGGCTCCTTTGGTTATTTTTTTGGCAGGAGAAAAGTCGAACGCATGCGCTCTGTTGGCGCTTGTTGGGAGTGATTTTTTTGTCGCGGGGCTATGATTAGTCAATTTTCTATTTATTATTCGAACTATAACGACAGCTTATTATCGAGCCACTCCATGTCCGAAGCCCGCCGCGATATCCACCCTCTGCTCAACGATCGCCTGGACTGGAACCTGCTGCGCACCTTCCGCGTGATCGGCCAGGAACTGAGCATCAGCCGCGCCGCCGCCCGCCTGCACTTGACCCAACCGGCTATCAGCCAGGCCCTCAAGCGCCTGGAAGAACAACTCGACTGCCAGCTCATCGCCCGCCGTGGCCCGCGCTTTGTGCTGACCGAGGCCGGCGAGCAAATCTTCGCCATCGCCGGCGAGATGTACGGCCAGGTCTCGCAGATGAGCAACGCCTTGCAAAAACCCGGCGATGAAGTGATCGGCAAAGTGCGCCTGCTGATGATCAGCCGGATCAATTCGGACACCTTCGATGACTTCCTCACGGGTTTTCACCGCGCACATCCCCGGGTCGACCTGGAGGTCGAAGTCATGCGCAGCTCGGACATCGTCGCCGCCCTTCTGGAAAAAACCGCGACCCTGGGCCTGAGCCTCAATCGCCGCCCACAGCCGCGCCTGGAACAGCACCTGTTCCTGCGCCAGCGCTACGCGTTTTTCTGTGGCCGGCACCATCCACTGTTTGGCCGCACCGGCTTGGCAGAGGGTGATTTGCAATCGGAGAACTTCGTGAGTTTCACCAGCGATCAGATCGGCGGGATGCTCTCGCCGTTGACGATCTTTCGCGATCAACAAGGGTTTAGCGGGCGTATTGTGGCGTCGTCGTCCAGCCTGGAAGAAGTGCGACGCTTGGTGATCGCCGGGTTCGGCCTGGGTTGCCTGCCGATCCATGTGGTCGCGGAGGATGTGAAGAATGGGTTGCTCTGGCGGCTACCGCCGGATGAGGGAATCGCGGACGTGGACATTCATCTGCTGTGGAATCGGGAGCAAAAAATGAGCCGGGCGGAGACGGTGTTTATCGACAGCCTGACGGGACGGCTGGGGAGCTGACGTCCCTGACGAATGTGTTTAGAGATTTGCCTGACGTGGTTACCAGACGCGTCTCTCAGCGACAGCCTTGATGGTTCATCAAGGCTGCACCTACAGTTATGCAGGTCTGCGCAATGAGGCGCGGTTTGATCACACACCACTATTCACATAAGCTGAACGCCATGAACACACATCCTTCGGAGGCTCCGATGGCCACCACCAAAAAAAGTCGACAAGCCGCGCAAAAGGTCGTCAGCGAAGAGCTGACCTTCCTTGATGTAAGGCAAGCCGCGCGTGATGGCCAAAAAGTCTTCGACACCTTTGTGATCAGCGGCAAGCTTCCAATCTCCAAGTAGGATTGAATGCCCGCGGTCAAAATCTCCTCACTGTTCCAAAAAATCAATCGATGGAAAACTTCGCCGCACACTTTTATAACTACAAAGTATGCGGCGAACTTCCGTCTATTTTCGGTCGAGATGAAAGCCTTGATCTCAGCGAGATGCGCCATATCCATTTGGCGGGCACGGCCCGAACGCAGGTTCAGTGGGCCAAGATCAAGCGCCAGTATTACCGCACAACTGCAACGAATGACCCAGAGAACGATTTCTGGCTTATCTACGCTCACGACGCCTATGACGACAATTATCTGCTGCTGACTGTAATGGGGCCCAACGCCCACAGTCGTGCCGAGTGGGGATCGTTTCTACGGACCGTTCATAACGAAGTAGTGACGCCCTGGATTGTGGGAAAAATCGCCTACCCGGACCTTGATGACTACTGACCCAATGATTGGCGCACTTTGCAAGTCACTTGGCGCCTTCCTGCTAGTGTAGGAACACCCCTCATAGACCATCCTTCGTGCACTGGCTAATTCAGCCGTCCCACACGAAGAGGTGTTCACATGTCCAAGATCTGGTTTATCACCGGCAGTTCCCGTGGCCTTGGCCGCGCAATCACCGAGGCCGTATTGCGCGCGGGTGATCGTGTGGTGGCAACTGCTCGCAATCCGCGCCAATTGGATGATTTGGTTGCCGAGTATGGCGCTGCGGTCTACCCCGTGCAGTTGGACGTGACCGACAACCAACAGGTCGAGAATGCGGTCACAGCGGCGGTGGCACACTTCGGCGGCCTGGATGTGGTGGTCAACAATGCGGGCTATGGTGATTTGGCGTCGGTAGAAGACGTGACGCTGGAGGATTTCAAGGCGCAGATCGATACCAACTTTTATGGCGTGGTACACGTGAGCAAGGCCGTGGTACCGGTGCTGCGTGCTCAGGGCAGCGGGCACATCTTTCAGGTATCGTCCTTGGGTGGACGTATTGGCATGGCGGGCCTCGCCGCCTATCAGAGCGCCAAATGGGCCGTCGGCGGTTTTTCGACAGTGCTGGCGCAAGAAGTAAACCCGCTGGGGGTTCAAGTGACGGTGTTGGAGCCGGGCGGCATGAGGACTGATTGGTCAGGAGCTTCCATGACGATCCCGCCGATCAGCGAGCCCTACCAGCAAAGCGTTGGTGCCCTGGTTGAGCTGCTCAATTCCCCTGGCATTCTACCGACCGGCCCGGCTCGGGTTGCCGAGATCATACTGGAGTTGGCGCTCAATAAAGACGCGCCCCTGCGCCTGCTGATCGGTAGCGATGCCGTGCAGTACGCAGCCAAGGCCGCAGAAGACCTGGCTGCCTCCGACAAGAAATGGCATGACCTTAGCGTGTCGGCCTCTGATTGATTTGATTGCTTGAAACAAAAGGTAGCCCATGTCTGACGCACGCCAATCACGCTTCAATATTCCGGATGTTTTTTGGCAAGCCCTGAGAAGCATCGGTCTGGAGCCAGCAGCCGTGTTGCGTCAGGCGCGGCTACCCGTCACGCTTAATCTGCATGAGCGCCGGGACCGCCGCCAGGTCAGCACCGAGGAGTTTTTCCGCTTGTGGGAGGCGATCGCCACGCTCGATCCGGACCCGGCCGCCGCTATCCAGATGGTGACCCAATTGGATAGCGCTACATTGCCGCCCGCAAGCTTCGTCGCATTTATTGCCCGCGATTTTCGGGACGGCTTGCATCGCCTCGCGCGCTTCAAACAACTGTGCACGCTGGAGCGTGTCGGGGTAACAGAAGCAGGCAACACCTGCACAATCACTGTCGATTGGTTGCGCACCCAAGCGCCACCTCCCACGCTCTTGATCGATGCAGCATTTGCCACGTTTGTTGAACTGGGCAGACGTGGCTCCGGGGTGCACATCCTCCCGCTAAGCATCGAACTGGCTCGACCGGAAAGCGGTCATGATGGATTAGCCGATTTTTTGGCTGTGCCGTACGTTTCGGCGCCGAGCGCAATGCACTGGTATTTGACGCCGCCGACCTGAGCCGCCCCTTTCCCAGCCATAACCCAGAACTGCTCGAGATGCTGAATCCGGCCCTGACTGCCGCATTGGCCGAAGCCTCGGCACCGTCCACGATCAGCCTGCAGGTGAAAAGCGCCCTCAAGCGTATCCTCGCCAGCGGTCGACCGGAGATGGCCGAGGTAGCGCGGGAAATGGGCATGAGCGAGCGCACCTTGCAGCGGCGCATTACCGAGGAAGGCACCAGCTTCCGCCAACTCATGCTGGAGACGCGCCAGGAAGTCGTACGCCATTTGCTGAGCGAACCGTCGATCGAGATAGAGGAAGTGGCGTGCCTGCTCGGGTATGAAGACACCAACTCGTTTTATCGGGCCTTTCGCGCCTGGGAAGGGACGACACCCGCTCGCTGGCGTGCCTCCCAGATCGAGATGTACAAGTGAGCTAAACCATCGTTTTGCGAAGGCTGGCGCTGTACTCCCAACGCCAAACACGCCTCGAAAGTGTCTAGCACGGCCCATCGCATCGATAGCACTGATGATTACTATCGAAACGAGCGCCTGCTCAATATTCAAGACCGGTTTATATAATCGCCCCTGACTCCCTCCCCCCGCCTGGTTTCAGGCGACATTCATCTTGGAACCCAACACCATGCCAAGTGCCACACAGGCCCCTAGCGGCCGTCCCGAACATAATCAACAGAGTGTCAAACAGCAGTGGCTGGCGATTCTCTCGGTCGCGGTGGGTGCCTTCGCCTTGGTGACCAGCGAGTTCCTGCCGGTGGGCGTCCTCAACGACGTCGCCAGCGACCTGGGCATCAGTGCAGGCCATGCCGGCCTCATGGTGACGCTGCCCGGCATCATGGCCGCCCTCGCCGCCCCGTTGCTGTCGGTGAGTATCGGCGCCATGGACCGCCGCTACCTGCTGATCGGCCTGACGCTGATCATGATCATCGCCAACTCAGTCGTAGCGTTTGCCAGCGACTTCAGCCTGCTGCTGTTTGGCCGCGTGCTACTGGGCATCAGTATTGGCGGATTCTGGGCCACGGCCATCGCCCTCAGCGGTCGCCTGGCGCCAAAGGGCGTGGGCGTAGCGAAGGCGACCTCGATCATCATGATGGGCGTTACCCTGGCCACCGTACTGGGCGTGCCCGTAGGCACGTGGCTCAGTGGCCTGATGGGCTGGCGCATGACCTTCCTCGTCACTGCACTGGTCGGTGTGCCGGTGTTGCTGGCGCAGGTATTTTTGCTGCCCCGACTCACCCCGGAAAAGGCCATTCTCATCAGTGACCTGCCCGCCCTGTTTATCAACCCACAAGCTCGGGTCGGGTTGATCGCGGTCTTGCTGATTGGCCTGGCGCACTTTGCCGCCTACACCTATGTGGCGCCGTTCTTCAAACAGAGTTCGGGCTTCGATGGGCCAACCATTGGCTCACTGTTGCTGCTTTACGGCGTGGCCGGGGTGATGGGTAATGTGTTTGCCGGTTTCGCCGCCAACCGCAGCGTGCGCCACACCTTGTTGCTGGTCGCGCTGATGATCGGCACCAGCACCGCCCTGTTCCCCTACTTCGCCACCGGCATGACCGGCGCCGCGATGCTGATCGCACTCTGGGGCTTCGCCTTCGGCGCCTTCCCGGCATGCGCCAGTATCTGGATGTTCGTCGTCGCCCCCAAGGACGTCGAACGCGGCATGCCGCTGTTCGTTGCCCTGTTCCAGGTGATCATTGCCTTGGGCTCGTTCTTCGGCGGGCGGATCGTCGACCAGATGGGCAGCGCAGTGCTGTTGAGCTTGGCCACGGCGTTGGTGGGTGCCGGTTTTGTTACGGTGCTGGTGTTGGGGCGCAAGGTGAGTAATAGCCTGGTGGCTCAGACTGCCTAGTTAGACTGCGCCGACTAAAAAAGCCTGCTGAACGTTGAGCTCAGCAGGCTTTTTCATTTCCAGAAATGAGTTATCACGGTTATAGCCAAGCGTCGTAATGAGAAGTCGCACAATGTCGCGTACGCACTCAAGCCCCTGAACTAGCCTCGAAAGTGTCGCCGGCATGGCGACGGGCAGCCAAGGAGCTTCTATGCCAACCAGATATCGTGATGCGGTAACAGGGGAATACGTGACAGAGGGTGAGGCGAAAAAAAGGCCAAGGGAGACGGTGAAGGAAACCGATAAAAAGGCACCGTCGAAGCCGAAGGGTAGGAAATAGAAAAAATACTCAGAAACGAAAAAGCCCCGTAGCTTGTTCAGCTACGGGGCTTTTTTCTATGTAATGGCGGAGAGATAGGGATTCGAACCCTAGGTACCGGTGAAGGTACAACGGATTTCGAATCCGTCCCATTCGGCCACTCTGGCATCTCTCCAACGGCGCGCATCATAACAGCGTGATTCAGGAAAGCAAAGCTCGAAACGAGATTTTTTTCCGTGCTATCAGATGCTTGCGTCGATTAAAGCGGTACGCCAAGACGGTTGGCGACTTCTTCGTAGGCTTCGATAACGTCACCGAGGCCCTGGCGGAAGCGGTCTTTGTCCATCTTTTTCTTGGTGTCCTTGTCCCACAGGCGGCAGCCGTCCGGGCTGAACTCGTCGCCCAGGACGATGGAGCCGTCGTGGAACACACCGAATTCCAGCTTGAAGTCCACCAACAGCAGGCCGGCGTCGTCAAACAGCTTGCTCAGCACGTCGTTGACCTTGAGGGACAACTCCTTCATGCGCGCCAGTTGCTCAGCGGTGCCCCAACCGAACGCCACGACGTGGGATTCGTTGATGAACGGGTCGCCCTTGGCGTCGTCCTTCAGGAACAGCTCGAACGTGTAAGGGTTGAGCTTAAGGCCCTCTTCCACGCCCAGGCGCTTGACCAGGCTGCCGGCGGCGTAGTTACGCACGACGCATTCAACCGGGATCATGTCCAGCTTCTTGACCAGGCACTCGTTGTCGCCCAGCAGTTTGTCGAATTGGGTCGGAATGCCGGCCTCTTCGAGTTTCTGCATGATGAAGGCGTTGAACTTGTTGTTCACCATGCCCTTGCGGTCCAGCTGTTCGATGCGCTTGCCGTCGAACGCCGAGGTGTCGTTGCGAAACAGCAGGATCAGGCGGTTGGCGTCGTCGGTCTTGTAAACCGACTTGGCTTTGCCGCGGTAGAGTTCTTCACGTTTTTCCATGATGGGCTCCGCTTTGAGTGAGGTGGGCTAGGCGATATGTCGCCAGTCGAGCCCTGAATCTTGATCGGCCAGTTGCAGCCAGTCCGGGTCGCACCCTAGGGTGTCGACAAAACATTGCCGGGCAAGCGTCGGCAGGTTGTTCTTGCTGCTCAAGTGGGCCAGGACCAGGTGTTGCAGGTCTTGCCAGCCCAACTCATACACCAGGTACGCCGCCTGGTGGTTGTTCAAATGTCCCAGTTCGCCGCCCACCCGCTGCTTGAGAAAGTATGGGTAGTGACCGCGAGCCAGCAGGTCTCGACAGTGGTTGGACTCGATCATCAACGCATCGAGGTCGCGGTAGCCGTCCAGCACCTTGGAGCAGTAGGAACCCAGGTCGGTGAGCACGCCAAAGCGCCGTTCGCCGTCACTGAACACATATTGCGTCGGCTCCTGGGCGTCGTGCGCCACGGCAATCACGTCGATGCTCAACGCGCCGATTTGCAACTGCTCGCCACCGGCCAGAAACCTGCGGGTTCAATGGGTTTGCGCATCCCGCGCAAGGTGCCGCGACTGAGGTACACCGGAAGATTGTAGCGCCGAGACAGCAAACCCACGCCATGCACGTGGTCGGCATGTTCGTGGGTCACCAGAATCGCGCTCAGCTGCGTGGGGTGAACCCCCAGGCGCAGCAGGCGCCGCTCGGTTTCTTTTAACGAGAAACCACAATCCACCAGCACATACGTGTCGTCATGTGCGACCAGCGTGCCGTTCCCTTGGCTACCGCTGCCGAGAACGGCAAAACGCATCGGATCAGCCCAAGTTGTCCTGAATCACACCCAACACTTTGCGCGCTGTTTCTGCTGGCGCAACGGTGTTGATGTTCTTCTCGACGGTGACTTGTACGCTTTCGCCAACCTTGCTCAAACGAACCTGGTAACGCTCGGCACGGGTCTCGATCTCTTCCTTGGTCGGCTTGCTGCCGAACAATTTGCCGAAGAAGCCTGGCTCGTCGTCTTTTCTCGGCCTTTTCAGCCACGTTGATGTAGTACAGGCCCAGGCTGCGGTTGATGTCTTCAACACGCCACGGGCCTTGCTCCAACGCGCGACCGACGCTGGCCCACGCACGGTCCAGGTCTTCACCCAGGTTCAGCACCACGTTGCCGCTGCCGTCTTCAGTGAGGCTGACGCGGCTTGGGGTGTCGTAATCACGTGCGGCGAGCAGGGAAACGGAACCGCCCTTCTCGGAGATACGGCTCATGCTGGCGAGCATTTCGTCAACCAATGCGGAGTCAACACCGGTGTTGACCGAGCGGTTGGTAAAGTCAACGTTGGCGGTGCTGCCGGCAGGACGCTCGGCGCTCACCACGTAGACTTCACTGGTGTTGCGCTGCACGCCTGGCTCGATGCGCACACGCACACGGGCCTCGCTGTCAGCGGCTACACCGCTCGCTTGCAGGCGCTTGGCCATGCTGGCCGACAGCTCGCTGCCTTGCTGCCATGCCGTGGTGAACTCGCCGGTCTGCGGACGTTGCTGGTCGATACGGAAACCGTTGTCCTGGAAGAACTGCACCGCCACCGGCCAAACTTCGGCAGGTGGGCGCTGAGCCATGATCCAGCGGTTGTCACCGCTCTTCTGCAGGCTGTAGTCGCTGGCTTCGGCCACGGCCGAGATCGGCTGCGGACGCGGCACTACGTACTCACCCTTGACGGTGTCGTCGGCAACGTTACGCGGGATCGGCAGCAACGGGTCAAGGCGCTTGGCGACATTGACGTCCGGCGGCAGTTGCATCGGTTTGGTTGCTTGGGCTTCCAGGTAATCGCTACCGCGGTCACGGAAGTAGCCTTCCGGGCCCCAGATCCAACCGCAGCCACTGGTGCTGGAGATAATCAAGGCAAGTGCGGAAAGTCCGGCCAATCGCTTCATGCGTAGTGCTTCCTCAATTAAACCAGGACGCCGGACTGGCGCAGGGCCTGTCGCAGCGGTTCGTGACAGGCTTCGCTGAGACGGGTGAGCGGCAGACGGATACCGTCCGGCATCAGGCCCATCTCATACAGCGCCCACTTCACGGGGATAGGGTTGGATTCGATAAACAGTGTCTTGTTGAGCGGCATCAGCTTCTCGTGGATCGCACGGGCGGTCACGGCGTCACCGGCGATGGCGGCAGCGCACAGTTCGCTCATGGCACGCGGGGCCACGTTGGCAGTCACGGAGATGTTGCCCTTGCCGCCCAGCAGGATCAGCTCGACAGCGGTGGCGTCGTCACCGGAGTACACCAGGAAGTCGCTGCTCACGCCGGCCAGGATGTCCTTGGCACGTTGCAGGTCGCCGGTGGCTTCCTTGATACCGATGATGTTCGGCACGGTGGACAGGCGAATCACGGTCGCGGCCTGCATGTCGCATGCAGTACGGCCCGGTACGTTGTAGAGGATCTGCGGGATATCAACGGCTTCGGCGATGGCGCGGAAGTGCTGGTACAAACCTTCCTGGGTCGGCTTGTTGTAGTACGGGGTCACCAGTAGGCAGGCATCGGCGCCGGCCTTCTTGGCGTTCTTGGTCAGCTCGATCGCTTCACGCGTCGAGTTGGCGCCCGTACCGGCGATGACGGCGATACGGCCCGCAACACGCTTGACTACGAATTCGATGACCTGGATATGTTCTTCCACGTCGAGGGTGGCCGATTCACCTGTGGTGCCGACCGCCACAATGGCGTTGGTGCCTTCTTGCAGGTGGAAGTCCACCAGTTTGCCCAGGCTGTCCCAGTCGAGATGACCTTGTGCATCCATGGGTGTGACCAGTGCCACCATACTGCCCGCAATCATGCAACCGCTCCTGCCGGAAAAAGAGAGCCGTAATGGTACTGGCGCCAAGATGCTTGCACAAGCGAAGTACCGCGTGAGGACGCGTTCTGGCGCAACTAAACGACGGGCAATGCCATCATTGGGCCAAAGCCGGGGTTTTAGCACGACCCAATCAAGCCGATCACGCAATGAAAACGCCACCTCCTATCCCTTGGCGGCGCTTTTCGCTACCCTTCATGCTTTGATCGATACAGCCCTCAACGTATCGACCGCTCATCGCTTTAGGAAGGCTGCATGTCCACCCCCACAGTTCGCGAACAATTCCTTGTTATCAGTGCCCTCGGCGCCAACCCCATGGAGCTGACCAACGTCCTGTGCCGCGCCAGCCATGAAAACCGCTGCGCCGTCGTGACCTCCCGCCTGACCCGCCACGGCGAGTGCAGTGCGCTGGTGCTGCAGATCTCCGGCACCTGGGACGCCCTGGCGCGCCTGGAAACCGGCCTGCCGGGCCTGGCCAAGAAGCATGACTTCACCGTCAACGTGGTACGCAGCGCCGCCTTGGAAAATCGTCCGCAGGCACTGCCCTATGTAGCCTATGTCAGCTCGGCGTACCGTTCGGACATCGTCAACGAGTTGTGCCAGTTCTTCATCGACCATAACGTCGAATTGGAGAACCTGACCTGCGACACCTACCAGGCCCCGCAAACTGGCGGCACCATGCTCAATGCCACGTTCACCGTGACCTTGCCGGCCGGCGTGCAGATCAGTTGGCTGCGCGACCAGTTCCTGGACTTTGCCGATGCCTTGAATCTCGACGCCCTGATCGAGCCTTGGCGCCCACAGAACCCGATGTAAGGAAGACCTCATGGCAGTTGTCATCGACATACCCGTAGCCGATTTCGAAGCCCAGGCCACCAGCGGCCAGACCTTCAGCCTCGCCGCCCTCAAGGGCAAGCAAGTGGTGATCTACTTCTATCCGAAGGACAGCACGCCGGGCTGCACTACCGAAGGCCAGGGCTTTCGTGATCAGTACGCAGCGTTCAAGGCCGCCAACACCGAGGTGTTTGGCGTGTCGCGCGACAGCGTGAAGTCTCATGAGAACTTCAAGGGCAAGCAGGAATTCCCTTTCGAACTGATCAGCGACAAGGATGAGGCGGTCTGCCAGCTGTTTGACGTGATCAAGCTGAAGAAGCTGTACGGCAAGGAATACCTGGGCGTGGATCGCAGCACGTTCCTGATCGACAAGGACGGCGTACTGCGTCAGGAATGGCGTGGTGTGAAAGTGCCGGGCCACGTGGATGCCGTTCTGGCGGCAGCGCAGGCTTTGAACAAAGCCTGACACGCGGGCATGTAGTGAGCGGGCTTGCCCCGCGCTGGGTGGCGAAGCCGCCCCAATAAGAGCGCCCCGGTATATCAGAAGGACCGAGGCGCCTGGATTTAGGGCGGCTTCGCCACCCCCAGCGCGGGGCAAGCCCGCTCACTACAACAATGGCGCGACCACCGGTTCCTGCCGTGGCCACGCATCCAGCACGGCCTTGAACAGCGTCGCCAGAGGGATCGCAAAGAACACCCCCAGAATCCCCACAGCCCGCCGAACAACAACACCGCACAGATGATCGCCACCGGGTGCAGGTTAACCGCCTCAGAGAACAGCAGCGGTACCAGTACGTTGCCATCCAGGGTCTGGATGATGCCATACACCGCCATCAGGTAGATGAACTGGTCGCTCCAGCCCCATTGGAACAGCGCGATCAACATCACCGGCACCGTCACCACCACTGCACCTACGTACGGCACCACTACCGATAGGCCCACCAACAAGGCGAGCAGGGCCGCATAGTTCAGGTCCAGGGCAACAAAGGCAATGTAGGTAACGCCGCCGCAGATGATGATCTCGATGACCTTGCCACGGATGTAGTTCGCGATCTGCCGGTTCATCTCCTCGGCCACCCGGGTAATCAGCGCCCGTTCACGCGGCAGATACCCACGCACCCAGCGGCCGATCATGGCGCGGTCCTTGAGGAAGAAGAACACCAGAATTGGTACTAGCACCAGGTAGATCATGATGTTGACCAACAGCGGAAGGCTGGACAGGGAAAAGGTCAGCGCCCATTGCCCGAACTTTCCTATCTCACCACGCGCCACTTCGATGGCTTGCAACACTTGCTCATCCGACACCAGGTGCGGGTAACGCTCCGGTAACAACAGCAACAACGACTGCCACTTGGCGAGCATGCCCGGCAACTCGTTGAACAGCGTGATCAGTTGGTGCCACAACAACGGCAACACCACCACGATGAACAGCACCAGCAACCCCATGAACAAGGCGAACACCAACCCCACCGCCGCCCCACCCGGCAGACGCAAACGCTCAAGGGTCGTGACCAGCCCTTGCATCAGGTAAGCCAGCACCATCCCCGCCAGCACCGGCGCCAGCATGCCACCCAAGGTAAGTACGGCCGTGAAGGCCAGAAACAGCAGGACCGCCAGCACCACAGCTTCTTCGTCGGAGAAGTAGCGCTGGATCCAGTCTCGTAACACTTTGAACATCAATCAACCTCGGGTGGTGGGGGCAAACGGTTCAGGCCTTGCGCAACCAGTAACGGTACACACCGGCGGCGTCTTCTTCGTGCAACAGAGTATGCCCGGCCAACTTGGCAAAGGTTCGGAAATCCCGCTGGGAACCTGCATCCGTGGCGATGACCTTGAGCACTGCGCCACTGGCCAGACGATTGAGCTCCAGCTTGGCCTTGAGCAACGGCAACGGGCAATTGAGGCCGCTGGCGTCAAGTTCGGCATCGAAGGCTACAGCGTCGGTCATGGTTTTACTCCGGGCAAGCGTTTGGGCTGCTTAGAATATCTGGTCCGAAGCTCAGTGTCCGGCTACAGTAAGCTCTTTGTCGAAAGGCTCTGTGCATGACTTTTTTGCGCCCTACCCTGCTGACGCTGGCTTGCCTGCTGGCCTCCCCAGGCTTCGCTGACGACCTGCCGTCACTTGGCGACGCCAGTTCTGCCATTGTCTCGCCACAACAGGAATACCAACTGGGCCGCGCATGGCTGGCCTACCTGCGGGGCCAGGTCTCGCAGCTCAACGACCCGCAGCTCAAGGATTACGTTGAAACCAGCGTGTACAAACTGGTGGAGACCAGCCAGGTCAATGACCGGCGCCTGGAGTTCATCCTGATCAACAGCCCGCAACTGAACGCCTTTGCTGCGCCTGGCGGGATTGTCGGGGTCAACGGTGGCCTGTTCCTCAATGCGCAGACCGAAGGCGAGTACGCTTCGGTACTGGCCCACGAATTGGCGCACTTGTCTCAACGCCACTTCGCCCGTGGCGTGGAAGCGCAACAGCGCATGCAGATCCCGATGATGGCCGCCCTACTCGGCGGCATCATTGCTGCAGCGGCAGGTGCAGGTGATGCCGGTATTGCCGCGATTGCCGGCACCCAGGCGGCGGCGATCCAGGAACAGCGCCGTTTCTCTCGCCAGAACGAGCAAGAAGCTGACCGTATCGGCATCCTTAATCTGGAAAAAGCCGGCTACGACCCGCGTTCAATGCCGACCATGTTTGAACGCCTGATGCGTCAATACCGCTTTGACGCCAAGCCACCGGAATTCCTGCTGACGCACCCGGTCACCGAATCACGGATCGCCGACACTCGTAACCGCGCCGAACAAGCCAAGCCAGGCGGCAAGGAAGACAGCTTGCGCTATCAACTGATTCGCGCGCGGGTGCAGTTGCAATACGAAGACACCCCTGGCCTCGCCGCCAAGCGCTTCCAGGCGCAACTGGACGAAAAACCCAAAAAACGACGTGGCGCGCTATGGGCTGGCAATCGCCCAGATCAAAGGCTCCCAATTCAAGGAGGCACGTGAAAACCTCGCGCCTCTCCTGGCCAAGGCGCCCACGGACATCACCTATAACCTCGCGCAGATCCAACTGGACATCGATAACAACCGCTTGCCCGACGCTCAGCAGCGCACCGACAAGATGCTCACCCAGTACCCCGGCAACTATCCGCTGAACCAGGTGCGTGTAGACCTGCTGCTCAAGCAGAACCGCACTGCCGATGCAGAAAAGGCTTTGGACGCGCTGCTCAAATCTCGCCCGGATGATCCTGACGTGTGGTACCAGGTCGCCGAGACGCGCGGTTTGTCCGGCAACATCATCGGCCTGCATCAAGCCCGTGCCGAATATTTCGCCTTGGTGGGCGACTTCCAGCAGGCCATCCAACAGCTGGACTTTGCCAAGCGCCGAGCTGGCAGCAACTTCCCACTGTCGTCGCGTATTGACGCTCGGCAGCGTGAACTGATCGAACAGGAACGCCTGGTGAAAGGGATGATGAGCTAAAGCCATCACCACAAAAGCCCCACCTTCGTTTAACGAAGGCGGGGCTTTTTCTATTGGGCTAGCGGATTACTCGGCCAGCTTAAAGGTGATGAAGCTGGCACGACCTTGACGCAACACGCGCATCGACACCGAGCGATTCTTCGGCAACGCTTTGGCGATGTCGGTGAATTCCTTGGTGGAGTTGATCGCCTGGTTGTTCAGGTGGGTGATCACGTCGCCTGGCTGCAAGCCGATCAGGGCCGCAGGACCGTCCTGCACTTCCTTGATCACCACGCCGCTCTTGAGGTCGAAGCTCTTCTTCTGCTCATCGGTCAGCTCAACCACGGCAATGCCCAGGCGGTTGCTACTGCGCTCGGCACCTGGCTTGGCGTTACCCAAGGCATCCAGCGTCGCGCCCTCTTCAGGGATCGCGCCGACGGTCAGCTCAACAGTCTGACGCTTGCCTTCACGGATCACTTCCAGCTTGGCCTTGCTGCCAGCCTTGAGTGCGCCGACCAGGTGCGGCAGGTCCGCCGACATGACGATTGGCTGGCCATTCATGCTCAGGATCACGTCGCCGACTTGCAGGCCACCTTTGGCAGCCGGACCATCGTCCTGAATTTGCGCGACCAGGGCTCCGGCCGGCTTGTCGAGACCGAAGGACTCAGCCAGGTCTTTGTTTACTTCCTGAATGACAACGCCCAACCAGCCGCGACTAACCTTGCCACCACTTTTCAGCTGGTTGGAAACGTCCATGGCCACGTCGATCGGGATCGCGAACGACACGCCCATGAAACCACCGGAGCGCGTATAGATCTGCGAGTTGATCCCCACAACTTCGCCCGCCAGGTTGAACAGCGGACCGCCGGAGTTGCCCGGGTTGATCGGCACGTCGGTCTGGATGAACGGCACGTAGTTTTCGTTCGGCAGACTGCGGCCGATCGCGCTGACGATACCTTGGGTGACGGTGTGGTCAAAGCCAAACGGCGAACCAATGGCGACAACCCACTGGCCGGCTTTCAGGTCCTGGGATTTGCCCAGTTTCAGCACTGGAAGGTCTTTACCATCGATTTTCAACAACGCCACGTCGGAACGTGGGTCAGTGCCGACCAGCTTGGCTTTCAGCTCACTGCGATCAGCCAGGCGTACGAGAATCTCGTCGGCATCGGCAATCACATGGTTGTTGGTGAGGATGTAGCCATCCGGCGAAATGATGAAGCCCGAACCCAGGGACTGAGCCTCACGCTGGCCACCACCGCCACGCGGGGAGCGCTGCTGCGGCATGCCGCGCTCGAAGAACTCGCGCAGCATCGGTGGCAGGCCTTCGAGGTCGGGCATCTGTTGGTTGGAAACCTTGCGGTCCGGCAGTTTCTGCGTGGTACTGATGTTCACCACGGCCGGCGAGGCCTGCTCGACCAGTTGGGTAAAGTCAGGCAGTTCGGCCGCTTGCGCAGACAAGGACTGGCCCAGCACCAATACCGTGGCGACTATGGATAGGTAAGACTTCAAACGTGGTATCGACATACAGCTCCCGTTACGACGAGCAGGGTTGAGCGACAGGGTTCAAGAAACGCCGAAAACTGCGACCGACATCTTTGTTCCGCGAACAAAACAAGGCCAGAGCCGACAAGCCCTGACCTATAAAAAACATGGGGGATTTTTGCAAGTGAAAATGCTGATCCGGACATTTCATGCTCTCGGCAGCCAACCTGGCGTGAACGTACAGTGAAAGGTCAGGATGAACATAGGATTAACGGCTCAAGGTTTGGCGGCTGGCTTTTTTTCACCGCGCACCGAGAGCGCGATGCGCTCTGCGGTACCGATAGGGATTTCACCGACGACCGTGACCATCATTTCGCCGTCCACCGTATTCAGGCGGCGGGACACGGCAACCGTGGGGCCCAATTGGGTACGGGTTTCCGTAACGCTCGCATCGCTGATCGGCTCAAGGAATACCGAGAAACGCGCCAGCCCGTCTTCATACATCAGGCTGTCGACCGTAGCTTTCGTCTGGGTATCCTGACGAGCACTGGTATTGGTCAGCTGAAAACCGGGCGGCAGCCACTCTAAATGCCAAGTCTCGGTAGACGCCACTTCCGGCGCGCCGCTCTTGACGGCAGCAATAGGCGTGCATTCGCTGCTGGGCTGCAAGTCACGGTCATCCGGCGCGGCTGAAGTATTCAAACGCGTGAACTGGAAACGCTCCAGCAATTGCCCTTGATCATTAAGCAACAGTGACTTGAGTGGCAAAGCAGTTTCGCGATCCAGATGCAATTCAAAACCATAGCGGTATTGATCACGCGGGGTGATCGACACGATCACCGCATTACGACCGGCCACGCGGGATTTGCCGATGACGGCCAGTTCATAGAATTCATTGAGTTTTTGCGGGTCCAGCGCACGTGACGGTGCATCACGGGAATTGCCAAGGCCGGCGACGAGGGTGCCGCTGACGCATTGAGTATGACCATCTACCCGCACGACTTCCTGGGCCGAACCGTCGAGCTGCAAAAGCCGCTCGCGAACCTGGCCATCCTGGACGCGATGCCAGATGTCATGGGTAGAAAAACTGCCGTTACGTTCGTAGACGAACGTACCTTGAAAAGCTTTGCTGTTGCTCTGCACGCCCAAGTCGAGTCAGCCAGTCTTGGGCTTCATCGGCGTGGGCGGGTAGTGCAAACCAACCACTGAGCAAAAGCGTAAGGAGCGGTATGGCGCGCATAGAGCTCCTTACGTATCAGCGGTTTTCCAGGCTTGCGGCACGAGCATAAGGCAGAGCACTTTCAGTACCTTTCAGAGCTGATTCCTGTGCGTGCTGGCGCAGGTAGCCTGGAAGACGCTGGTCCTGCCAACCGGATTGCCCTTGCAGTACACCATTGGCCATCGGGCCGGTGCTGTCAGAACTTTCCTTGTAGCCGGCCAATACCGCTGGGCCTTTGACCTGAGGTCCAGCCATCACCGGCTGTTGGGTCTGTTGGGCCAGTTCGGCACCAGCGATTTCATCCTGGTTGTACAGGCGAACACCGGCCAACACTGCAACAGTCACCGAGGCAGCAACTGCCAAGCGACCCAGGCTACGCCATGGACCACGTGCAGCTTTTGCCGGAACGGCTTCATCAGCCAGCGCAGCAGAAACGGCCGCAGCAATATCCAGACGAGGGATTAGAAGATCCTTGTGCATCACCGCCCGAGCGACTTGGTAACGAGACCAGGTATCACGGGTTTCGGCATCATCAAATGCATTGAGCACTCGACGAAGTTCCAGTTCATCCGCTTCGTTATCCATCACTGCGGACAGCGATTCCTGCAGGGCATCACGACTCATGGCGGTTCTCTCTTGGCTGTCGCCGCTGTCTTTAGTTTTCCTGCAACAACGGTTGCAAGGCTTTATCGATGGCTTCCCGGGCCCGGAAAATCCGTGACCTTACAGTCCCCACCGGACACTGCATGACGCTCGCAATGTCTTCGTAACTCAGACCATCGAATTCACGTAAAGTTAACGCCGTACGTAAATCTTCTGGCAGTTGCTGAATTGTGCGATGAACGGTTCCTTCGATCTCGTCGCGCAGCAATGCACGCTCCGGCGACTCGAGATCTTTGAGGCCGTGATCACCATCGTAAAATTCTGCATCTTCTGAACTTACATCGCTATCTGGCGGGCGGCGTCCGCGAGACACCAGATAGTTCTTCGCCGTGTTAATGGCGATGCGATATAGCCACGTGTAAAACGCACTATCACCGCGAAAGTTGCCTAGTGCACGGTAGGCCTTGATAAAGGCTTCCTGTGCAACGTCCTGCGCTTCATGGGTGTCGTGCACAAAACGCACGATCAACCCGAGAATTTTGTGCTGGTATTTCAGCACTAGCAGATCAAAAGCTCGCTTGTCGCCGCGTTGAACGCGCTCGACCAGTTGCTGATCCTCTTCCTGGGTTAGCATGAACACTCCTCGTTGTACTTGAAGGAGGCTTGCATAACTAAACGATCAGGCTTGCAAACATAGACTCGGTCTTTTCGCAAAAGTTCTCCCCCTTCAAGCAAGTTTCCGGCACGCACTGATTTGGCACACACGAAAAACGCAGCGCGGGCAACGCCGGCTGCGCGAATAATCTTGTCGCCGGTTTTCTGACGCGTCCAATGCTCCCGACGGGCCAATAAACTCAACGTTTTCCCAGCTTTCGGGCAACCTGCTATTGAGTCGGGGCCTATGCAAAAGTTCCCGCCTCAACAACCGGCCGATTTTACCCCAGCCGTGCACCGTAATCTCACATTGCCACGAATGCCCGGCTATTGTGCCGCTCCCCCCCTCTATATACTAGTAGCCCGTGTGACCCTTTGATTCGCCGATCCAGGCGTCCTGTTTGCGCCACCTCTTCGGATCGCTTTTTGCGGAATCCCTCAAATGAGCCAACAGTTTCAACACGATGTCTTGGTGATTGGTAGCGGCGCGGCGGGCTTAAGCCTTGCACTGACCCTCCCTAGCCACCTGCGAATTGCAGTATTGAGCAAAGGCGACCTCGCCAACGGCTCGACATTCTGGGCCCAAGGCGGCGTCGCTGCCGTGCTGGACGACACCGATACGGTGCAGTCTCACGTCGAAGACACCCTCAATGCCGGCGGCGGCCTGTGCAACGAAGACGCGGTGCGCTTCACCGTCGAGCACAGCCGCGAGGCAATTCAATGGCTGATTGACCAGGGCGTACCCTTCACCCGAGATGAACACGCGGGCAACGACGACGGCGGCTTCGAATTCCATTTGACCCGCGAAGGCGGCCACAGCCACCGCCGCATCATCCACGCCGCCGACGCCACTGGCGCCGCAATCTTCAAGACCCTGCTCGACCAAGCCCGCCAACGCCCCAACATCGAATTGCTGGAGCAACGCGTTGCCGTCGACCTGATCACCGAAAAACGCCTGGGCCTTGAGGGCGAGCGTTGCCTCGGCGCCTACGTGCTCAACCGCGCGAGCGGCGAAGTGGACACCTACGGCGCACGCTTCACTATCCTGGCGTCGGGCGGCGCGGCCAAGGTCTACCTTTATACCAGCAACCCCGACGGAGCCTGCGGCGACGGCATCGCCATGGCCTGGCGCTCGGGCTGCCGGGTGGCCAACCTGGAATTCAACCAGTTCCATCCCACCTGCCTGTATCACCCGCAGGCCAAGAGCTTCCTGATTACCGAAGCGCTACGCGGCGAAGGCGCACACCTGAAGCTGCCCAATGGCGAACGCTTCATGCAGCGCTTCGACCCGCGCGCCGAACTGGCCCCGCGTGACATCGTCGCCCGCGCCATCGACCATGAAATGAAGCGCCTGGGCATCGATTGCGTCTACCTGGACATCAGCCACAAGCCCGAAGCCTTCATCAAGACGCACTTCCCGACCGTCTACGAGCGCTGCCTGGCGTTCAACATCGACATCACCAAGGGCCCGATCCCTGTGGTACCGGCCGCCCACTACACCTGTGGCGGCGTGATGGTCGACCGGCACGGCCGCACAGACGTGCCCGGCCTGTATGCAATTGGCGAAACCAGCTTCACCGGCCTGCATGGTGCCAACCGCATGGCCAGCAACTCGCTGCTCGAATGTTTCGTTTATGCGCGCTCGGCGGCCGAGGATATTCTTGGCCAACTGCCGCACATTCCCGTACCCGCCGCCCTGCCCCGCTGGGATGCCAGCCAGGTGACCGATTCGGACGAAGACGTGATCATCGCCCACAACTGGGATGAGCTGCGGCGCTTCATGTGGGACTACGTGGGGATCGTGCGTACTACCAAGCGCCTGCAACGAGCTCAGCACCGTGTGCGCATGCTGCTGGATGAGATCGATGAGTTCTACAGCAACTACAAAGTCAGCCGCGATTTGATCGAGTTGCGCAACCTGGCCCAAGTGGCCGAGTTGATGATTCGCTCAGCCATGGAGCGAAAGGAAAGCCGAGGCCTGCATTACACCCTCGACTACCCCGAGATGCTGCCGGAAGCCCGCGACACTATTCTGGTGCCAACCACCTACGGCGGCTGAACTTCAAGCGTACCCGCAGGCGTCGATGCACATCGGCGACCTGCGAGTCCTTCGGCACACACACCGAACGCACCCGCCATTCACCCGGCAACCGATAGCGCAAGACCACAATAAGTGGCAATGCCAGGCTATCGGGACGCAACTGCACGGCGTGCCAGCCCCGCTCGTCACTGAACAATTGCCAGCCATCTTCATCGCGACGCAAGCCACGAATCGACGAACGGTGAGTCAGTAACAGATGACGCGGCAAGACCCAGGCAGCGTGCGCCAGGCACACCAGCATTCCGAGGCTTGAATAAGGCAGGTCAAGCGACAACAGCGCACCCAACGCCAACAGTTGGGCAGGAGATACGCCGCCAGCAACAACCGTGAGGCCTGCCAGCGGCATTCGAACGAGTTACTTGGGCTGGACACGATCCAGGATCATCCGAACCATGCGCTGCAGCTCAGGGTCTTCAGATTCGGCGCGCTCCATGAACCAGCCGAACATGTCCTGGTCTTCGCAAGTCAGCAGCCTGACGTAGAGGTCGCGATCTACCTGGTTGAGGGTCGCGTACACCTCTTTGGTGAAAGGCACCAGCAACACGTCCAGCTCAAGCATGCCGCGGCGGCTGTGCCAGTAGAGACGATTGATTTCTACATCTTCGACCATGGAGCGCTCCTCAAATAGGCGGCAAGTATACAGGCCCGACGGCACCCGAACACTCGGCTTTGGTCGCCCCATACGGAAACTATCCATTTGCCGGGCGCCCCTCTATGATGCACCCATGACTTTTTGACCTGCGATGACCCATGGCTGACTCTGCTTTCTTCTGCCCCCTGTCCCACGAAGGCGTTCTCGCCGTCCGCGGCGCCGACGCTGCCAAGTTCCTGCAAGGGCAACTGACCTGCAACCTTAACTACCTGAGCGAGACGCAGGCCAGCCTCGGCGCGCGCTGTACACAAAAAGGCCGCATGCAGTCGAGCTTTCGTATCTTGCTGCAAGGTGACGGCGTGTTGCTGGCCATGGCCAGCGAGCTGCTGGAACCGCAGTTGGCAGACCTGAAAAAATACGCGGTGTTCTCCAAATCCAAGCTCACCGACGAAAGCGCCGGTTGGGCGCGTTTTGGCCTGGCGGACGCAGATCAGGCCCTGGCCAGCCTAGGCCTTGAGCTGCCGCCCGAAACCGACAGCGTCGTACGTACCGACACATTGATTGCCATCCGCGTATCTCCTGGCCGCGCCGAACTTTGGGTGCCCGCAGAACACGCCCAAACCGTACGCAGCCAATTGACGGCGGCATTGAAAGAAGGCGATCTGAATGAATGGTTGCTCGGCCAGGTCCGCGCCGGCATCGGCCAGGTCATGCCGCAAACCCGCGAATTGTTCATCCCGCAAATGCTCAACCTGCAAGCCATCGGCGGCGTGAGCTTCAAGAAAGGCTGCTACACCGGCCAGGAAATCGTCGCGCGCATGCAGTACCTGGGCAAACTCAAGCGTCGCCTTTATCGCTTGAGCCTTGATGCGGCTGAAACGCCCGAGCCAGGTACTCCGCTGTTTTCGCCCAGCCACAACAGTTCGATCGGCGAAGTGGTGCTAGCGGCAAAAGCCGACCAGTCCATTGAACTTCTGGCGGTGTTGCAAGCCGAAGCAGCCGACAGTGGCGATGTGCACTTAGGCACACTGGAAGGCCCCGCCTTGCACCTGCTTGACCTGCCTTACACACTCGACCGTGATCGAGAGATCCAGCGTTAATCGCCGTACTTTTTTGCAACACCCTAGAGATCATGAATGAACAAGCTGGCGGAAAAAGTCCAACAGGCTTTGGTTACGGCCATCGGCAACGATGACCTGGTTCTGCCGACTTTACCGGAAGTGGCCCTGAAAATTCGTCAGGCCGCCGAAGACCCGGAGATCAGCATCAGCCATTTGAGCAAGGTGATCGGTCGCGATACCGCGCTGTCGGCGCGCCTGATCAAAGTGGTCAACAGCCCTTTGCTACGCGCGACCCAGGAAGTCACCGACCTGCACACCGCCATCACCCGGCTGGGCACCAACTACAGCAGCAACCTGGCCATCGGCCTGGTGATGGAGCAAATCTTCCACGCCCGCTCCGAAGCGGTCGAACTGAAAATGCGCGAAGTGTGGCGTCGAAGCCTGGAAGTAGCGGGCGTGAGCTACGCCTTGTGCCGTAGCCACAGCCAGCTCAAGCCAGACCAGGCGGCGCTGGGCGGCCTGGTGCACCAGATCGGTGTGTTGCCGATCCTCACCTATGCCGAAGACCACTACGAGTTGCTCTCGGACCCGGTCAGCCTCAACCACGTGATCGACAGTATCCACCCGTTGCTGGGGGATAAATTGCTGCATGGCTGGGACTTCCCGAAATGCTCGCCAAGCTGCCGGGTCAATACCTGAACCTGGAACGGGACTCAGCCAGCCTCGACTACATCGACCTGGTGCAGATCGCCGTGCTGTATTGCCATCGCGGCACCGATCACCCGCTGGCACATGTATCGGTCTCCAGCCTGCCGGCGATCAAGAAGCTGCGAGTCGACCCTTACAGCGACGCCCTGCGTGCCGAGCTGGATGAAGCCCGCTCGATGTTCTACTGATCAACCGGCGATAAAACTCACCCGCACTTTCAGCCCCGCCTGCTCGCCATCGTGCAGGCTGATCTGCGCCAGATGGGCCCGGCAAATCTCGCCGACAATCGCCAGCCCCAGGCCCGAGCCCATACCCTGCTGGCTGCGGCGATAGAAGCGTTCGAACACGCGGTCACGCTCCTCCTGCGGAATCCCAGGGCCGTCATCTTCAACTTCCAGCACCGCCGGCGCGGTCACCCGCAGGATCACGTTGCCGCCCGGCGGCGTGTGCGCCAGGGCGTTGTCCACCAGGTTGCTCAGCAACTCATTCAACAATGTCGGTTCGCCACGCAGCCATACCGGCTCGTCGGCTTCAAGCGCCAACGCCACACCGCGCGCGTGCGCCAGCGGTGCCATGGCCATGCCCAGTTCACGGGCCAATTGGCTGAGGTCCAACAACTGCGCGCCGCCCTCGGCAATTGCCCGGGCGCCGTTTTCGATGCGTGCCAGCGACAGCAACTGGTTGGCCAAGTGGGTCAAGCGGTCGGTGCCCTGGGCGGCGGTTTCCAGGGTACTGCGCCAGGTGTCTGGCGCATCGCTGCGCAGGCCCAGTTCCAGACGCGCCTTGAGTGCGGCGAGCGGCGTGCGCAATTCATGGGCCGCGTCGGCAATAAACTGCGCCTGGCGCTCGAACTGGCCACGCAGGCGTTCGGTGAAGTGATTGAGGGAGCGCACCAGCGGGCCAAACTCATGCTGCACTTCCACCAACGGCAGCGGACGCAGGTCGTCGGGCTGACGCTCTTCTACTGCCGTGCGTAAACGCTCCAACGGGCGCAGCGCAGCGCTGACCGCAAACCACACCAGCAACAACGCGCCCACCGCCAGCATGCCCAAGCGCAACAACGTATCGGCCATCAAGCTGCGGGCCATGGCGACCCGCGCTTCATCGGTTTCGGCCACGCGGATTTCCGCCATGCCGTTCATGTTCGGTTCGGAGACCGCCTTGAGCAGGCTGACCACCCGCACGGGTTGCCCCTGGTACACGGCATCGTAGAAGCGCGCCAACGCAGGATAATCGTCGGTTCGCGGCGTGCCGGGCGGTGGACCAGGCAGGTGTTCGTAGCCCGAGATAAGCTTCTGATCAATATCGTTGACCTGGTAATAAATGCGTCCGGCACTGTCGTAGGCAAACGTATCCAAGGCCACATACGGCACATTGGCGCTGAGGGTGCCGTCGACTTGGGTCAAACCGGCGGCAATGGTCCGCGCCGAGGCCAGCAAGGTGCGGTCGTAGGCGGTGTCGGCGGCCTCGCGACCGTTCCAATAGGCACTCATGCCGCTGGCCAGCATCAACAGCACCAACAACAGCGCCAGGTTCCAAAGCAGCCGCCAGCGCAGGCTGCTGGGCTTATGCATCGCGAGCTTCCAGCAAGTAGCCCAGGCCGCGGAACGTCACGATGGCGATGGGTTGGCCGTCGAGTTTCTTGCGCAGCCGGTGTACGTAGATTTCGATGGCATCGGGGCTGGCCTCTTCATCAAGCCCGAACACCTGCGAGGCGAGTTGTTCTTTGCTCATTACACGGCCCGGGCGCGCAATCAGCGCTTCAAGCACCGCCTGCTCACGGGACGTCAAGGTCATCAGTTCACCGCCAACCGTGAAGCGGCGTGTGTCGAGGTCATACACCAGCACGCCACAGGCCTGTTGGCGCTCTCCGCCCAACACGCTACGGCGCAACAGCGCCTTGACCCGTGCTTCCAGCTCGGTCAGTTCAAAGGGTTTGGCCAGGTAGTCGTCCGCGCCGAGATTGAGCCCGTGTACACGGTCCTTCACATCACTGCGCGCCGTCAGCATCAGCACTGGCAGGTTTTTTCCACGGGCGCGTAAACGGGCGAGTACCTCGAAACCGTCCATGCGCGGCAGGCCCACATCCAGGATTGCCGCTGCGTATTCCTCGCTGCTCAGAGCCAGGTCCGCAGCCACGCCGTCGTGCAGCACATCCACGGTCAAACCCGTGCTCTTGAGCGCCTGGGCGACACTTTCGGCGAGCTGCAAATGGTCTTCAACCAAAAGGACACGCATGGATTTCCACCTCATTCGGGCATGGTCGACGCCACGCTTTGCCGGGCAGTTTACAGGCGCCGCCTGCCCTGTGAAGCCCGAAAACATTGAAAGGCGACTGAAAGGTTAGTGAAAGCTTCGCCCTTTAGCATCCAGCTACGGTGGGTCATGCCTGCCGAGCTACCTGATCCGTAGCGCCCGAAAAACGCCTCGAAGCGTTTTCGCCAAAATAAGAACAATAACGGAGTACACAACGATGCTGTCGACACAGCCCCAGGCCTTCTCGCCTGTGCGTTTCTCTCGCCTTACCCAGACCGCCCTTGCCAGTGCCGCAGCCCTTGCCGGCTTTTTCGCCGCTTGGCCAGGCCGCCTTCTTTGAAGACAGCAGCGGGACCCTGGAAACCCGCAACATGTACTTCAACCGCGACTTTCGCGACGGCACCAGCGCGCAGCAATCCAAGCGCGACGAGTGGGCCCAGGGTTTCATGCTCAACCTGCAATCGGGCTACACCGACGGTACCGTCGGCTTTGGCGTGGATGCGCTGGGCATGCTTGGGGTCAAGCTCGACTCCAGCCCCGACCGCACCGGCACCGGCCTGTTGCCTACCCACGACGATGGCCGCGCCGCCAACGAATACTCCAAGCTGGGCCTGACCGGCAAAGTGAAAATCTCGGCCACCGAGTTGAAGATCGGCTCGCTGATCCCCGAACTGCCGATCCTCAAGCCCAACGACGGACGCATCCTGCCGCAGACCTTCAATGGCGGCCTGATCACCTCCAAGGAATTCAAGAACCTGGTGTTCACCGGCGGCCGCCTGGACAAAGCCAAGGACCGCGACGTCACCCACTATGAAGACATCGCGCTCAACAACAAGAACAGCCGCTTCGTCAGTGGCGCCACCGGCAAGCACTTCAACTTCGGTGGTGCAGACTACAAGTTCGCCGACAAGATCACCGGCAGCTACCACTTCGCCCAGCTCGACGACGTGTACCGTCAGCACTTCCTCGGCCTGGTGGCCGCGCGCCCAATGGGCCCCGGCACCTTCGCCGCCGACCTGCGCCTGGCCATCAGTGATGACGCAGGCGCCGCCCGTGGCGGCAAAATCGACAACAAATCTCTCAATGGCCTGTTCAGCTATGCCCTCAATGGCCATAAGCTCAGCGCCGGCTACCAGCACATGTCCGGCGACAGCGCGTTCCCGTATGTGGATGGCAGCGACCCGTACCTGGTCAACTTCGTGCAGATCAACGACTTTGCCGGCGCCGAAGAACGCTCCTGGCAGGCGCGTTACGACTACGACTTCGCCAAGCTGGGCATTCCCGGCCTGAGCTTCATGAGCCGTTACCTGTCGGGTGACAACATCAAGCTCAAGAACGGCGACACCGGCAAGGAATGGGAACGCAACAGCGAGATCAAGTACGTGGTGCAAAGCGGCACGTTCAAGGATGTGGCCGTGCGCCTGCGCAACGCTACGTACCGTTCCAACTACTCGGCCCGTGATGCGGATGAAATGCGCGTGCTGGTCAGTTACAGCGTCGCACTGTGGTAGTCGCTACTCATAACAACAAAGACGGAGATAAAACATGAGCTTTTCACTGCGTAAATTGGCCCTCGCCGCCGGCTGCATGGTGTTCGCTGGCCAACTGCTGGCCGCCGATGAACCCAAGCGCCCGGAATGCATCGCCCCAGCCTCCCCGGCGGCGGTTTTGACCTGACCTGCAAACTGGCGCAAAGCGCGCTGGTCAACGAGAAGTTGCTGAGCAAGCCGATGCGCGTGACCTACATGCCTGGCGGCGTCGGCGCGGTGGCCTACAACGCCGTGGTCGCCCAGCGCCCTGCGGATGCGGGCACCTTGGTGGCCTGGTCCAGCGGTTCGCTGTTGAACCTGGCCCAAGGCAAGTTCGGCCGTTTCGATGAAAGCGCCGTGCGTTGGCTGGCAGCGGTCGGCACAAGCTACGGTGCCATCGCGGTGAAAGCCGATTCGCCCTACAAGACCCTCGACGATCTCGTCAAAGCCCTGAAGAAAGATCCAGGCAGCGTAGTAATCGGTTCCGGCGGCACCGTCGGCAGCCAGGACTGGATGCAAACCGCCCTGATCGCCAAGGCTGCCGGGATCAACCCGCGCGAACTGCGTTATGTGGCGCTGGAAGGCGGCGGCGAAATCGCCACGGCCCTGCTCGGCGGCCACATCCAAGTGGGCAGTACCGACATCTCCGACTCCATGCCGCACATCTTGAGCGGTGACATGCGCCTGCTGGCGGTGTTCTCCGAGGAGCGCCTGGACGAGCCGGAAATGAAGAATATTCCGACCGCCAAAGAGCAAGGCTACGACATCGTCTGGCCAGTGGTGCGTGGCTTCTACCTCGGGCCAAAAGTCAGCGATGCCGACTACGCCTGGTGGAAAGACGCGTTCGACAAACTGCTGGCTTCCGAAGAGTTCGCCAAGCTGCGTGACCAGCGCGAGCTGTTCCCGTTCGCCATGACCGGCCCGGAGCTTGACACCTACGTGAAGAAACAAGTGGCTGACTACAAAGTGCTGGCCAAAGAGTTTGGCCTGATCCAGTAATCGCCCCTCTGTCTCAAGGCCATGCCCGTTGCCATAACGGGCGTGGCCGAGGAGTTTCACATGCTTTTACAACGCATTTTCGCTTCTGTGATGTTGCTGGTGTGCGCCGGCCTCGCGCTGATGGCCTGGCCGTATCAGGCGGCGTTTTCCTACGAGCCGGTGGGGCCTCGTGCCTACCCGCTGCTCATGCTCGGGCTGATGAGCCTGGGCCTGATCTACATGCTGTTTCGCCCGCAGCCGACCAAACACACTGAAGAAGAACCCGCACTGGACCGCGAAACCCTGATCAAGATCGGCATTTGTGTCGGCTTGCTGATCGTGTTCGCCGGCACCTTTGAATCGCTCGGTTTCATCCTCAGCAGCATGTTGATCGGCATCCCCATGGCACGCCTGTACGGCGGCCGCTGGTTGCCAAGTGTGGTGATCGTCAGCCTGATGGCCATCGGTCTTTATCTGCTGTTCGATAAAGCCATGGATGTGCCGCTGCCCCTCGGTCTGCTCGACGTTCTGGAGAACTGATATGGATACGTTCAGCTATTTGGGCCAGGGCTTCGGCGTTGCACTGTCCCCTTACAACCTGGTAACCGCACTGTGCGGCACCTTGATCGGTACTGTCGTCGGCCTGCTGCCGGGCCTGGGCCCGATCAACGGCGTGGCGTTGTTGATTCCCATCGCATTCGCCTTGGGCCTGCCGCCCGAGTCGGCGTTGATCCTGCTGGCAGCCGTGTACCTGGGCTGCGAGTACGGCGGCCGTATCAGCTCGATCCTGCTCAACATCCCGGGTGAAGCTTCCACCGTGATGACCACCCTCGACGGCTACCCGATGGCACGTAAAGGCCTGGCCGGTGTAGCGCTGTCGTTGTCGGCGTGGAGTTCGTTTATCGGCGCGTTTATCGCCACCTGCGGCATGGTGTTGTTTGCGCCGCTGCTGGCCAAGTGGGCGATAGCCTTCGGACCGGCGGAATATTTCGTCCTGATGGTGTTCGCGATTGTCTGCCTGGGCGGCATGGCCGGTGACAAGCCGCTGAAGACCTTCGTGGCTGCGCTGATCGGCCTGTTCCTGTCAGCGGTCGGCATCGACGCCAACAGCGGCGTGTACCGCTTTACCGGCGATAACATCCACCTCACCGACGGCATCCAGTTCGTGGTGTTGGTGCTGGGTTTGTTCTCCATCAGCGAGATCCTGTTGCTGCTGGAAAAAACCCACCGTGGCCAGGAAGCGGTGAAAGCCACCGGACGGATGATGTTCAACCTGAAGGAAGCGTCCGCTGTCTTTGTGGTTAACATCCGCTGCGGCCTGCTGGGTTTCATCATGGGTGTATTGCCCGGTGCAGGTGCCACCTTGGCGTCGGCCGTTGCCTACATGACCGAAAAACGCCTGGCCGGTGCCAGCGGTAAATTCGGCCAGGGTGACATGCGCGGTCTCGCGGCCCCGGAAACCGCGATCGGCGCTTCCGCCTGTGGCGCGCTGGTACCGATGCTGACCCTCGGCGTTCCAGGTTCGGGTACCACCGCCGTGATGATCGGCGCCTTGTCGCTGTACAACATCACCCCAGGCCCGCTGCTGTTCCAACAGCAACCGGACATCGTCTGGGGCCTTATCGCGTCGTTGTTCATCGCCAACATCATGCTGGTGATCCTCAACATCCCGATGATCCGCATCTTCACCCGCATCCTGGCCGTGCCGAACTGGGCGCTGGTGCCGGTGATCGCCATCATCACCGCGATCGGTGTGTATGCCGTTCACGCCACCACCTTCGACCTGTTCCTGATGGTGGGTATCGGTATCTTCGGCTACATCCTGCGCAAGCTCGACTTCCCACTGTCGCCAGTGCTGCTGGGCTTTATCCTCGGCGGCCTGATGGAGCAGAACCTGCGCCGTGCGCTGTCGATCTCCAACGGTGCGCTGGACATCCTCTGGTCGAGCCCGATCACTTTTGGTGTGTGGGTGCTGACTGCGTTGATGCTGATGTTCCCGCTGGTGCGCATCTACCGTAAACGTGCCCTGCAGCGTCGTGCCGTGGCCGATGTCTGAGGTCACCTTTAAACATTGGTGGGGAACACCGCTGGTCGGTCTGGCCGGCGGTTACCTGGCCAGCCTGGTCGGCTGGCCTTTGCCGTACATGGTCGGCTCGTTGCTGGCGATTATCCTGGTGCGTTGCCTCACGCCGTGGCAGTTGGCGGAGATTCCCGGCGGGCGCAAATGCGGCCAGTGGGTGGTCGGGATCGGCATCGGCCTGCACTTCACCCCGGTGGTGATCGAACAGGTGATGAGCCATTTCGGGCTGATCTTCTTCGGCGCACTGGTCACCAGCCTGTCGAGCATTGTCGGCGTGTGGTTGATGCGACGCAGTGGTGAAGACCGCGCTACGGCGTTCTTCTCCAGCATGCCCGGCGGTTCCGGTGAGATGGTCAACCTCGGCGCACGCAATGGCGCGGTGCTCAGCCGTGTCGCAGCGGGGCAGAGTTTGCGCGTGCTGGTGGTGGTGTTGTGTGTGCCAGCGATCTTCAAGTATGTGCTGGAAGGGGGCACGCCGCAGTTTCACCCGGCGCCGGTGAGCTGGCCGTGGTTGCTGATGCTCTTTCCCCTTGGCGCGTTGGTGGCATGGGGATGGCAGCGTTTGCGTCAACCAAACCCTTGGCTATTCGGGCCATTGTTGGTGAGCGCTACCGCTAGCGTGGTGTGGGACCTGCACATCGGCCTGCCTGACGGTGGCAGCCAGATTGGCCAATGGTTGATCGGCAGCGGTTTGGGTTGCCACTTCAACCGTCAGTTCTTTCGCCGCGCGCCCTCATTCATGGGACGCACCTTGATCGGTACGGCCTTGACCATGGCGCTGGCGACATTGGCGGCGGTGGGTTTGAGTGCACTGACCCATCTGGACCTGCGCTCGTTGACCTTGGGCATGATGCCCGGCGGGATTGCCGAGATGAGCTTGACGGCAGAGACCTTGCAGCTGTCGGTGCCATTGGTAACGGCGATGCAGGTGATGCGGTTGTTGTTTGTGCTGTTTCTGGCGGAGCCGTTGTTCAGGCATTGGAACCGTCAGCCAGAAAAAATATAAGGCTTGGCACCGTTCTAAATGTGGGAGCGAGCAAGCCCGCTCCCACATTGGCCTGCGGACAAACTTTAGGCCGGCGGCAACCGCCACTCAATCGGCGTCTCGCCATTCTGCTCAAGAAACTTGTTGGTGCGGCTGAAATGCCCGCAGCCCAAGAACCCGCGATACGCCGACAACGGCGACGGATGCACCGAGGTCAACACCAAGTGCTTGGTCGCATCCACCAGCTTCTGCTTGCCCTGCGCATGGGCGCCCCACAGCAGGAACACCAGGTGCGGCTGATGCTGGCTGACCACTTCGATAATCCGATCGGTAAAGAACTGCCAGCCCTTGCCCGCATGGGCGTTGGCATTGGCGCGCTCTACGGTCATGGTGGTGTTGAGCATCAGCACGCCCTGGTCGGCCCAGCTTTGCAGGCAACCGTGATTGGGAATGTCGATATTGAGGTCGCGCTTGAGTTCTTTATAGATGTTCACCAAGGACGGTGGCGTCGGCACGCCCGGTTGCACCGAGAAGCACAAACCGTGGGCCTGGCCGGGGCCGTGGTAAGGGTCCTGGCCGAGGATCACCACCTTGACCTTGTCCAGCGGCGTGGAATTGAGGGCATTGAAAATCAGCGGACCGGGCGGGTAGATCTCTTTGCCGGCGGCATGTTCCTGACGCAGGAACTCGCGCAACTGGGCCATATACGGCTGCTCGAACTCATCCCGCAGGGCGTGTTTCCAGCTGGGTTCGAGTTTGATACGGTCGTCTTCGGTCATGGTTGAATGGTCTTGTAAAAAAGAATGTGGCGAACCCTAGGAAAGCTGACCCCGCTTGTCAATTGATCTGACACACAACCGGTTTTTTCCCACGAAGGGATCATACTCATCCTTCACTTCCCCGAATGAGGTCACGATGAACCTGCACTTCGAAGAGCTGACCGGCAGCGACGGTGCCCGCATTGGCATCGCCAGCCTGGATGCAGAAAAGTCCCTCAACGCCCTCTCCCTGCCGATGATCCTGGCGCTGGGCGAACGCCTGGACGCCTGGGCCAAGGACCCGAACATCGTTTGCGTGCTACTGCGCGGCAACGGCCCCAAGGCGTTTTGTGCCGGCGGCGAAGTGCGCAGCCTGGCCCTGGCCTGCCTTGAACAACCCGGTGTGGTGCCTGACCTGGCCGCACAGTTTTTTGCGGCGGAATATCGCCTTGACTACCGCCTGCACACCTACCCCAAACCGTTGATCTGCTGGGGCCATGGCTATGTGCTGGGCGGCGGCATGGGCCTGCTGCAAAGCGCGGCGGTGCGCATCGTCACACCGAGCAGCCGGTTGGCGATGCCCGAAATCAGCATCGGCTTGTATCCCGATGTAGGGGCCAGCAGGTTCTTGTCGCGCCTGCCGGGCAAGTTGGGTCTGTTTCTTGGCCTGACCGGCGCCCATATCAACGGGCGCGACGCCCTGGACCTGGACCTGGCCGACCGCTTCCTGCGTGACGACCAACAGGACGAACTGCTCGATGGCCTGTTGCAACTGAACTGGCAGGAACAAACAGCGATGCAACTCAACAGCCTGCTCAAGGCACTGGCCCAGGAAGCCGTCGACCAGCAACCCGAAGCGCAATGGCTGCCGCGACGCGCGCAGATCGACGAGTGGCTGGACGTGGGCGATGTGCGCTGCGCCTGGCGCGCATTAAGCCAATTGCGCGAGCACAGTGACCCGCTGTTCAACCGGGCAGGTAAAACCTTGAGCGAGGGTTGCCCGCTGACCGCGCACCTGGTGTGGGAGCAGATTCAGCGCGCCCGCCACCTGTCATTGGCCCAGGTGTTCCAGATGGAATACACCTTGAGCCTCAATTGCTGCCGCCACCCGGAATTCGCCGAAGGCGTTCGGGCGCGATTGATCGATAAGGACCAGAAACCGCATTGGCACTGGCCCGATATCAATAGCGTTCCCGAGGGAGTGGTGCAGGCACACTTTCACAAGGCGTGGGAAGGCAGGCACCCGCTGGCGGACCTCTCCGAGATTTAACGGTGTCCGCCATGGCCACCGCCGTCATGGCCACCCCGGTTATGACCGCCGCCGTTACCCCAGCGATTGCCCCAACCCTGGTTTGGATAGGGTCGGTAATCCGGCCTCGGGTAATAGCGCGGTGCTGGCTGGTAATAGCGCGGCGCCGAATAGTAGCGCGGTGGCGGCGCGTAGTAGCTACGTCCATACATGTAGGTCGGGCCGCCGTAGTAGTAGGCCGGCGCGGGCGCGGTGTAGACCTCGGAACGATAGTACGTGGCACCACCGTCGTAGTAAGGCACACAGGCGGAAAGGGTCAGACCGAGTAAAGCGCTGAGTAGCAATCGTCGATACATGGCGGCCTCCTGGACCGCGGAAGAGCACCTCCAGCGACGCTGGAGGGCGGCATTCATCTTTCACTGAATGACGAAATATCTGACATCAAAAACCGAATCTGGTGCGATCTGGTAATAGATTGATACATCTACGCGGATTGACTGATGCCCCCCTTCGAAGCCGCGCCCCCAGGGTCAGCAACCCATTAGATTTATCGTTTCAGTAAATTTACCTGGCCCGAATCTCCGTCGATTGCGATGATGTCACTATGACATCGCACAAAGCCAGGGAGGCTCTAGCGTGCGCCATTCGCCCCTATCGCCGGATTCGAGCCATGAAAATCGCTACCAAGCTGCTGCTTTCATTTCTTATGTGTGCACTGGTCACCCTCGGGGTCGGCCTGTTGGGTATTCAGGGGGTCGCTCGCCTTGCTACGGCCCTGGAACTGACGTTCTCCAACAACCTGGTCTCGGTCAGTAACACGGCGGCCACCCTCAATGGCCTGGTCGCCCACAACCGCGGCCTGTACCGCCTGATGGATGCCAGCAAAGGTGACGTCGCCGCACAAGACCGCGACCGTGTACGCCAAGACATCGCCAACGAACTCAAGCGCAGCCAGGCGGCCTACGCCACTTACCGTGCCACGCCGCTGGAAGACGACGAACGGGCGGCAGGCGACAAGCTCGACCAGCTCTGGCCCACGTACATCAGCAACTCCGACCGCGTCATCGCGATGCTCGATGGCGGCCAGTTCGAACAGGCCCGCAGCCAACTCAACTCCACCAACAATGAGCTGTTCCGCCAGGCGCGCGAACTGATCCGCGTGATGATCGAGTCCAACAACCGCCAGATCCAAGAAGGCGCCGTCGCCGCCGATGACCTGCGCGCCAGCGCGCTGACCTGGATGATCAGCGGCATTGTGCTGGCCTTCATCATCGCCATCGCCATTGGAGTGTTGATCACCCGCCTGATCACCCGCCCCATCGCCCAAGCGGTAGACAGTGCACAGCGCATCGCCAAGGGCGACCTGACCCAAGCCATCATCACCGAACGCACCGATGAAGCCGGGCAACTGCTGATGGCGCTGTCGGATATGCAGGGCGGCCTCAAAAGCACCCTGGTGGAAATCGCCAATGCGTCCGACCAACTCGCCTCGGCCGCCGAAGAACTCAGCGCAGTCACCGATGAGAGCAGCCGTGGCCTGACGCGCCAAAACGACGAAATCCAGCAAGCCGCCACTGCCGTGAACCAGATGACCGCAGCGGTGGACGAAGTCGCGAGCAACGCCGTGTCCACCTCCGAAGCCTCGCGCCAGGCCACCACCGAAGCCGAAGACGGCCGCCAGCAGGTGGAACAGGCCGTGTCCGGCATGCGCTCGATGGTGGATGAGATCAACGACTCTACGCAGTCGGTGGCCGACCTCGCCGGCCAAGTACGCGAAATCGGCAATGTGATCGACGTGATCCGTGGCATCGCCGACCAGACCAACCTGCTGGCCCTCAACGCCGCCATCGAAGCCGCCCGTGCCGGTGAGCAAGGTCGTGGTTTTGCCGTGGTCGCCGATGAAGTGCGGGCGCTGGCGCATCGCACGCAAACGTCCACGGTCGACATCGAAAAAATGATCGGCGCCGTACAGGTCGGCGCCGATGACGCCGTGGCCGCCATGAACAAGAGCCTGACCTGGGCCACTAACACCCAGGCCCTGGCGCAGAACGCCGGTGAAGCGCTGCAGCGGATCACGGACAGCGTGGCGAAGATCAACGAGCGCAACCTGGTGATCGCCTCCGCGTCGGAAGAACAAGCCCAGGTCGCCCGTGAGGTGGACCGCAACCTGCTGAACATCCAGGACCTGTCCACCCAGACCGCCGCTGGCGCGCACCAGACCAACGCGTCCAGCCAAGACCTGTCGCGCCTGGCCACCTCGTTCAACACGTTGGTCAGCAAATTCCAGCTGTAAACGCTTCATTGCAGTGCATCCGCGCACCCGCGTGATGCACTCGCCCCTCACACAAGCCTCCCCTCCTGTACTGCCCGCCTGAAAAACCGGGCGTCGACGCCACTTGGCACGACTCTCGCTTTGCCTCTCACGTGCAGGATTGATAACAGGTTCGCGGCACCACAATTTGCAATGGCCGACTAGGGTTCCGGCTCGCTTCAAGCGAGTGGCTGGTCCGAGAGTTGGCGACCTCCAGTTGAGGTTACACGGCGGGATAAAAGCCCGGGAGACAAGCCACCGTTCACGGTGCCGCGTTGCTCCTGCTCGCCCTTGATCAACTGGAGAAGCCCCATGCCATCACCCCGTTTACCCGCCTTGCTCGCCGCCGCCTTTGCCGCGGTGCTGAGCGTCCAGACCCAAGCCGCCCCCAAAGACCACTTCAGCGTGTGCTGGACCATTTACGCCGGCTGGATGCCGTGGGAGTACGCCGGCAGCCAAGGCATCCTCGACAAGTGGGCCAAGAAGTACGGCATCAAGATCGACATGGTGCAGCTCAATGACTACGTCGAATCCATCAACCAGTACACCGCCGGCCAGTTCGACGGCTGCACCATGACCAACATGGACGCCCTCACCATCCCCGCCGCCGGCGGCGTGGACAGCACTGCGCTGGTGGTCAGTGACTTCTCCAACGGCAACGACGGCGTGGTCATCAAGGGCACCGGCAAGACCGTGGCCGACCTCAAGGGCATGAACGTCAACCTGGTGGAACTCTCGGTATCCCATTACCTGCTGGCCCGCGCGCTGGAGTCGGCCGACCTCACCGAAAAAGACCTGAAAGTGGTCAATACCTCAGACGCCGATATCGCCGCCGCTTTCAACACCGACCAGGTGCAGGCCGTGACCACCTGGAACCCGATGCTCTCCGAGATCAAGGCCAAGCCGGGTGTGACCGAGGTGTTCGACTCCAGCAAAGTGCCCGGCGAAATCATGGACATGATGGTGGTCAACACCCAGGTCCTCAAGGACAACCCGGCCCTGGGCAAGGCCCTCACCGGCGCCTGGTTCGAGACAGTCGCGCTGATGAATGCCAAGGGCGCCGCCAGCACCGAAGCCCTGGAACACATGGCCAAGGCTTCCGGCACCGACCTCAAGGGTTTCCAGTCGCAACTGGACACCACCAAGCTGTTCGCCACGCCCCAGGAAGCCCTGGCGTTTGCCACCAGCAAACAACTGCCGACCACCATGCGTAAGGTCGCCGAGTTTTCGTTTGAGCACGGCTTGCTCGGTGAAGGCGCCAAGGACACCAGCGCCGTGGGCATGAGCTTTGCCAATGGCGTGACCAGCGGTGACACCGCCAACCTCAAGCTGCATTTCGACCCCAGCTACGTGCAGATGGCCGCCGACGGCAAGCTGTAAGAGGACCCGGCCATGCGCCTGATCAACCGTCACCCGGAATCTCCAGCCGCTTGCTGTTGGTGCTGCTGCCCTTCGCGTTGCTGCTGTTCGCCTATTTCGTAGGCTCGGCCGAGCGCCTGGCGGACAACCCCAACGACAAGCTGCTGCCCAGCGCCGTGCAAATGGGCGACGCCATAAAGCGCCTGGCGTTCAGCGCCGACAGCCGCACCGGTGAATACGTGCTGTGGCAAGACACCGCGTCAAGCCTGCAGCGTATGGCCATCGGCCTGGGCATCAGTGCCCTCGCCGGCTTGTGCCTGGGTATTGCCGCCGGGACCTTGCCGCTGTTTGGCGCGCCGCTGTCGCCACTGCTGACCGTGCTGTCGATGGTGCCGCCGCTGGCGATCCTGCCGATCCTGTTCATCGTGTTTGGCCTGGGCGAGTTGTCGAAGGTGATGCTGATCGTGATCGGCATCACCCCGGCATTGGCGCGAGACCTGGAACAGCGCGCGCGGGAAATTCCCGTCGAGTTGCTGGTAAAAGCCCAGACCCTCGGTGCGTCCACCTGGACCTTGATGCTGCGCGTGGTGTTGCCGCAATTGCTGCCACGCCTGCTGATCTCACTGCGCCTGATGCTGGGTTCGGCGTGGTTGTTCCTGATTGCCGCCGAGGCCATCGCCTCCACCGATGGCTTGGGCTATCGGATCTTCCTGGTACGCCGCTACCTGGCGATGGACGTGATTTTGCCTTACGTGGTGTGGATCACCCTGCTCGCCTGGCTGATGGACTGGGGCCTCAAGGCCCTGACCCGACGCGCGTTCCCCTGGTACGAAGGAGCGCGGGCATGAGCTTTATCAGCGTGAACAATGTGTGGCAGCGCTACGGCGACCAAGTGGTGCTGGAAGGCCTCAACCTGCATGTGGCCGAGGGCGAGTTCTGCACGCTGGTGGGCACGTCAGGCTGCGGCAAATCCACCTTTCTGCGCCTGCTGCTGGGCCAGGAAACCGCGAGCAAGGGCGAGATCCTGTTGGATGGCCAGGCCCTTGCCGCCGAGCCGGATGCCAGCCGTGGCGTGGTGTTCCAGCGTTACTCGGTGTTCCCGCATTTGAGCGTGTTGGACAACGTCGCGCTGGGCCTGGAACTGCCGCGCTCGGCACTGCTGGGACGCTTGTTTGGCAAGGCTAAGAAAGACGCGCGGGAACAGGCCGCCGCGCTACTGCATAAAGTCGGCCTTGGCCACGCCCTGGACAAGTACCCGGCGCAGCTTTCCGGCGGTATGCAGCAACGCCTGGCCATCGCCCAGGCCCTGATCATGAAAACCCCGCGTATTGCTGCTGGATGAACCCTTCGGCGCCCTCGACCCGGGCATTCGCAAAGACATGCACCAGTTGCTGCTGGAGCTGTGGCGCGAAACCCGGCTGACGGTGTTCATGGTCACCCACGACCTCAGCGAAGGCTTCAGCCTCGGCACGCGCCTGCTGGTGTTCGACAAGGTGCGCGTCGACCCCCACGCCCCCGGTGCCTATGGCGCCCGCATCACCTACGACATCCCTTTGAACAGCGAACGCCGCAAGGCGCTCGCCGCAGAACTTTGGAGCGACTGCCCAATGACCGATTCCACCCAACTGTTCCCACCGTTTGCCGAAGAAATGCTGCCCGGCGGCGGTCACCGTTCGTTTGTGCTCAAGCGCGGCCAACTGCTGCGCCTTACCGACCTGCGTGGCGGCGCCAACGTCAGCCTCACGCTGCTCAATGCCAATGAAAAAACCGAGCGCCTGAACCTGCCCGACAGCCTCAAATGCCAACACACCGCCAAGCTCACCACCGGCCATTGCCTGTACTCCGACATGGGCCGCGTACTGGCCGCCATCACCGCCGACACCTGCGGCTGGAGTGACAGCATCGGCGGCGTGCTCTGCGCCAGCGAAGTCGCCGAAAAGTACGGCCAGGGGCGTTACCAGGAACTGCGCAACGGCTTCTTCCGCAACGGCACCGACAACCTGCTGGTGGAGTTGGGCAAGTGGGGCCTGGGGCTGTCGGACCTGCTGATGACCCTCAACCTGTTCAGCCGCGTCAGCGTGGATGGCGACGGTGGCCTGCACTTTGTGCCGGGTAATTCCAAGGCCGGTGACTACATCGAACTCTACGCACCGATGGACACCCTGGTGGTGCTCACCGCCCTGCAACACCCGATGGACCCCAACCCCGACTACGCCCCGCAACCGCTGAAACTGGCCTGGATGAACGCCGACAAAAGCGTCGCCGAACACTGCCGCACCTCGCGCCCGGAAAACGAGCGAGGCTTTATCAACACCGACCGTCTGTTCGCCTGAGGAACTGCCATGTCTATCGCACTGAAACAACCGGATGCGGCCGTGTACCGCGCCACTATTCCCGCTGGCGAGCCGTGGCTGATGGAGGTCAAGGCCGGGCAGACCCTGCGCATCCTCGACCTGGAGGGCAACCAGGCTGTCGACACCTTGTTCTACAGCCTCAAGAACCCCAAGGAACGCTACGACGTGCAGCGCACCCTGCGTCGGCAGAACAGCGTGTACCTGGGCACCGGCAGCGTGCTGTATTCCAACCTCGGCCAGCCGATGCTGACCATCGTCGACGACACCTGTGGCCGCCACGACACCCTCGGCGGCGCCTGCGCCCAAGAGAGCAACACCGTGCGCTACGCCCTGGAAAAACGCTACATGCACAGCTGCCGCGACAACTACCTGCGGGCCTGCGCCCACGATGGCCGGCTGGGTAAAGGCGACATCGGGCCGAACATCAATTTCTTCATGAATGTGCCAGTGACAGCCGACGGTGGGCTGACGTTTGAGGACGGTATTTCCGCCCCCGGCAAATACGTGGATTTGCGTGCGGAGATGGACGTGATCGTGCTGATTTCCAACTGCCCGCAATTGAATAACCCGTGCAACGCCTACAACCCCACCCCTGCGGAGCTACTGGTATGGAACTGAAAATGAAGCGGTTGCGCCAATGGTTGTTCGGTTTGTGCCAATCCCGCGCCGGGCAGTGCATCCGAAAACAATGAGTTCCCAATGTGGGAGCTGGCTTGCCTGCGATGGCGGTGTGTCAGTCGACCAATGGCGTGACTGATACACCGCCATCGCGGGCAAGCCCGGCTCCCACATTGGCACTGCATTAATTCCAGAGATTTGCGCCATGGACGACCCTGGCGTGCACCCCAATAGGCGGGACGGCCCGCAGGGTTTTGCCATGTTCGAAAAACTCTTGATCGCCAACCGCGGCGCCATTGCCTGCCGCATCCTGCGCACCTTGCGCGAGCTTCACGTAAAAGGCGTTGCGGTGTACGCGCAAGCCGATGCCGCCAGCCTGCATATCCAGCAAGCCGACGAAGCCTACAGCCTCGGTGAAGGCGCGGCGGCGGGCACTACCTGGCGGTGGAAAAATCCTCGCCACCGCCAAGGCCTGTGGTGCCAAGGCCATCCACCCGGGTTATGGCTTTCTCTCGGAAAACGCTGCCTTTGCCGAGGCCTGTGAAAACGCCGGCATCGCCTTCGTCGGGCCAACGCCCGAGCAACTGCGCGTGTTCGGTCTCAAGCACACGGCCCGCGCCTTGGCCAAGCAGCATCAAATCCCATTGCTGGAAGGTTCCGAGCTGCTCGACAACCTCGACGCCGCCCTGCTCGCCGCCGACCACGTGGGCTACCCGGTGATGCTCAAAAGCACCGCCGGTGGTGGTGGTATTGGCATGCGCGTGTGCCGCCATGCGACCGAATTGAGCGAATCCTTCGAAGCGGTCAAACGCCTGGGCCAGAACAACTTCAGCGATGCCGGCGTGTTTATCGAGAAGTACATCCAGCACGCGCGCCACTTGGAAGTGCAGGTGTTTGGCGACGGCGCGGGTGAGGTGATCGCCCTCGGCGTGCGTGACTGCTCGGTGCAGCGGCGCAACCAGAAAGTCCTCGAAGAAACCCCGGCGCCGCACCTGCCCGACGGCATGGCCGAGGCGTTATGCGCGGCCGCCATCACCCTGGCCAAAGCGGTGAACTACCGCAGCGCCGGTACCGTGGAATTTATCTTTGATAGCGCCGATGGGCGCTTCTATTTCCTGGAAGTGAACACCCGGTTGCAAGTGGAACACGGCGTCACCGAACAAGTGTGGGGTGTGGACCTGGTGCGCTGGATGGTGCAATTGGCGGCAGGTGAAATGCCGCCGTTGAACGAGCTTGTTTTAAGCCCTCAAGGCCATGCAATCCAGGCACGTTTGTATGCAGAAGACCCTGGCCGGGATTTCCAACCCAGCCCGGGCTTGCTGACACAGGTGGACTTCCCGGTTGCCGATGGCCTGCGCATCGATACCTGGGTAGAAGCCGGGTGCGAGATCCCACCGTACTTCGACCCGATGATCGCCAAGCTCATCACGTGGGCGCCTACCCGGGAGCAGGCACGCCTGGATTTACACCGGGCACTGAGCGACAGCCAACTCTACGGCGTGGAAACCAACCGCGATTACCTGCGCCAGATCCTGCTCGCCGCGCCCTTCGCCAGTGGCCGCCTATGGACCCGCTGCCTGGAAGATCTGGTCTACGTCGCCGACACCGTCGAAGTGCTGAGTGCGGGCACGCAAACCAGTGTGCAGGACTACCCAGGCCGCCTCGGTTATTGGGCGGTGGGCGTGCCGCCGTCAGGGCCGATGGACAGCCGTGCGCTGCGCCTGGGCAATCGCCTGCTGGGCAACAGCGACGGTACCGCCGCGCTGGAAATCACCATGAGTGGGCCGATGCTGCGCTTCAATTGCGCGGCGGTCGTGGCGGTCACCGGCGCAGTCATTCCGCTGCTGTTGGATGATCAACCGGTGCCGATGAATACCACGCTGTTGATCGAGGCGGGTTCGGTATTGAGCCTGAGCACCATGGCTGGCGCCGGCGCACGCAGTTACCTGTGCCTGCGCGGCGGGTTGCAGGTGCCGGACTATCTGGGCAGCAAAAGCACCTTCACCCTCGGCCAGTTCGGCGGCCATGGCGGGCGCGCGTTGCGGGCCGGCGATGTGTTGCATCTGCGGCCATTGACGGACGCAGGTGCTGGGCAACAATTGATAGCCGAGCCGCTGCCGCAAACGCGCACGCTGCGGGTGATCTACGGCCCCCACGGCGCGCCGGAATACTTCAAGCCCGAGTACATCGACACCTTCTTTGCCACCCAATGGGAAGTGCACTTCAACTCCAGCCGTACCGGCGTACGGTTGATCGGGCCCAAACCGTTGTGGGCACGCACGGATGGTGGTGAAGCGGGGCTGCACCCGTCGAATATCCATGACAACCCCTATGCCATCGGCGCGGTGGATTTCACCGGGGACATGCCGGTGATCCTCGGGCCGGACGGGCCAAGCCTGGGCGGGTTTGTGTGCCCGGTAACGGTGATCGAGGCAGACTTGTGGCAACTCGGCCAGCTCAAGGCTGGTGACAAAATTTGCTTCGCACCGGTCGACCTCAAAACGGCCCGGGAGCTTGCCTTGAAATGGGATCAAGTGCCTGAGCCAAGCCAGCCTTCTCAAGTGATCGAGTCGCCGGTGGTACTGGACATCGGCAGCGCCGACACCCAACTGGTCGCTCGCCTTGCCGGTGACACTCACCTGCTGCTGGAAATCGGCGCGCCGGAGCTGGACCTGGTGCTGCGCTTTCGCGCCCACGCCCTGATGCAAGCGCTGGAGGCCCGTGCCCTGCCGGGTGTGATCGACCTGACGCCGGGCATTCGCTCGTTGCAGATTCACTATCAACCCGAACAACTGCCCCTGGCCGACTTGCTGGCGTTGATCGCCAACGAGTGGACCGCCGTGTGCGCCACGCAGAACCTGCAAGTGCCCTCACGCATCGTGCATTTGCCGCTGTCGTGGGACGACCCGGCGTGCCAGCTGGCGATCGAGAAATACATGACCACCGTGCGCAAGGACGCGCCATGGTGCCCGAGCAACCTGGAGTTCATCCGCCGCATCAACGACCTGGCCAACCTCGACGAGGTACGCCACACGGTGTTCGATGCCAGCTACCTGGTGATGGGCCTGGGCGACGTGTACCTCGGCGCCCCGGTGGCCACGCCGCTGGACCCGCGCCATCGCCTGGTGACCACAAAGTACAACCCGGCGCGCACCTGGACCGCCGAGAACTCGGTGGGCATTGGCGGTGCATACCTGTGCATCTACGGCATGGAAGGCCCCGGCGGTTACCAGTTTGTGGGGCGGACCTTGCAGATGTGGAATCGCTACCGTGAAGTCGCGGCGTTTGAGGGCAAGCCGTGGTTGCTGCGGTTCTTTGACCAGATACGGTTCTATCCGGTGAGTGCTGACGAGTTGCTACGGATTCGTCGGGACTTCCCCTTGGGCCGATTTGAGCTGGGGATTGAGAACAGCCAGTTGAACCTGGCCGATTACCAGGCCTTCCTGGCGCGCGAAGCAACGGGCATCAGCGCGTTTCGTGAGCAACAGCAGCACGCCTTCAACGCCGAGCGCGAACGCTGGATCGCCAGCGGCCAGGCGCATTTCGACAGCGAGGAGCCAGCGGCGCCACTGGGTGCCGACACGCCGCTGCACACCAATGAATACAGCGTCGACAGCCATATCGCCGGCAACCTCTGGCAGGTCCAGGTCACCGCCGGAGAGCGAGTGGCTGCAGGCGATGTGCTGGTGATCCTGGAGTCGATGAAAATGGAAATCCCCGTGGTGGCGCCGTTCGCCGGCACTGTGCGTGAGATCCCCGTGCAACCCGGCAGCGGCATTGGTGCCGGACAACGCGTAGTGGTACTGGAACGTGACTGACTTTTCTATTTTGACAGGCGGACAAGCCATGAACCTGCAACTGGACAACCTGCGCAATGCCTACCTCAGTGGCGACACCACTCCACGGGAAGTGCTGTTGCATCTGCGTGAAAAAGCCGCGCAATTGAACCCCGACTATCACCTGTTCATTCACCTGCTCAGCGTCGCGCAGATGGAGCCATACCTGGCCGCCCTGGAGCGTCGCGACCCGGCCGAATTGCCGCTGTACGGCGTGCCCTTTGCAATCAAGGACAACATTGACTTGGCCGGTATTCCCACCACCGCTGCCTGCCCGGCGTTTGCGTACGTGCCGCAGCACAGCGCGACGATTGTCGAGCAGTTGCTCGCCCTGGGCGCCGTGCCGCTGGGCAAGACCAACCTCGACCAGTTCGCCACCGGGCTCAATGGCAGCCGCTCGCCGTACGGCGTCTGCCCCTAACAGCGTGTTGGCGGAATATCCGTCGGGCGGGTCCAGTGCCGGATCGTCATTGGCGGTCGCACTGGGTGTCGCCAGTTTTGCCCTGGGCACCGACACCGCGGGCTCCGGGCGTGTGCCGGCGGCGCTGAACAACCTGGTGGGCCTCAAGGCGACCAAAGGCCTGATCTCCACCGCTGGGGTGGTGCCGGCCTGCCGCACATTGGATTGCGTCACCACGTTTACCCGCACCGCACGGGAAGCCAGCCAGTTGCTGGCGCTGACCGCCAAACTTGATCCGCTGGACGCCTACAGCCGCCAGAACCCGGCGTGGAATGACGCACCGGCCTTTGGCGCGCCCAGGCCTTTTCGCTTTGGTGTGCCGCGCCAGGAAGACCTGGAATTCTTTGGCTGCGCGCAAGGCCCGCGGCTGTTCCAGCAAGCCATCGCCCGCATGATTGCCCTCGGCGGGGAGCCGGTGGCACTGGACTTGTCACCGTTTCTTGAAGCGGCGCGCCTGCTCTACGAAGGACCGTGGGTGGCCGAACGCTACAGCGTGGCCGGTGAGCTGATGGAGCGTGATCCCGAGGCGGTGCTGCCGGTGATTCGTGCGGTATTGGCCAAGGCACCGGCGGTCACCGGCGTCGACACCTTCCGTGCGCACTACCGCCTGCAAACCTTGAAAGCCCAGTGCGACCGCGCGCTGGAGGGCTGGACTGCGTGCTGACGCCCACGATCGGTCGCCCGGTGACGCTGGCAGAACTGCACGCCGAACCGGTGCTGCGCAATGCCGAACTGGGCTACTACACCAACTTCATGAACCTGCTGGACTACGCCGCCGTCGCCGTGCCCAGCGGCGTGATGGACAACGGCCTGCCGTGGGGCGTGACCGTATTTGGCCGAGCGTTTACCGACCAATACCTGTTGGGTGTGGCAGATGCGTTGCAGCGTCAGCACGATGCATCACTGGGCGTGCCCACTACTGTCGCCAGCCATGACTGCACACGGTTGGTGGTGTGCGGCGCGCACCTGCAGGGGCTGGCACTGAACAGCCAGCTGTTGCGCCGGGGGGCATGCCTGATTGAGCGCACCCGCAGCTCGGCTGACTATCAACTGTTCGCCCTGGCGGGTGGGCCGCCGTATCGCCCCGGCATGCTGCGGGTGAGTGAGGGCGGCACCGCCATCGAAGTGGAAGTGTGGGAACTGCCGAGCCGTGAACTGGGCTCCTTCCTCACCGGCATCCCGGCGCCCTTGGGCCTGGGCAAAGTGCAACTGGCGGATGGGCGGTGGGAAAGCGGCTTTATCTGCGAGCCCTATGGGCTGGCTGGCGCGGTGGACATCAGCCATTTCGGCGGCTGGCGCAGCTACCTGCGCAGCTTGCAATAGCGGGACGGGACTGTATCGTGCAGGGAACTCCGGGGCCCTGCCCGATACAGCCTGAATCGACCGATGACCACCCCTACCCTCTGCCCCGCCTGCGGTGCGCCCAACGACTGCTCCCTCGCCGACCCGCGCACGGCCGATCAAGCCTGCTGGTGCTACAGCGTCAGCATCGACCCGGCGGTGCTTGAAGCCTTGCCCGATGAACTGCGCAACACCGCCTGCCTGTGCCCACGCTGCGCCCAGGTGGACAAGCAATTGAAAAGTCAAAATGCGCGTTGATCGCTTCCTCAGCAACCTCCCTCGTTTCAATCGCAAGCAAGTACGCCTGCTGCTGGTAGAACGGCGGGTGACGGTGGATGGTGTGGCGGTGAGCGATCCTCACCATGAGGTGCGCGAATTCAGCCACGTTTGCGTTGATGATGAGGTGCTGCAAACAGGCAAGTCGGCACGGTACTTCATGCTGCACAAACCTCAGGGTTGCGTCAGTGCCACGTCGGACCCGCAGCACCCTACAGTCCTCGACCTGATGGATGAGCCGGATACACACGAGTTGCATATCGCCGGTCGTCTGGATTTCAACACCACCGGTCTGATGCTCATCACCAATGACGGCCAGTGGTCACGACGCCTCACCCAACCGCAGGCCAAGCTGCCCAAGGTTTATCTCGTAGAGACTGAGCAAGTTATTGGCCCCGAATACGCAGTGACCTTCAAGGCGGGCCTGTACTTTGCATTTGAAGACCTGACCACCCAACCCGCCGAACTGGAACTGCTGGGGCCGACGACGGCGCGGCTGGGTATTGTCGAGGGCGTTATCACCAGGTGAAACGCATGTTCGGGCATTTCAATAACAAGGTGATCGGCTTGCATCGCGAACGGATGGGCCCCTTGGTGCTCGATGCTGCCTTGGCGCCGGGCGAGTACCGGGCGCTGACTGAGGATGAAATCCGACAGGTCTGATGACCGTTCAGCCGGTACTGGTAAAAAACCACTGTGTCGCCTTGCGAGGCAGCACCTCTGCTGCTTGAATCAAAACGCCAGCCAAATTATGACTGGCGAGTCGCCTATAACCTCCAAGAAACACTTTGCCCCCGCCCGCGCTTGATCTACGGGCCTTCCAGGCAAAACTGCCCGCCATAACAACACCCGTCGGCCAGCCGTCATCGGATCGACATGGGCTCTCCATTTCCAGGCGTATGCCTACCTGTCACAAAGCTCGTGCAGAGTTACCTGCGCGCCCTACCCGCTTGCCAGGAGTCTTACGACATGAGGCCAGAAATCGCTGTGTTGGATATACAGGGTCAGTATCGGGTTTACACGGAGTTCTATCGCGCGGACGCTGCTGCAAAGACCATCATCATGGTCAATGGCTCCATGGCCACCACGGCATCCTTCGCCCAAACCGTGAAAAGCCTGCACCCGCAGTTCAATGTGGTTTTGTACGACCAGCCCTACGCTGGCCGCTCCAAAATCCATAACCGCCATGAGCAAATGCTGACGAAGGAAGTCGAAGGCCAGATCCTCCTGGAACTCATCGACCACTTCGCCGCCGAACACGTGCTGTCATTTTCCTGGGGCGGCGCCGCCACCCTGGTCGCCCTGGCCCACCGGCCACGTCGCGTAGAAAAGGCCGTGATCAGCTCATTCTCGCCAGTGATCAACGCACCGATGCGCGACTACCTTGAGCGCGGCGTCGATTACCTCGGCAACCTCGACCGCGACCGTGTTGGCCACCTGGTCAACAGCACCATCGGCAAGCACCTGCCGTCGCTGTTCAAGCGTTTCAACTACAAACACGTGAGCAACCTGGCCGAGCATGAATATGGGCAGATGCACTTCCATATCAGCCAAGTGCTCCACAGCGACCGGCTGTGCTACCTCAAGGCGGCCAAGCTGATCAATATTCCGGTGTTGTTTGTAAACGGTGAATGGGACGAATACACCAGTGCCCAGGATGCCAAGCTGTTTGGCCAGCACGTGGCCCATAGCAGTTTCAGCACCGTGCAGGCCACCGGGCACTTTCTGGACATGGAACACAAGGCGGCGTGCCGGGACACCCGGGAAGCAGTGGTTGGGTTTCTGAAACCGGAACGGCAGGTCAGCCGGTTGCGCTATCAACAGGGCCAGACACAGCATGCCTTCGCGATCTGAAATGAAGACCCGCTTAGGTGGGAGCCGGGCTTGCCCGCGATACGGACGCCTCGGTGTGCCAGCCACACTCAGGTGAAGCTATCGCAGGCAAGCCAGCTCCCACACAAGCTTGCGCGAGGCACGTAAGCCACACATTTTTGAAGAAAAACTTCAAATCCTGGCAAACTTCTGGTACAAAGTCAGCCGCTCTGAGCGGGTATAGTTTAATGGTAGAACAGTAGCTTCCCAAGCTTCCGACGAGGGTTCTTATTGGACACCCGTCTTTGGTGCATGGTAAAAACGCGTAATGCGGGTATAGTTTAGTGGTAAAATGAAAGCTTCCCAAGCTTTAGTTGAGGGTTCGATTCCCTCTACCCGCTCCACCTTCTAGCCAGTGTTTCCGGGCCTTCCAGGGGATCCCCCCAATCAGGAAGCCCCTCCAAGCCTCATGGCAACGCCTCGATCCCAGCTCCCCAGTACCTCCCCTAGAGTCACCAAAATTTGGTGCACCGTCGACGCCGTCCAGAATGACGAATCGACAGATCATCGCCCTCCTCGTGCCACCCAATAAACCCCAAAAAGCTCATTTCGTACCTAGCCTGGATCGCCGACAAGCTCATCATCGTGCGCTCAAGAATGCAGTCCCGGAATGCTACCCAGGAAGACGATCCAGAACTCCCGAGAGGGGAGTGAGCGGTATGACCAGCCCTCCCCCTCAAAAAATCATCTGGACGTATACAGGGCTCGAAACGACCACCAGCATCCATTCCAATGTTCAGTCGATCCCCATCTTCCGTCCGAACTCCTGATCACGATCGCGCTCACGTTGGCGGTAACGCTTTACAAAGCTGGCTTCGATCAGCTCTTCGACTCCCAACCCAAGTCCGCAGTTTACCAACGACGCCATAGAACTATCGCTCAGTGAAAAATCATTGGGAATGAAGCCAATATTCTCCACCCTGTTCCTATCAAGTTCTGCCTCAAATGCTTTCAAGAAGTCAGCCAGCCCAGGGCGACGAGCTTCAGTTGCTGCACTTGCAGCGGAGTCATCAGCAACTGTTACTGCATTAGCCGCATTGATACCAATCTGCGCCACCACTTTAGTTATGGAAGGCCAATATTTGAGATCATACTGATAGGTCAACTTCTCCAACTTACCTTTCACGTGAGACCTGAAAAGCCCATTATCCTCAGAGGCTTCTTCAACGACATCCATAATATGGTAGTAGGTATCACTACTAAAACTGGACATCTCTTTAACCTCGGTGCGCCGCGAGAGCAACTCCGAGAGCAACTCTGAAACTTTTGCAATTCTCACATTCAACTCAGTGAGCATCTCCCGATCCTCGCGAGCTTCTTTGATCTTTCCAGGATTCCAGGAGTACACAGTGGTTGTGAAAACATCAAAGAATGAACTTAGCGCCCTAGGCTGTTCTGCCAGCGTGGCGTGCAGCTCGACGTAGACCTCAGCAAGCTCAGTGGTGCGTCCCAGCAGACTCTCGATGATTCGGTTGATACTGCGCCAGGTACCGTTTTCCTCATTATATTTAAAGTCCTCACGCAATATGCTTTCACACACATAGATTGCAGTGGCACGACCTTTAACATCCATTTTAGAAACCTCTATTAATTGATAATCAGATGATAAAGTCTCAGCCGTGAGGTGTCGGTACCTATCCGAAAAAAACCTTTCCGTCATGGGTACCCTCAGCGCGCCCCAGCAAACGTCAAGCCTGAGCAGAGCATCAAGCCCAAGTATCAAGCCAAAACCAAAGCTGAAGCGGCAGATGATGAAATAACGTTCTTGTCCAAATAATCCGAAAACAACTAACACCAAACACCAAGCCCCGCAGCCCAAGCAGCTTTACTTTACACCCCAGTAAAGTTAATTAGGCGAAACATGGGTGGCGGATCGCATCTCTTTCAGTAACACTTAACCGACTCTACATAGGTAACTGATATGAATGTGGCCACCTCCTCCCCCGTCGACGACTTGCTCAACCCAGGCGAAAGCGCATCACGCCCAGTCCGGATTCTAGCGGCTGCGGGCAGGATGTTCATTGAGCACGGGTACGAAGGCGCCAGCATGGAGGAGATCGCCAAGGCTGCAGCGGTGACCCGCCAGACTCTGTATAACCGCTTCCCCGATGGCAAGGAGTCGCTTTTCGTGGCGGTGGCAGAGCGGATGTGGAAAGCCTTCCCCGTCATGAACGTTGCAACAGATGAGCGCGCGCTGTCCGACCCAAGGAGAGGCCTCATGCAGATCGCCACCGAGTTCGCGTGCTTCTGGTCTGGCCCGACAGCCGCCGACTTCCTACGCATGGTCATCATGGAAGGCAGACGATTCCCTGTGCTGTCCAGCCGATTTGACGAGGTTATCCAAGCGCCGGCAATGACCGTCATCAGCGACTACCTGGCCGAACTGGCACGCAGAGGTACCTTGGCAGTTCAAGAGCCTGAAACTGCCGCCTGCGACTTCATGGAGATGCTCGATGGTCGGGTTCTCTGGAAACAGGTCAGAGCCAACAGCGAGCCGCTTGCCCGCGAGGAGATCGAGCAGATCGTGGAGCGCACCGTGGACGCCTTCCTGCGATCGCTCCGGCACTGAAATCCTAGAGATCAGCGAAAGGCCTGCAAACACCCGCAAAAACCGGAAAACTTGCCAAAACACCCGAACACGCACGATCAATCCACACACCGCAGGCCTAGAGGCTTCTAGAGCCACGCGCCCCTAACCCTGACGCCACAGACCACAGACCTAAACTCAATCAGAAATCCCCATCCAACAGCCCCTCCATACCTGCTGGAAGCGAATGCGCGCTACTTGGTGGAGTCAGCAACGGCAACAGCTTGTCCTCCGGCAGCGCCTGATCATCTGTGTCGTACTTCACCTGCCGGATCCCGTGGTAGACGAGGCTGTCACTGACATACTCGATGCAAGGCCCATCGGACTCCTTGGGGCCTCTGACCATATAGCCGTAACGAACCCTTCCCATCGAAGCGGTAGCATCGCAGGCGACGTGCGAGAACAGCACAATGTTGCTGCCGGCGCTCTCCTGCACAGATTTGAAGATCACACCATCAATACGGGGCTTGCAGTGGGTGGCCAGGTACTCAGCGATGACTTGAGTAGTTAGATAGTCGCGCTCTGCTCCAGGAAGCACCGGCACCGTGATTGCGTCATGCAGATACCTCAGGAAATCCCGCCGCCCTACCTTCGAATGGTATTTGGAGTCAAAGAAGCTTGGCATGGGCCCTAGATCTGCTTTTTTCAAAGCGTCCGAAATCCAACACCTTGACCTCCCTGACCAACCTGAATTCGCCACTCACAACGGTGCCGCCGACCGGGGGACGGAGCTCAGCGACACAGGTCTTGCGCTCGAATGCTCCGTAGAAGGCAGGAACACCTGCAGGGTTCATCCTGCCCTCTCGAGCTCGCTCCTTCGGGGGAGCTCCGAGATTACGCGCAGGGTTGGCTGTGATCTCGAAACACTCTCGCCGCCCATGCAGGTTCGGGCGCGGAAGATCGACGGAGAGTTTTCAGGCGTGAGCAACCGCACCACGGCATTTTCATCGGACGAGGCTGAGTACTTATCTAGATCTTTGAAGATCCAGCCCAAGAACGCCTTGGCGCTGTCGTTGAAGAAGCGTATTCCATGCTTCATACCTTCCTGGAACTCGCACCATTGGTGGCCGATGTCATTCAAGCTGAAACGTTGTCTGGAGTACTGAATGTCGTCACTGTAGGACGTCAGGCGCCTGCAGACCGCATCAACGATGCGCTCTTGGTCTTCGCAACCAAAGATTTCGCTCACCCAATAATCGATGCCATCCCCCTCCTGGTATTCGATGCGCCCTTCGCTCCAACGCCAAACGTGCTCACCTTCAGTGATATAGGTGCCAAGGATTTCATTGACCCGCTCAACGATCTCAGCGAGAGGCACACACTTGCGCTTCGAGTCGCACAGGCTGCAATTGGACGACGTCCCATTGCGCCGAATCTGCCGACCTAGGAAGGTATCGTGCACGCACTCATAGCAAACCACCTCGGTGGGATTGCAGTACTTCAACATTTCCTCTCGCATGGTGCTGGCAATACCTGAGCCTGTTCAGAAAGACAGGCATGATGGCTGAAGTGCCGCGATTGGAATACCATCCAAATAGCTCAAGGCTCAGATTGCTTAGAAATAAGCGCTGCCCTCCGAAGTGGACAGGATGCCCTCCATTGCGTCCGCCAGATACCAGATCCAGACGCTGCCATAATCCGGATACTGAGCCCACCCAAGGAGTCGACATGCTGATCGAGCTCGACCTGAACCATAATGACGCGCAGGCGCTTTTGCACCATTGCGGAGAGCACCAGCCAAGCTCTGATGATTTCCGAGAAAATGCTCGCCTCAGAGAGGCCTTGGAAACGCTCGCAGAGGCCATCAATGACGCGATGAGTCCAAGGGGGGAAAGCCCGGAGTCGTCGGAAGCGATTGACCCACGGCTGCTTGATTCAGCGATGGCAATCTTCGGCGACAAGAAAAGTGCGGTGGACTGGCTATCGAAACCCTTACGAGCGTTGGGAGCTAAACGCCCGAGGGATGCCCACATCGATGACGCCTAGACGCTTCTTGCGCGCATTGAGCATGGGTTTGGTGCCTAAAAGCATTGCAAGGTCTGCAGATCACCCTAGGCCCATTAAGTGATTCAGGGAGGTGGCACAGGATGGCCAAGAAGCCGAAGTTCTACGCTGTTGTCCACGGACGGAAACTCGGGATTTTCAATAGCTGGGAAGGTGGGGCTCGCTTGTCCATTGACAGTTTTCCGGAAGCGAAACACCAGTCGTTCGCAACGCTTGAGCTCGCTGAGGAGTGGTACCGCCAGAACACCCCCACGCCAGGCTCGAACCACTCACCGGTTCTTCACTTCAGCACGCAAGCGTCCGCGCAACTGCCGACCGTCATTCCACAACGGCCTCAACAGCCGACCTTGGACGGCGTGGTTGCCAAGGACTACGTCGTCTACCTGATCATCGATCCCGTAACAGAGGAGCCGTTCTACGTAGGGCAGACAGGCGACTTCGAAGCCCGGCAGCGAGGCCATCTTGGGAAAGCCAACCATGACTGCAAACGCGCGGCAGCCAAGATCGCCCAGATACTCGATGACGGGATGACCCCAGCATTCAAAGTTGTGGAAACCTGCGAATCTGAAGAGGCCTCTTTGGAGGCCGAGACACGCTGGATCGAGCACTGTACCGCCAGGGGTATCACGGTTTGGAACCGCACGAGGGAGCATCGCCAAATCCAAGCATTACACATGAAGCCCAGAATCGAGTTTGATCGAATTATCGGGGACGGCCCCTTCACCCTCGGCCCCTACCCATACGACTCCAGGTTTGAGCTGAAGAGCAAGCTCAATGCCTTCTTGGCCAAGTCTGCCCAAGGTGCGATAAAGCTGGGCATGGCCACCGAGAAGCTCAGGTTGATCTGGAAACTCACCCGCCAGGCAGGGGAAGTCAGCGAATTTCGCATCGTCAAGAACGCATCCAAGCATCAGCTCGAAGCAGTCCTCGTGTCCGGATCAACCGTGAACTTTGACTACGGCGCCGCGATCGACCGCCTCCCCTGACCTGCTGCAACCAGGTGACGAGAGCCCCTCCAGCACCGGATCCGAGCGCATAGAAGAAGCGCACCTGATGCACCTCAGTCACCTCCTCCAAAGACCGGATTATCCAAGCCCAGGAAATCCGCCATCCAAGTTTGCTCCTCGTCACTGGGCTCGTAAGAATAAGCAGTCTTACCCTCAACTTGTTCAGGCAGTTCACGCCAATATCTTGGTTCAGCCACACCGTCCAAAAACACCAGCTCGCAGGACACATAGCACATCCATATCCCTGCCGTCAGAAATTGAATATTCAACTGTAACGATTCTTCATCGCCTGTGTATTCGCGGATGGGCGTGAACTGCTTATGCAAAGTTCCAATATGTGTGAACTCTCGACTCAGCAAGCCGTAGATGCGGCCGAATGGAGGGAAGACGCGTTTGGCACTGGAAACGGCGCGTGGAGATTCAAATTTGTGCTCCTGGTATTTCTGAAAGTCTTCCGGGAATTGCATGAGATGGAGGGCTACGGCCATGGTTTCAATGGCTGAGCGCACGACCGGGCCAGGCTGCAGAACAAAGCCCCCCGAAGCATGTATGCTGCGCCAACCATGGAATTCAGCGCATTTGAGAGGAGCTCTGCACATGCTTTGCGAAGCTTATCCTCTTCGCGATCAGCCCTAAAAAGCCCCGATGTCAAAATAGCGGAGCAATGTGCAAAAAGCGCACTCATTTTTTCAAGATCAGCACTGTGTAACGCGTCAAAACTTTTAGCGATTTTATCAGCATCACGACTTATCTGATTAATAAGCATTGACCGACGAAACTCGTACACCTTCTCGTTGAATGGATCAACAACTACTGCGCAAGTATCAGGATGCTTTTCCCACATAGATCATTCCTTGTTCGTTAAGAGTCTTCAACCTGCGACGCTGGTACCTTTAATCCGCCAATCCATCTAAGCGAACCGGCTCATGCAATAGAGATGCTGAAGTCAATAGGAATATAATTCCGCGATCAATATCAGCAGTACCCGCCCTGTGAAGCATAGCTCGTGACCCAGGACAGTTTCCCCGTTGCTCCCTGTACGATGACTTCCATCAGGGCAGCCGAAAAATCCGCCTCATGGTCAAGCCTGGCAAGCCTGTCCAACTGGCAAGTCCCTGAGTGTTGATCAGCACCAGGAGCGATGCTACCGTATCGACCACGGTCTTCCTGGATCGAGCGGTCGGCATGCAGAGCCTTTGCGCCTCAGGTGTTTTCTCCCCTTCTTTCGCACGCACTTCGACAATTGTCAGCGGGCAGCCGACACCGTGACATTGGAGAATTGCCATGCGCGTTCCGGTCTATCCCGAAGATCTGCTCCCCCAAGCCGCCTTTAAAAGACTCGCCAAACTCATCCAGAAACGATGGCCAGGCCAATCACCCGTCCAGCTCTCTTTTGCCCGAGAGACCCTGTCCAAGGGGCTAGGGTATGCCAATTACCACGATCTCATGAAAGAGTCCGTTATCTGGCCTCGGGATGCAGAAACGCCTGCCCTGAGTACCACGCACACCCAGCTCGCGGCTGAGTTTTTTTCGGTATTGGCCTTAGCCGACGACACCTCAGTACCGCGCAGCGTGCTTGACCCTTTGTCGAGACGCTCCCGTTGAATGCGCTCAGCACGTTCAAGGGTGCTGCCTCACGAGGCGTGGAAGTGACCAAGAGCCCAATGCCTGATTTCAACCAGACTGAAATCTGTCCTGTGAACACCACCTCCCCAGAGTCCGAAGTCCCGTGCTTCACGTGTCCACCGATAACGCACAAGCCATCGAGGCTCCGCGCCATTGCGTCGGGACTGGATGTCTTCACTCACATTGATGCGATCAAGCGGATTGTCGAAAACTCAGGAAGCCTTCGCGACCGGAGCCTTTTGCATTGCTGGAGACAGGGCTTCGGGGGCACGTCATCCTTGGTGCCAAGGTTTCCCAGGTTGTCAGCTTGGAAACCCAAATGCCTTCGAGCAAAGAGATATCCATTGAGGTCACGAAAGCGAAACCACCACTACTTCTTGCGAACACAGCAGTAATCGGGAAGTACATCAGGGAAGAAAATCTCTCTACCGATGACTATCTCTTCCCGAGTGATGACGGGGAGCAACCCATGTCGACATCCCAACTGCTTCGGATTTTTCAGTCGTGGGAACGAGAAGCTCAACTCCCCGCTCAACACTCACGCCAAGCACCTTGAGACGGGCAGCTATGGCACAACTAGCAGCGTCCACCCCACCGCAACAGCCTGGCAAGCGAATCGCCGATCAGCTGGGTCACTCTTTTAGTTCCATGACCGAACACTACGTTTCACTCACTACAACAGCCGTTGATGCGGCCTTGAAAACCAAGAAACGTCGTACCTAAATAAGGCTGGCTACGTGCGACGCTAGGTAGCCAGGCCTTTCCCGTGGCCTTCTACACAGGCCGTCTCTGCCTTAACTCGCAAGGTAGAGGCGGTGCCGTGCCGACCTAGTGTCCTGTCTCGGAAATAAGCCGTTCACTTTTGGCGGCGTCTTTGCTGCCCGGCCAGCGTTGCCACTCCTCGCCATAGCCCTGTTATGACTCGTCGCGGCGCCTTGGCCTGACCCCCAAGCCACTCGCCAAAAGAGAACGTATTTCCGAGACAGGACACTAGCGATCAAAGGTGAATCACACCGTCTTGAGTTACCCTATATTCCTGACCGAGCATACGGTGGCGAGTACTCACTCACTGGCTTGGAAGGAAAACTTTTGAGCAATGTACTTCGCCGAGCTTTCTATATAGGGAAACACCGTACTCTCGTTTATATTCAACCGATCAAGCTCTTTCAAAATACTTCTCTTGTTCGTTACCGCTATGCGGTGAAGCGTAATATCGGAAGTACCTTCCTCATCCAACACCGCTTCATCACCGAACAGAAGGAAAGCTCCTGACTGAAATGAGATCCTGCTATTGGTGTGTTTTCCTTTGACGCACAACACGGAGCGGAGATGCCCAGGTTCCAGGCGGGGTTCAAAGAATGGCTTTTCTTCCTTGATAAAATGAAGCAACTGCTTCAATGCCCGCTGATCGTTAAAACCATCTACGTCTTCAGAATCGAATGTGATTGAGTCCCTGACGCCTTTCGACAAACGAGACAGGTTAGCAATACAACTCGCCGTATCAGAATCGAAGTACTTGATATAACTAGGATCCATGGAGAGCACGATGACCTCTCCAGCATCATCTAAGTGGCTCTTACAGCAGAAGTACAACCCGATCAATGGGTTCGATGTGATATCGAGTAATCGTGTCGGCAGCGAGTAATGCTGCATCCGCACTAGGCGATCCAAGGTATAGATATCGCCACTGAAATCCAGGGAATTGGAAACCAGAAGTTCCCGATACATCCTATCTTCAGCATCTCGGTATACGAAGTTACCATCTTGATCCCTGCGAAAAATCGAGGGTTCCAAGCGATACTTTTTGCTGTTCGAGTGCCCTCGATAAAAAACCTCGCGACGGCCATGGTTTAGTCGAAAAACATGTTCAATGAAGGCACCGACGCTGTCAGCTTGGGTTTCCGGTGGCGAGGTGGCAGGAAGATCTTCCTTGGTGACTTTCGAGCCAACCATCCCTTCCGGCAAAATACCTGCGCGATGAAGAATGGCAAAAGGTCTTCATCCTTGACCGCCCAGTGCGTGCGATTGATCTCCCAATCCCGAATATCAAGAGCGGCTTGATGAGGTTTGATCTGCTCAAACTCAATGGGTGCAATTTGATCATCCATGATCGGTCGAGCAAACAAAACTCTACCGTTGCTACGAAGCTTTACCTCAAGCTTCCCCACTCTCATGGCATGATGCGTGCCCTCGTAAGCAAACAGGCAAGGGAGTTCCATCAGTGCTTTAAGCTGTGGCTCTTTGAGCTCTTTGAAACTTGCAGCAATATCATCGTTCGTGTACTCCAGAAAGCGGCTCTTATCATACTCATAGCCGCTTTCCCATGCCCCCCACGAGACGTCACTAGGAAATTATACATAACCCTTCCCCCCTCCTTCCTTGGTTAGTACCAATATAACAGTCTATGAGATAAACCTGTTCTAAGTCACCATGGCTAACGCCTTCACCATTTCGGCCAAAAATCACATCAACATCCGACTCAGGTTTGCTCCCCCATCATTTTCTCATAGTGCTCTTCAAAGCCAGTCCTCACAAATACCTGCCTGAATCGGTCTACGTAATGCGACGGCACAATCTCACCAAAATCAGTCAGATTGACTGCATCGGAATGAGATTCGCGGTTCACATATCTATAAAGCCCTTTGAATTCTACATCCTCATCAGACAGTGCCATAAGTGCTGCCTGGAGTTCGTCCTGCCGATGCACGAAGGTAAAGTAGTACTCCAAAATATTTCGCATCATGTTCGGAATAACGCTAGAAGAAGTGCGACCTGCTTGAGCATCCTTGATGGCCTGCCAGAACGATTGATAGTCATTCTGTACATCACCGGCCTTCATCGGTGTGATCATGCTGTGAGCTGCTTTGGTAATACGGAACAACGAGTATTCATCGGACTTCTTTAGATGTTTAAGCATTTCATGAAAGAAGAACAAGTTGTGCGTCAGGATGAATACTTGCTTGAAGCGTTCCTTAGGACTCAGCACTCGCCTATGGATCATTGTGGCGATGTCGTAAATATAGTTGTGAGAGAGGCTTGAGATTGGATCGTCAATGACAATGACTCGCTCACTTTTAAGCTTGCCACCTTTCTCGTCAAGCTCGCCATTACAGACCTCAAGGAAGTAGAGGAATGAAATCAGGGTCTTCTCACCCTCGCTGAGTGTCTTGAATACCCCAGCCTGCTGATCAAGTCGCTGCAGACGATATCGCGGCAACTCCCCCTCCTCCCTGACCACTAAGAAGCCGTTCAGGCCCAATGCGGTAAGCGACGAGTTAATGCTGCCAATAGATTGATCAATATTCGTGATATTAGCTTTACTCTCGGCGATGACATCTTGGTGAGCTTGTGACTTGAGACGGATCTCATCCGCCAGCTTGCGTTTCGCTTCCTTCTTGACCCCAAGCTCCTCATGCACCTTCCTGGCCGATGCGATGGCAGCATCACAACTGGATCTGAAGCAGACCCAGAAGCGCGTCTTGATTTTCTCCAGGTGATTTTTCTTGTCTTTCACCTTGAGATTGAAAGCATCGATTTTCATTTGACCTTCCGCAATCAAGTCGGTGAGATCATCAATGATCAACCCGGTAGGCTTTAGTGCCACAACCATTGAAGGACTGGCTACTTTGGCATCCAGCTTTTGGGTATTCTGCGAAAGGAGAGCATCGAGTTTCGTAATCAGCAACTGATATTCAGACGCGTCGTATTCTGGACGTTTGAACTGGGTTCTCAGGCGAGTGACGCCGCCTTCGTACCGCATTTTCAGGGCTTTCAATTGGGCGATGCGCTGCTCATACGTCTTATCGAACACCTTCTGGACTTCTTCGTAAAACCCAGATGGCAGGGTTTGCTGACAAAACGGGCACTCCTCTCGCTGCGGGTACTGCAACCCTTGCTTGACCCAATCGGAGTTTCCCAGGTCGGTGATCAACGCGGAAAGATAGGAGTCGCCGGAGCCGGCAATAGCCTCCGACAGCAGAGAGCTGACCTCAACGTCCGCTTCGGCGAACCTCATTGTGGGTATCGCCGACAACTCAGTATCACTGGCAGATTGCAACTGTTCCGCCTCCACCGCCAGCGCTGAGAAGTCATCCGACGACGGCGCAAGAGACAGGGTGCGCAGCTTTTCGCCAAGCCGCTCCTTGGTATTGAGCGAGGCGAAGCAGTAACGCAGAGGCCCGGTATCGAAGGGTTTTTTGAGTGCCCATAGCTGATCTAGCAAATCCGCTTTATTAGATTTCTGGGACTCCCCAAAACCATTGCCCGCGATCACCTCAGCCTGGTGTTCCGCCAACAGCTTCTTGAGTGCATCTTCAGCAGCCACCAGCTGTTTCTCGGCTTCGATATTGCCTTCATTGAGCGTAAAGACCCCGGCCTGCGAGCTGGCGTGAAAATTTGCCTCCATGAACGCGTGGTTGTACACCAATACCTCACGTTCTGTTGAGATAGGCTGAGTCTTGCACTGGTGATACAGCAGGTCTGCGGGATCTTGTAGATAGTTCCCAATCGTCGTTTTACCCGTCCCATTGTGCCCATAGAACATGTTCACTTTCGTGAGTGGGCCGATCTGAGAGTTGTGCTCATGTGAGTAGCTCGAAACGCCGCGCAATATCAAACTCTTGATCACAGTGCTGTCCTTAGCTGCTGAAGGCCACTACTCGGTATCCTATTACCGTTGCATCTAACAGGAAAGACTGTTTTCGAGGCCTGTTAGGCGTTTGCCCCGGCCAACCTTTGCCTCGACACAGGTCAATGTGCCCTGTTTAACCCACAATTTGCTGACGTCTCCGCTGATGCCAGCCAAGCGCATGACTCTCAACAGATTGCCGTTGACCAGACGACTACTACTTTCGCGAGCGACTCTGGGGACTCGTCGACGTGGAAGATAACCCAGTCCTCGACGGTGCAATACGCCTTGCGGGGGAAGCGCTCGGCCACCAAAGCCTCTATCTCTGTGGGAGACAGCGAAGAAGTGCCTGCGGAGAAGATCCGGCCTTCATGAAGCAACTCATGCTCAGGACAATTACCCATAAATTGATGATCCCCACATGACGCTAACAAAAGTTTCGGGCGCGCCGAACGCATTGATTGCTCGATGACACAGCCATAGATCCCGCGACGATGACTACATACATTTGAATGGGATCGATCAAACCCTGCATACCGTCTTCTTTTTGGAGAGGACTGCCTGGATGTCTTTGCGCAAGGTACAGTCTTTGCGCCATCTGTACCGTGAAACACGGTACGCCTTTGGTCAGGTCGTGTTTACGCCAATACCGACCATCCTGCTGCAGAGGATCTTCTGTTTCGGCGGGGCACTGACCGTTCCCGCGTGATGAGAAAGTAATGCTGCCGAATGCAGCAGACGAAATCATCGGGAGCTGTAAGTGTGGACGTGATTTAGCGTCAGCCAAACGAGCTCCATATCAAATCCGCCCTACCAATGTGAGTGGTAGGCACGCTTGGCTTCGCCCTGATCTTCGGCGCGGCCTTTTCAGGCTATCGAAAATCATAAGTGACCCAATCTGACGCGGCCAGGAAAACAAAAGCCTTGATAGCCTACCAACTGGATGGTAGCCTTTATTTAATCGCTTGCACCTTCCGAGCTAACCTCGCTCAAGGCTAGGGGCTGCTAAACAAGGTAGGAAGATTTTGCATGAACAAACAGAAGATCACGTTCCAAAACCCACAAGGGATCAGTCTGTCTGGCCTCCTTGAAGCTCCCGAGGCTCCTAGCGCATACGCACTGTTCGCGCATTGCTTTACATGTGGAAAGGATATCAAGGCTGCTGCGCGAATTTCGAAAGCGCTGGTAGACAATAATGTAGCGGTGCTTCGTTTTGACTTCACAGGGCTGGGTAGCAGTGAAGGCGACTTCTCAAATAGCAACTTTTCATCCAACGTCGCCGACCTGGTAGCAGCTGCAGAATTTCTACGTAATACATACCAAGCTCCATCGATTTTAATTGGTCATAGCTTGGGCGGAGCCGCAGTGATAGCGGCAGCGAAGCACATCCCTGAGGCGAAGGGCGTCGTAACAATTGGCGCCCCTGCTGAAGCAACCCACGTCATGAAACAATTCAGAAAAGACGTTGACTCGATAAGAGATTTTGGCGAATTCAAGGTCATGCTTGCAGGCCGAGAATTCACGATAAAGAAGCAATTCCTCGATGACATCGAAGCTCAGCAGCAGGATGAAAACATCGCCAATCTGCAACGCGCATTGCTTATTTTTCACTCTCCGGTGGATAGCGTTGTGTCGATAGAACAAGCACAGAAAATTTATCTCCAAGCCAAGCATCCGAAAAGCTTCATCTCCTTGGACTCTGCAGACCATCTCCTGACCAACAACAAAGACGCAAGCTATGTCGCTTCATGCATTACAGCTTGGAGCTCAAGATACTTATAAGAAGTTTTAAGTAACCCTAAAGCTCACTATAGGCTCAAATCATATGCGGTACTGCTCGATATTGGCTCTCAAGGCCGCCAGAGAAAGGGAAAAAGATAAGCCGTTTTTTTGCGATAGTGAATTAGCGCGCCGACAGAAAAAGGGGAACGGTACGAGTAAAGCTCTTCCGATTATTTTTTTGATGATAATGGTAGCATTCTTAGTGTCAGCATTAGCAGGAACGCCATAGCATTAATTTAATAGCCCATGATTTTTCTAGCTTTAATAAAATAAACCAGTACGTCCGTTCAACCATGTACCGGTTCCAGCTCATCCGGAGATTAAAATGCCTTACGACTTTGACCTTTATGTAATTGGTGCAGGCTCCGGAGGTGTTCGGGCTGCCCGCTTTTCCGCAGGTTTTGGCGCTAAAGTGGCTGTGGCTGAAAGCCGCTACCTGGGAGGAACGTGTGTAAACGTAGGATGCGTGCCGAAAAAACTGCTGGTGTATGGAGCACACTTCGCCGACGACTTTGAGAATTCACGAGGTTTTGGTTGGACTCCGGGTGAGGCGAAGTTTGATTGGGCGACGCTGATTGTCAACAAGGATAGCGAGATCAATCGCCTGAATGACATCTACCGCAATTTGTTGGTCAACAGCGGTGTGACCCTCCATGAAGGTCACGCCAAGATCATTGATCCTCATACCGTGGAGGTCAACGGAGAGCGTCACACAGCTCAGAACATTCTGATCGCTACCGGCGGCTGGCCGCAGATTCCTGACATTCCGGGACACGAGCACGCGATTAGCTCCAACCAGGCATTCTTCCTCAAAGAGCTGCCCAAACGCGTTCTCGTGGTCGGCGGTGGTTACATTGCGGTGGAGTTCGCCGGCATCTTCCATGGCTTAGGTGCCAAGACCACACTGTTGTATCGCGGTGACCTATTCCTGCGTGGTTTCGACGGTGCGGTACGTGAGCATTTGCAGGTAGAGCTGACTAGACGCGGCATGGATCTGCAGTTCAATTCCGATATCGAGCGCATCGACAAACAAGCCGACGGCAGCCTGAAAGCTACTCTCAAGGATGGTCGTCAGCTTGAGGCGGACTGCGTGTTCTACGCTACCGGTCGACGTCCTATGCTAGACAACCTGGGCTTGGAAAACACTGGCGTTAAGCTCAACAAAAAAGGCTTTATCGAAGTAGATGAGCTGTATCAAACGGCTGAGCCATCAGTTCTGGCCTTGGGGGACGTAATTGGCCGCGTACAGCTAACACCTGTCGCACTGGCTGAAGGGATGGCAATTGCTCGTCGCTTGTTCAAGCCTGAGCAATATCGTCCGGTGGATTACAGAATGATCCCGACGGCAGTGTTCAGCCAACCCAACATCGGTACTGTCGGGATGACCGAAGAGGATTCGCGAGAAGCCGGGCATGAGGTAGTGATCTTTGAAACCCGCTTCCGACCCATGAAACTCTCCCTGACCGAATGCCAGGAGCGCACTTTGATGAAGCTTGTTGTGGATGCCAAGACCGATAAGGTGTTGGGCTGCCACATGGTCGGCCCGGATGCAGGCGAGATCGTGCAAGGGCTGGCGATTGCGCTGAAGTCGGGTGCGACCAAGCGCGATTTCGACGAAACCATCGCCGTGCACCCGACGTCCGCTGAAGAGTTTGTAACCATGCGCACGCCCGTCGGGAGCTAATCGATCTTTTGGCACTGGGCGCCCGGCTCTGTCGCAACGGCAGGCGCTGGGCGCTAGCGCAATGCCAGCTTACCCACTTAAAGCAATTTACCCGTGCAGCGCTCTGCTCAGGCCAATTCAAGACCTTCAGCGCTGCATGCCAAGGATTGACTCCGTCTGCGTCTAAACCAGACTTCGCAAATACTGCGCGCTACATTCGAGTCCTCCCATTAGATTGTCTGATAATAATTCCCCCTGTGAAAGCCTACCTCTAGATAGGCAAGCAACCATAGCTCAGCACCCGCGACCAAATTTTAATTAATGAGGGCACATCGAAATTGTCATGCTCTCCATGCGTAATGACATGAATTAGGCATGACCCCATTGCAAGCCTACCAACTGGATGGTAGATTATATCTAGATTCAAAAATCAACCCATACCTACGGGGCGTTAACGCCCATGTGAGAATCCCATGCAAGATTGGAAGCAAGCCCGTAAAGACATCAACACTCGTTTGGTAGAGCTCAACGGCCTCTCCCCGGAGACCATGAAAGGCATGGCTGCACTCGGTGCCGCCGGTAGCAAAACCAATCACTTGGATGCAAAGACTCGCGAGCTGATCTCCCTGGCGGTGGCCGTAACAACTCGCTGCGATGGCTGTATCGCCTTCCACGCAGCTGAAGCCAAGAAGCTCGGTGTCACAAGTGAAGAAGTGGCCGAAGCACTGGGTGTGGCCATCAACATGAACGCCGGTGCAGCACTGGTGTACAGCACCCATGTTCTCGATGCGTTCGATAAGTCCTGAGTCAAAACGACGACTTTTCTCTTTAAACGATGTCGGGAGCAATCATGAATAAGCTTTTTACACCTTTCGATTTGGCCGGTACTTCGCTAAAGAATCGCGTTGTCATGGCCCCTATGACCCGCACCCGCACCTTGAACAACATCCCAAATGAAGCCAACGCGCTGTACTACGCGCAACGTGCTTCTGCTGGTTTGCTGATCACCGAAGGTCTGCCTATTTCCGACGAGTCACGGGGCTATCTGTACACCCCTGGTATCTACGAAGATGTGCATTTGCCCGGCTGGCGCAATGTCACTGACGCCGTACACGCAAAAGGCGGGAAGATTTTTGCGCAACTCTGGCACGTAGGCCGCATGTCTCATATTTCCGTGCATGGCATCGTGCCGGTCTCCTCGGGCACAGTACCTGCGGTAGATACGACCGTGTATGCCTGGATTGAACCTGGCAAAGCAGGCCCTGTTCAACCTAGTGCTCCACGTGCCCTGGAAACGGAAGAAGTGAAGCGCGTCATCGCTGACTTCGTGAAGTCCGCGCGGATGGCCATGGACGCCGGCTTTGACGGTATCGAAATCATGGCAGCCAACGGTTTCTTGTTCGATCAGTTCTTGAGCAGCTCCCTGAACACGCGTACCGACCAGTACGGTGGCTCCATCGCTAACCGTCAGCGTTTTCTGCTTGAGACCATTGATGCAATCGCTGCCGAAATTGGTGGCTCGAAGATTGGTGTGCGCTTCTCGCCGTTTGGTCGACTGTACGACTTCGGCGTGTACGAAGGTGAAGAAGAAACCTGGATGAGCATGGCATCTGCGCTCAATGAAAGGGAATTGGCGTTTGTTCACCTGAACTACCAGCCGACCATCCTCGCCGCGCAAACACCGCCGGGTTTCGGCGCTGCATTCCGTGAAGCCTACAAAGGCACCGTGATGGCTGCTGGCGGCTTCACCAAAGAGATCGCAGAGTCTGAGCTGGCTAAAGGTGAGCTAGACCTGGTTGCCTTTGGCACGGCCTACATTGCGAACCCGGATTTAGTCGAGCGTATGCAAAACAATTGGCCTCTGGCCGAGAGTGATCGCGCTACCTACTACGGCGTGAGCGGTTCGATTGAGAAGGGTTACACCGACTACCCGGAATACGCAGCGGCTGAAGCCTAATTTCTTCTCAGACATTCAGGAGAGCACCATGCCACTTGTCACTATTAAAGGTATCGAAGGCGTTTTTCCGACGAACAAAAAGCTGAAGTCATCCGTAAGGTGACTGACGCGATGGTATCGGTGGAAGGTGAAAACATGCGGGCCCTCACATGGGTCATCTTCGAAGAGGTCAAGAGCGGGGACTGGGGCATTGCCGGCAACCCTGTGACTGCTCAAGAAGTCTTGAAGCTACAAAGCGGTCAATAAGGCTTCACCGTTCAGTTATTAGCTCCCTGATGGTTGAGTGCATTTTTATGCTCAACGATCAGGGGGCTTTTTCCGTTCTAAGTGAACGTCGGATCTGTGAGGTCTGCTCCGTGATACTGATCATTTACGCCCATCCTTATCCTGAAAAATCCAGTGTTAACAGCCTGATGCTCAGGCTGGCTGCTAATAATCCTGAAGTCGTTATTCGCTCCTTGTACGACCTATACCCAGATTTCGATATCAATGTAGAAGCCGAGCAAATGGCAGTAGAAAAGGCAGATCTGCTGGTTCTGCAGCATCCTTTGCACTGGTACAACTACCCACCACTTTTAAAATTGTGGATCGATAAAGTTTTCACCAGTGGCTGGGCCTATGGCGTCGGTGCAGCCGCCCTCAAAAATAAGTATTTACTATGGGCTGTAACCATGGGCGAAGAGCATGATCAATTTGAAGGCGGTGAATACCCAGGCTTTCCGGTTCTTGCGCAGCCTCTACAGGCGACGGCGAATTACTGCGGTATGCATTGGTTAAGACCAGTCGCAATTCACGGCACATACCAAGCTGATCACGCCGCACTTATTAAGCAAATTCGCCGTTACGGCGAGCGTCTAGCCACTTGGAGGGAAGTTTGAATGGATACTCACAGCCTGATTGAAATGCTCATTTACTTGGGCTCGGCTGCCTTGATAGTTCCGATTGCCGTTCGGCTTGGGCTTGGCCCGGTTCTGGGTTATCTGTTGGCCGGCTGCCTGATCGGCCCGTGGGGCCTGAAGCTGATAACCGATGTGGAGTCCATCCTGCACTTTGCTGAAATCGGTGTAGTTTTGATGTTGTTTATCATTGGGCTAGAACTTGATCCCAAACGCCTCTGGGCAATGCGCCGAATGGTGTTCGGCGGTGGTGCATTACAGATGCTTGCGTGTGGAGCAGCCATCGCCGCGTTCTGCGCTGCCCTGGGCTTGAACTGGACAGCCGGGCTGTTGGTTGGCTTGACGCTGAGCCTATCCTCGACAGCGATTGCTATGCAGGCAATGAACGAGCGAAACATGACGTCAACCGCCGTGGGTCGTAGCAGCTTTGCCGTGTTGTTATTTCAAGACATCGCAGCCATTCCGCTTGTGGCTATGATTCCACTGCTGGCCGCAAATGGTGGTACGCCTTCCGGTGCTGAGCTGGCACTGTCGATTGCAAAAATCGTCGGAGCCGTCGTCGCGGTGGTGCTTTTAGGTCGGTACGTTTCTCGGCCCGTCCTTCGCTTCGTCGCGCGATCCGGCCTACGCGAAATATTCAGTGCCGTCGCACTCTTCCTAGTATTCGGGTTCGGCCTCTTACTCGAAGAGGCTGGCTTGTCCATGGCCATGGGTGCTTTTCTAGCAGGCGTCCTGTTGGCCAGCTCGGAATATCGGCATGCCCTAGAGAGCGATATCGAACCGTTCAAGGGACTTTTGCTCGGCCTGTTCTTCATCGGCGTGGGTATGTCCATCGACTTCGGCACACTGATTGATGAACCACTGAGAGTGCTCACCCTGACGTTGGGCTTTATTGTGATCAAACTGGTCATGATCAAGCTCCTAGGCCGTTTCCTGAACGTCCCAAGTGACCAGCGCTCCTGGCAGGCGGTATTCCTTGGACAGGGCAGTGAGTTTGCTTTTGTCGTTTTTGGCGCTGCCACAGTTGCCGGCATCTTGATCGAGCCATGGGGTAAAAGCCTGACTCTGGCAGTAGCGCTGTCGATGTGTGTGACACCGTTGCTAATTCTGCTGCTCAATTATCTGGAATCGTCGAAAAACAGGACAGCAAGGAAGCGGACACCATCGATCAAAGCAATCCTAGAGTGATCATTGCTGGCTTCGGACGATTCGGCCAGATCGCTGGACGTCTACTGATGTCTTGTGGTTTTGAAGTCGTGGTATTGGATCATGACCCTGACCACATCGAGACACTGCGCAAATTCGGGGTGAAGGTGTTTTACGGTGATGCAACCCGTCTCGATTTGCTCCACGCTGCGGGTGCTGCACAAGCCGTGGTGCTGATCAACGCTATCGACAATCAGGACGACAACCTACTACTGACCAAGCTGGCCCAGGAGCATTTTCCGTCTCTGAAGCTCGTGGTGCGAGCCCGTGATATGGGGCACATCATTACCTTGCGTCAGATGGGCATTGAGGCCGTCGAAAGGGAAACCTTTGAAAGCGCTTTATCTCTTGGGCGTCGTGCCTTGGAACATCTAGGCGTTGGGCGCTACGAGGCTCGTGAGCGTGCCGACACATTCCGTAGGCTGAACTTGGAGATGCTAGAGGAAATGGCCGCACAGCCGGTGGACGATACTGAGTTCAGATATGACGCTTACAAACGAGCCAACGTTTTATTAACGGAACTCTTCAATGAAGATCGCACCCATCCTATCGATGGAGAGGCCAAGAAAAATGATCCTACAACTCTGCGAGATCGATAGTAGATTTGGCCAGGTGGTGGCGGAGGATGCCTGCTTAGCTGGCATCCTCCAGCTCAGTGATGATCGCTTTTTCAAAGCAGAAACTGATTTAGATCCCGCGAAAATTTTCAACAATCGGCCTTCGTGAAACACCGCCAAGGATGGCACAGAGCGAATGCCATACGTCTGCGCGATTGTCGGCGATACAGCTATATCAATCTTTCCAAATTCTGCCAGAGCATGGAGCTTTTCCTCCAGCGCCTGGAAGATTGGCTTCATCTCTTTACAAGGTTTGCACCAGGATGCTGAAAACATAACGACACGGCTGCCCTTGGCAACGAAGCGGGCAAACTGGGGAGCGTTTAATTCAACGATACGGCTCATCAGGATCTCACGTTTTGAATTAAAGAAAGGCGTCACCTTATGAGTGCCGCCCATTCATTGCCGATCAAACTTTGCAGCCGTCGATGCCGCAGACTTGCCCCACAAATTCCTCTTCCTTGACCTGTACCTTCTCATGCATCTTATTCAACGCTTCGAGAAAAACGGCCTCGGGCTGAGCACCTGACAACGAGAACTCGTTGTTGAATACGAACATCGGCACACCCGACCCCAACTGTGCAGCGAAATGCTCGTCCTCTTCCATCTCAACGCGAAGTTCTGCGGATGACCATGCGAGTTGGATTGATTCTTCTGACACGCCTACTTCCCGAGCGATAGCCTCCAGACTGGAGCGATCAAACAGTGACTTGCCATGGGTAGTGCTTTGCTCATACAACGCCTCCATGAGACGTTTTTTCACTGTCGGCTCTTCAACCGCTTTGACCAGCACATGAGCATCAGTGGTATCGCCGAACTGCATGGTGGCGAAACGGTAATCCAGTCCGTCTGCCTTACCGTACTTGAGTACGGTGCTCATCATCGCCTCAGCGGTGTCTGCGTTTCCGAGCTTGCGTTTGAGAGCAGCAATCATCGGCTCAGGCGTATGGTTCGCCGCCAGACGATAGGCACGCACATTTATTTGTACAGAGTCCTTTTCGTCAAAGTGATCCAAGGCTTTTTCAAAGCGGCGCTTGGCGACCCAGCACCAAGGGCACACAAAATCAGACCAAATATCGACGACATATTTTTTTGAAGGGGTTTGCATAAATTATCCTGCGCAGAGAAATGAAGACCGCATGGCAGCCATTTCAAGCAAATGGTTAAAGCCAGCCAGAGGGTCTGTTGTTCGACCTAGCGTCCAATCGATAAGGCTTGCGCCCTCCAAGGAGCTGAGCAACATGAAAGCGAAGTTTTCAACAGGTGTTTCCAGCGACCAGTTGTGTTGCCGAACTGCCTGACTGAGGGTGCTCTGTAGCCAGTCGAGTTGAGCGTTGAAGAAGTCCCGAGTGAGCCCTTGAAGCGACAAAGGCAGTGCAGCCATTTCGGCAGCCAAGGCACCACATAACGGCAGTAGCCCTTCATTCGCGCTCATTACAAAAAGTTGGGAAAATGCTTGCAGACGCTTTAGCGGCTCGGGATGCATAGTTTCGATTGACGCCAACGTCTCGTTGAAACGATTGATGTAATCGTTGATCAGCTCTGCACCCAGGCACTCCTTGGTAGGGAAGTGATGGTGAATGCTGGCTTTTCTGATGCCGACTTTCGCTGCGAGATCCGCATAACTGAACGCTGAGTAACCCTTTGAACGCATCTGGGTTTCCGCGTAGCTCAGCAGCGCGGCTTTTGTCGTGATAGACATTTGAGACTCCTACAGCCAGCACCCTTGTCACCGGAGCACCTTGCTGGAAAGCGCCCCACTGAGAGGCGCTACACGCAGCGCTTGCGTCGGTGTTTAGGCACGTACCGCCATCACCCCTGCATCAACGTCCCAGATAGCACCAGTGACCCAGGAAGTTTTATCGGAGAGCAAGAACAGGATGGTGTTAGCGACGTCTTCAGGAACACCTACTCGACCCAGTGGATGGAAATCGTTCAGCGACTTCATCGCATCCGGGATCGCTTCCTTGTCCATAAAGCCTTCATAGATCGAGGTGTGAACGATGCCAGGCGAGACGGCATTGACTCGGATACCTGAATGAGCCAATTCAATTGCCAGGTTTCGGGTGACTGCGTGCAGGCCCGCCTTAGCCATCGAATAAGCGGTTGCCGGAGAGCCGGCCAGCGCGGCCTGCGCGCCAATCGAACCGACGTTGACAATGGAACCTTCGCGCTTGGCAGCAAGCATATTTTTGACCACTGCCTGCGTGATAAAGAACGTGGCTCGGTTCAGATCCAGGTACATGTCGTAGTCAGCCTCATCGTGCTCGATGAAAGGCTTCGGAATGAATATGCCTGCAGAGTTCACCATGAAGCCGATGTCACTGTGGTTGGCATTGATTTCGTTGCGTACATGATTCATCCCTTCCTCGGTCATGAGGTTGGCAACGATCACTGATACGTTCCCCAGCGGACTCAGCTCGGCGCGCACAGCATCGGCTTTATCCTGTTTGCTGCCGGTAAGAACCACGCTGCCACCCGCCTTTAAAAACTGGCGCGCTGTTTCCAGGCCCATGCCGCTAGTGCCGCCTACGACCAGCAGTTTCTTGCCTTTGAAAAAATCTTTCATTGCAGACTCCGATATTCAGATTTCTGAAGGGCGGCACCAGCAGACTTGCTGCCGATGCACGCAGGGCGTGGATGTGTAATAGGAGGGAATCAGCCCTCGCGAACTTCGAGAGTTGGCACCATACGAATGGCTCTAGAGAAGTTGGCGTAGTTGACCGATGTCTTGAGCACCACGTTGTGCAGTTCTTCCACACGCTCACGAGAAGCATCGGTGTGCAGGCGGATTACGACACTCACTTCGTCGTAGCCTGGGTTAACGCTTTCTTCGATGCCCAAGAAGCCACGCAGATCGAGAGTGCCGTCGGTCTCAATTTCAAGACTGTGGATCTTGATGCCCATCATCGCGGCATTTGCGGCATAGCCGACCGACATGCATGCGTTGAGAGCAGCCATCAGCAGCTCCTGAGGGTTAGGCGCGGAGTTTTCGCCCAGCAATTCATTCGGCTCATCGGCGATGATTTCGAAATCACGCGAGTAGGTCTCCCCAGCCAGGCTGTAACGGCTGACCTTGGCTACAGAGCGAGTCTGGCCTTTCCACTCGGTCTTTACGTTGAAGCTTGCGTGACGCTTGTTGGCATCCTCAGCAACGCCTTGAGCAAATTGTTGCAGGGCAGCTACGTCAATACCGTTCAGGTTAGTGGTCATCTGTTGAGTCCTCTGTGCATAACGCTTTGCGGGTGGGTTGTGTTTCTACCTAATCACTCTACCAACTGGTAGGTTGGCTTGCAAGTGGATTTTATTTAAACCTTGAGCGAACGGTCAAAAAGACCAGTCGCCGTCAAGCCTGATCTGCTTGGTGCCGGTCAAATCAAATGATGTGGGCCAACCGAGTGCTAATGATTGAAAGTCAGCACTTACCCGATGATTACTTATGAATTTGAGAAAAAGGAGCTACAGCTGACTACTTAATCAATATTGAAAATAAGAATCAGAATGACGACCCCCAAGTTTACAGATGAGGGGCCGTTATAAAACGGCCTCTCACCTGCAACACCTAGGCTCCGACGTGGCTAGGAGTGCCCTCAATTTCTTCCGAGTTCTTGGCTCTGGATCGAACGGCCTTCGACCAACCAAGCATCAACGCTCCTGCGACTAACGGTATAGAAAGAACAGTGTAAGTTCCGTTGGGGTAATCGAACGCTAGGAGAACCAAAACCACCAGCAAGAAAACAAGAGTTAACCAAGACGTAAACGGAGCCCCGGGCATTCTGAATGAGACCATTTCGACCTCACCTCTTTTTTACAGCATGACGGTATTTTATTTGCGATAGAACAATGAATGCCCAAGTAGAAAGAATCCCAAGTGATACGAGATTCAGCAAGAGCTCAAATAGTTGCGATGGAATCAGGAAGTTAAGCAAAACACCGAATACGTTGATCCCCATGGTGACCAAGATGCCCATGTACGGAACCCCCTGTGTACTCATGCGCTTGAACATTTTTGGTGCCGATCCACCCATGGCAAGTGATCTCAATACGCGACCAGTTGCGTACAAACCAGAATTAAGACTTGAGAGCGCTGCAGTCATAACAACGATATTCATGACGGAGCCAATACCAGGAATACCCAGCGCCTCAAAAAACGTTACGAAAGGACTAACATTAGCGCTATAAGCTGTCCAAGGCAGAACAGTCACCAGCAAGAACACTGATCCTACATAAAACAGACCTATTCTCCAGATCACACCATTGATTGCTTTTGGAATAACATTTTTAGCGTCCGCCGTCTCGCCAGCAGCAGTCCCTACCAGTTCTATGCTCGCATAAGCAAAGATAACGCCTTGTACAATGATGATCGCAGGCAGAAGCCCATGCGGGAATATTCCCCCGTTATCGGTAATCAAGTGTAAGCCTGGGATATGCCCGGCAACCTCATGGCCTGTAGCGAAAAAATACGATCCAATCGCCAAGAAAACGCTGATAGCAGCGACCTTGATTACGGCAAACCAGAATTCCATTTCACCAAACCACTTAACACCAACCATGTTCATCAATGTGACAACGCCCAAAGCGCTTAATGCGAAAATCCACTGAGGAACATCTGAGAAGACACTCCAATACTTCATATAGATAGCAATCGCCGTTATATCAACAACACCTGTTAACGCCCAAACCAGAAAGTACATCCAACCAGCAACGAATGAAGCACGCTCCCCATAAACTCCCTGGTATAGGACACGAAACTACCACTACTTGGACGGTGCATTACTAGCTCACCAAGCGCTCTTAAGATGAAAAAAGCGAAGATGCCGCAGACTAAATAAACCACCGCAAGTGCTGGCCCTGCGATTTGTAGCCTAGCTCCTGCACCCAAAAACAACCCCGTTCCAATTGCTCCACCTAACGCCATCATCTGCACGTGACGTTTCTTTAAGTGTTTTGAGTATCCGCTTTCATGGGAGTCAAGCCAGTCCGATCTATCTTTAAGTTCGTTACAGCATTGAACTTTTGAAGAGGATTGATTTTTTGTTTTTTCATGTGGCACCCGAACGATTAATTTGCAGTTTTTTTCTTGTCTTTTGCAAACTTAACTTCTTTCTCCCATCCCATGGGACGTGCGGGAAACGCCTTGGACTCCAATGCCGTCAACGACATTACAGCCCTCCCACCCAATGCCGTAGCACGCTCAGATCATCACCTTTAGGTCGACCAGGTTGCTAAATCCCGAGGCACAAAAAACCTACCATTCACATGGTAGCCGTGCAAACGCTATTTTTTAGTTATTTTCAACCTGTTGTTTTTAGGCGCATTTCTCTAAATGCCAACCTAGTGGTAGACATTTAGTGATAATGGTATTTAAATCTTGAATCTTAAACGGCTATGCAACCCAACCCATCCTCACCATGGTAAGAATTGGATCCGGTATGAAAAAATACAAAACCGTACAGACCTTACTCGCCCACGCGTCTATCGAGCCTGATCAACATCACGGATTCGTTAATACGCCCGTTTATCGGGGCTCAACCGTTGCCTTTCCCACCTGCGAGTCGATGCGCGAAGGACGTCAAAAATACGCCTATGGACGTTGGAACAATCCTTCAACGGAGGCACTCACTGAGGCCCTTCAGCACTTGGAAGGATCGGAAGGCACGGTTCTATGCCCTTCAGGGCTGTCCGCGTGTACGACTGCGATACTCTCCGTAGTCGGGACGGGTGATCACATTTTGATTGCCGACAATGTCTATGCGCCAGTGAGGGTCTTCTGCGAAGAAGTGGGAAAGCGCTTAGGGATCGGGGTGTCGTTTTACGATCCTACGATAGGTTCCGGCATTGTTGATTTCATCCGACCTAACACGAAAGCGATTTATCTAGAATCCCCTGGCTCCCTGACGCTAGAGATACAGGACATCCCTGCCATAGCGAATGTTGCCCATGACCATGACATCATGGTTATTGCAGACAATACATGGGGCACACCGCTTTACTGCCCGACGATGGAGCTTGGCGTCGACCTTTCCATCATGGCAGCAACGAAATACATCGTCGGCCACTCCGACGCAGTTCTTGGCACCGTATCCGCATCCAAGCGAGCATGGGAAAGCCTCAAGCGATACCACTTCAATATGGGCTTATTTGCCAGCCCGGACGACGTGACCCTAGCCCTTCGAGGGATGAGAACGCTAGACGTGCGCCTGGAGCGTCACTATAAGAATGCGACGATAGTAGCCAAGTGGTTGGAGGGCCGAGAGGAGGTAATCGCCGTTCATTACCCGGCATTAGAATCCCATCCCCAACACGACTTATGGAAACGGGATTTCAAAGGAGCATCTGGCTTGCTGTCGTTTACGACAAAGCCTTCCAGCCAGCCAGCAGCAGATGCTCTCTTGGATAATCTATCGCTGTTTGCTATCGGTTACTCATGGGGTGGTTTCGAAAGTTTGGCAATGCTTGCGAATCCTAAACCAGTCAGAAGTGTGACCCAATGGGACATTGACGGCCATCTAGTGCGACTGCATATCGGTCTCGAGGATCCGTATGACTTAATCGCCGATCTCGAAGTTGGCTTTGCACATTTCAATAGATTACGCCGCTAGTCATATCCATTAGGCACAGCTCTTGATGGGCTGTGCTATTGGACAGCAAACCACACCTGCTCAATAAGGAGCCATTGGTGTCTCAGCGCATAATTGACATGTTTTCATTCAAAGGGGTGAGACAGGTTATCTTCCTCACCACGCTAGCGATGTTGGCCTTTGCAGCCAACTCGGTTCTATGCCGCTTGGCACTTCGTCATACTGAGATAGACCCTACATCCTTTACACTTATACGGTTGTTGAGCGGAGCCATTGTGCTCTGGGTGATCCTAACAATCAAAGGCACCTCTTCTCGCTCCGCTGGGAGCTGGTTGGGTGCGTTCACCTTGTTTGCTTACGCGTTCGCTTTTTCATATGCGTATCTAAATCTGGACACAGGAACAGGCGCGCTCATTTTGTTCGGTGCCGTCCAGCTGTCTATGCTTGGATACGGCTTTTACAAAGGCGAAAGGATGCATGTCGTAGCGATTACAGGTCTTGTACTTGCTATTGGCGGCTTGGTTGCTCTGTTACTACCAGGTGCCACGTCGCCTCCTCTGGCTAGCGCAGGGATCATGTTGTTATCTGGCATTGCGTGGGCCGTTTACTCGTTAATTGGAAAGCAATCGAATGATCCACTCGCATCTACTACTTGGAATTTCCTGCGAGCCGTCCCAATGATGCTTTTTGCATCAATTCCTTTCGCTAATCAGCTTTCAATAGACATTTCCGGTGTCCTTTGCGCAATTGCGTCGGGGACTATTGCTTCAGGAGTTGGTTATGCCATCTGGTACGCAGCGCTGCGTTCGCTTTCGTCGTTTCAGGCAGCAAGCATCCAGCTAAGCGTTCCTGTTTTGGCATCGCTCGCAGGTGTGCTCATTTTAGATGAAAGCCTGACTACTAGATTAGCGCTTACATCGCTGGCAGTGCTTGGAGGAATCGGGCTGATACTCAGCGATAAGCGAGGAACAAGTCCAAGAAAATGAAAGGTTGTCCGTGGATCATCTACACACGATATCGAAAATGGAACAAACAAGGCGACGAGACTCCGTCGCCCTTCAATCAAGTCCAATCAATGGTTAGGCTTCGGAACGCAGAATTCCGGCCAAAATCAAATCAAATCCAGAAGACTTCTCGTAGTCATCGCTCATTGCCCAAGATACAAAGCTTGCACCTTCCAAGGCATTCAATATGAACCTTGAAACTGTGATCACATCCAGTTCGGGCTTGAGCACACCCTGATCTTGGCCCTTCTTGATATTCTCTTGGAGCCAAGTCAGATGGATCTCGAAGAAATCCTTAGTCATTGCTTTAAGGCTTTCAGGCAGAGCCAAAAGCTCAGCGGCCAAAGCCCCGCAGAGCGGAAGCATTCCGTTTTCGCTGCTGTGCGCGAACATCAACGCGAACGCCTTCAACCGGTCAACGATGCCAACGTTCTCATCATTGATAGCTTCCAACTGCTTCCTGAAACGGAACAGATAGCTCTCGACGATGGCAATTGCCATGCCTTCCTTGGTGGGAAAGTGATGGTGAATACTGGCCTTCTTGATGCCAATGTCGTCCGCAAGGTCGGCATAACTGAAGGCTGCGTAGCCTTTCGTTCGCAGCAGGATCTCAGCGCTGGTCAAAAGGTCTGAACGTGTACTCATGATGCTGCATCCAAATTTATCATCCTGGCATCATAAATTAGTCACACCCCATAAGACAGCTTTTCGCCTTGCGCTGCACTGAGCTACTTATCTGTCGATCTTGAATTCTCGCTTATCTGAACGAGGTTGTAAGGGTGAATCTCAGCCGGGTATCATTCACGGGCTTTCCACGACACCTAGAAGGAAATGTCTTTGCCCCGTTCCAACTGGCTGCCTACGCCGCCATAGCGCAACGCCCCCTCGCAATACCCTGACCGCCACCTAGCTGCGGTTGAAATTCGCCGCGCCTGATTTTTTTGTCGCCGCCAACCCACAACTCAATTGAAGACAGATGCACCCGCATTGCTCAGCGCTAGCCGTTGTGCGTCATGCCGTGCCTGCTATGGGTAAATCATGATTGAAAAAATTAAAGCCGCCTGGCTGTCCAATGTCCGGGCGGACATCCTTGCTGGTCTCGTTGTTGCGCTCGCTCTCATTCCCGAGGCTATAGCCTTCTCCATCATCGCCGGAATAGACCCCAAGGTTGGTCTCTACGCTTCATTCTGCATTTGTACGGTCATCGCCTTTGTCGGTGGCAGACCTGCAATGATCTCTGCTGCCACAGGTGCCATGGCTTTGCTGATGGTGAATCTGGTCAAGGATCACGGACTTCAGTACCTTCTAGCCGCCTCTTTGCTGTGCGGCGTAATGCAAATAGCTGCTGGGTACTTGAGGCTGGGCGAACTGATGCGCTTCGTATCGCGCTCGGTCGTGACTGGCTTCGTCAACGCCTTGGCGATCCTCATCTTCATGGCACAGCTGCCAGAACTTACGGGAGTTACCTGGCCTGTCTACGCCATGACGTTGGGCGGACTGGCAATTATCTACCTCTTTCCTCGTGTACCAGTCATAGGGAAACTGCTGCCCTCGCCGCTGGTATGCATCATCGTGCTGACCGTAATCTCTATCTACACGGGGCTAAAAATCCATACCGTAGGAGATATGGGATCGTTGCCTGATAGCCTACCGATCTTCATGTGGCCATGCGTGCCGCTCAATCTAGAGACCCTGCTGATCATCCTTCCTTACTCAACCGCGTTGACAGTGGTTGGACTGCTGGAGTCGATGATGACGGCGACTATCGTGGACGACCTGACGGACACCACCAGTGATAAGAACCGAGAGTGCAAAGGTCAGGGGGTCGCCAACATCGTAAGCAGCCTCGTAGGTGGCATGGCGGGTTGTGCAATGATTGGTCAGTCGATGATCAACGTTAAATCTGGCGGACGTACACGCCTTTCCACCTTAAGCGCTGGGATCTCACTGTTAATAATGATGATCTTCCTGGGCGATTGGTTGGCCAGGATACCGATGGCAGCCTTGGTTGCGGTGATGATTATGGTCTCTGTCAGTACCTTTAGTTGGGGATCAATCCGCAATCTTAAGGAATACCCGCTCTCAACCAACATAGTGATGCTTGTCACGGTGGTGGTGGTAGTTGCGACCCACAACCTAGCATTCGGAGTTGTTGCCGGCACGTTGCTGGCTTCGATGTTCTTCGCTAACAAGATTGGGCACTACCTAGAAGTGACCTCGAAGCGTGACCCTGAAAATGCCCACCGTACGTACTGCGTGACTGGACAGGTTTTCTTTGGCTCAGCGGACAGATTTTCCAACGCCTTTGATCTAAAAGAGCGGCTGGACACCCTTACGATTGACCTGCGTGAAGCCCATTTCTGGGACATCACTGCTGTGGCTGCTTTGGACAAGGTGGTGCTAAAGCTACATCGCGAAAGTATCCATGTTGATGTGATCGGGATGAATCAGGCGACGTTGACGCTGGTGGATCGTTTCGGTGTTCATGATAAGTCCAACGGTATTGACACTTTTATGGGCCATTAAAAGCGATCACGAAGGCCATTTCTCCGAAATGCTGGCTGCGCTTCACGACCGATGGGCGCAGTTGGTCTGTAAGCGTTCGGTGAATTCACCTTCCAAACTCTAAGATTCAGCAAAATTGCGTTTCTACGTAAGCCGCATCAACCGTCGCCCAGTGCCAGGCCTCTGCGTTGTCCATCTTCTGCGCGCGAACGTAAAAGCTTTTGAAAACACCATCGAGAAGGTAACTGATCCGATAGTGCTTTTCCTGCGACATACAAAAATCCTTTATTTGCACATCATTCAAAATCAGTGGTTGTCAGATAAACGGAAAATCACATAGAAAAAGCCATGGGCTGGAAAGCCCAACGGATCGAGTGATTGGAAACCGTCTTATCCCTACAGATTGAGAGGTAACCAGTGCATTTAAATTAACTGCTGGCCGTTGTGGGCGATCACCATTTTCGCAAACTGCATCAGATCATGAATTTTCCCGTGCCCCTTCCGATCCAGATAGAAGCCCGCAATGCCCACCGCGCGCGGGCCATCTTGGTCGCAGTTTTGTGAGTCACCAATCATCAGCACCCGCCCTAATCCGTCATTGAAATAGTGACCTGGCTCCACATCCATCTGGTTGCAGATCAGTCGGTAAATGCTGGGATCGGGTTTCATGACCCCCGCTTCAAAGCTGAAGGTGTATCCGTCCATGTGCGGGAAGACTTCTCGGACTTTAGGGCCGTATGGGCGTGTGAGATTTGAGCAAATGCCAGTTCTGATCCCATGACCTTTCAAGAGCGATACAGCCTCGACGGCGTCTGGATAAGATTCGATAGACGAAATCTCTGTATCAAGCTTACGGTGTAGCTCATCTCGTTTCGAAGCCGTGAGTGAAACACCCAATTCCGATGCCAGCTCATCGAGTGAGAGGTTCATCGTCATCGCGATACGGGTGCTATCAGGTTGCAGCTCGACACCTTGGCGTCGGCCTTCGCGAATCAACTCACGGTAAGGATTCGTTCGTTGGTTGATGCGAACGATGGTGCCGAACCCATCGAACACGATTGCGCTGATCATAATCCGCAAGCCTCCATGGTGTCGGTAATCTCACCATTATCGTGATGAGGATCTCGTTGCCCTCTCGTCAGACAACGTTCAGAACATTCTCACTACACCGGAAAGAGACATGGATGTGCGCCGGCCACTACCCAGCAAGATATACAGCTTGTTCTGGGTCTGAAAAACATGCCATCAGTAAAGTCCATCATAGGCGTCGACCGAAACCAATGAGAATTGGAATTCGTGGAGCTATCGAATAGCACCTCAAAGACCAGCAGCATGATTGGCTTCATGCCCTCCAAAGCAAGCTCCTCGACGACAAGGTCAGGAGCATCCAGATCAAGCCAAACCCATTCGTTTACGATGCAGAAGCTGCGATCAGGGAATTTTTCCCGAGTGACTCGAATGGCTTCTTCCAGCTTGATTTCAGCCCCTTGCATGATGGCGCTTGGGCCAATCATCTGCTGCACATCAATGTCCGACATGGATTTTCCTTTCCATAAATGGAGGGTTTGGGTCTTTATGGCTTTTGTAAGTCTGTGTTTTTTGGCTGTTCAGGTGGGGCTATGCTTTCGAGCCAGTACCGTCTCGCGTCATGGAATAAATGACGGTCTGCTCGACTCCATTGACCTCCTCAACCATGAACAAAAGGAAGGTGACAATCACATACCGCTCACCTCTAACGGTGAGTGCGATTGAATACCCTGCTCCTCCTCCATGTTCGCAATGTCACCGGTGACAACAGTATCGCCGTTACCCGCACGCTGATGGATGTCGAAGAACATCGCGCCTTTGAAACCTGCGCCCACGAGCCGAGCATCAAGCAAGTAACCGCTGATTTCAGAGCTGAACGCGACCTTTGAGGCCTGTATCAGCTTCGCTGGAAAGTACACTTAAAAAACCTCTGCTCGGCGATCACCAGCTACTCAAAGCGTGATCACGCACTGTTTGTCGAAATTCACTTCTTCCCCTGGGTAACCTCTCGGGTTGGACAAGAACCTGATGCCGTTGATGGTTTCATCCACCGGCGAATGAGTGTGCCCAAAAACCCACAGATCGATTTTCATTTCCAGGAACTCTTGCCAATTGTTGCCATAAGCAGCACGCAGATGCGGATGCTTGCCGTAATCCGGGACAAAGTGCATCAGCGGTGGAAAATGCGTGACCACCACCGTCTTGCCCTGAAACGGTTGCTCCAGCTCTTTACGCAACCACTCACGAGATTGCTGCGCGACTTGCCGGGTTTGCTGGGGCACCAGGGTTCGGTACTGCGGCTCAACCCGAATGACTTTGTAATCGTTCATCAGCGCGCGGGCCTCCAGCATCGCCAAAGGCGCGTTGCCCGTGCCGTCAAAATCCGCCCACCCCGTGCACCCCACGAAGCGGACACCATCCAGGGTGAGCGTGCGCTGCTCCAAGAAATGCACATGTGACGCACTAGGCGAATTCAATCGGTCAAGCGTCTTTTCCCAACTCGACTTATAAAATTCGTGGTTGCCAGCGACCAGAATCGTCGGCTTAAAAAAGTGCTCGCCTGCCCAATCCGAACTTCGGCCTTTGATGTTGATGTCCCCTGCGAGTATCGCCACGTCATAAAGCGACGGATCTGGCAGCTCAACGGGTTCGAACTCGACGTGCAGATCCGACATCGCAAGGAGTCGCATGAGTCTTTTTACCGTATATTGAAAACGAGAATGCATTCTTAATGAATTGTATACACTGACGATGCTGGGCGTCAAAGCGTGGCTTCATTCTTTTCTTTTGTGAGCACATCCAAAAGATGGAATTTCAGCCGACTTTAGGCCAAGTTCTGCGCGAGCTTCGGGTCGCTGCAGGCCTCACGCGGGAAGCCTGCGCCGAGGTATTAAGCCGGACTCACTTGGCTAAGGTTGAACAGGGACAACAAGCCATAACAGCCATCAAGCTGCATTCCCTTTGTGAGCTGGTCGGGGTTCCTACCAGCCAAGTGTTCTTGGCGGTAGAAGCCCGCCTGCTGGGTGTGGATTTGGACGACTACAAGGCTTCCTGGGATATCCAGGCTGATCACCTCATTGACTCCGGAGGGTTAGGGAGCTCGCCTCAGGAATCGGCGGTGAGGGGCGTGCGCGGTACACGCGCTGATGAAACCATGGAGGCTGTCCGGAAACTCCAGGCTGAAGGGCTTGCGAAGATGATGGTCGTACGCCAGTTGGGGGTCAGTCGATCAACTGTGGATAAGTATTGGTTAAAAGGCTAGCGGGGGTTTGGCTCAGGCTGATCACGTTCTCCTTAAACTCAGTATTTTTCAGGCCAGCGACTAACCCAGTTCTATATATAGGTCTCAGGGAGAGAAATTTTTTCTTTGCCCTCAAAGACTTTGTCAATACCAATCGTCAAACGCAGCCGAAGCTATGGCGGGGGGGCGATGCCATCCTACTTAGACAGCAACGATGGACACGAGCTCGAAGTACTTGTAACGCTGCTTCTTTGCGGCGCTTCGGGCTTCTTGCTCTGCAATCAAGCTGCTCAACGTATTGGCGTCATAGGAAAACATCTCCTCCTCGCCTTCATAGGTCTTGGTGACTTTTAGGGTGACCCGGAGTCTTGGGGACGATGGCTTACGAAGAAATGGTTTGACTGGTGCATGCACTGCCGGCTTGACCGCGTGTACTTCGTTGACGGCATCAGGAGTAGAGGGGCAAGGCCAAAGAGGGCTTGGCGCATTTCCTCTTCAGTCAAATTCATGGTCATTTTGACGCTCACGGTATATGGAGGGCGCTCCACGCTGAGGCTGGAGCCGCGCAATAAGGGACGTCGAAAAGGCTTGGTGCAGTATATCTCACAGATCCTGGTATGCCGCTGGGGCGAATCTGCCGGGCACTCAGCACATAGGGCATCAAAATTGTACCTTTCGCTATCCTCCGGATGACGAGCTACTAAATCAACGAAGGGATGTTGATGAGCACAGAAAATGAAGTTTGGAAGAGTTGCGTGCAGTGATCAGCGAG